>DGDU01000034.1:0-5144 GCA_002385605.1 Christensenella sp. UBA3944
ATCCTGTTGCCGCCGGGCATGAGGACATCGACCTGTGCGCGGATGCGGTAGCCGCAGTTATAGTTGCCGTCGAAGTCGGGGTCGGCTGAGGGCTGCATCCACCAGTCGGTCATTACGGCGCCCTTGTAGCCCCACTCCTTGCGCAATACCGTCGTGCAGAGGTCGTAGTTGTAGTGGCTCCAGATGCCGTTTATTTTGTTGTATGAAGTCATTATGAAAAGGGGGCTTGCCTCTTTGACGCAGATTTCGAAGCCCTTAAGGTAAATTTCCCTCAGCGCCCTCTCGGACACCCGGGAGTCGTTTTTGTTGCGGTTGGTTTCCTGGTTGTTGCAGGCAAAGTGCTTGGGGCAAGCGGCTACGCCGCCCTTCTGTAAGCCTTTGACGACCGCCGCCGCCATTTTGCCGCTTACAAGCGGGTCTTCGGAGAAGTACTCGAAGTTCCTGCCGCAGAGGGGGTCGCGGTGAATGTTCATGCCAGGGGCGAGCAGCACATCGCTTCCCTTTTGTTTCATCTCTTCGGCGACAAGCGAATACACCCTTTCGGTTAGCTCCTCGTTGAAGGAACAGGCTATAAGCGTGCCGCAGGGCAACAGCGAGGCATACGCCCTTAGCCTTATTCCCGACGGCCCGTCGGTGGTGATTACGGGAGGCACGCCCTTAGCCCTGAGGGCCTTGGAAACGCCGCCCAACGCGCCCGCGTTGCCTTTGGCGCCTAACGGGCTGTTCATCGTAAGGTCGCCCCTGCAGAGGGCTTCAAGCTCGTCTACGGTTAATTGGGCTATGAAATCTTCCAAAGAGGCTTTGCCGCTTGCCACATCGGCAAGTTTAATGCCTCTGTCGCCCGTGAAGGGTATCTCTATCGGAAGGTTTTCGGTTATCCTCTGGGCGAGGTCATAATCCGCCGCGGGGGCGTCCTCAAAGGCCTTCTCGGCATCTCCCTCGTTTTTAACTTTGGGTTTGAGGATGGCGAAGGGTTTTTCGGGAGGCATTACGGGATAGCAGGGCTTTACGATTGGCTCGGTCAGCTCGAACTCGCCGGCTAAAGAGGCGCTTCGCGCATCGCCGCCGACATAGAAGGCATACTTGCCCGCCTCGGCTACAAAACAATGCTTGTTGCCAGTTGCCCCGCCGTCGTCGTAGGACATAAGGGAATAATACGGCACCTTAAGGGTGAGAGCCTGGCTTTCACCGCACTCTAAGGTTTTGGTTTTGGCGAACGCCACAAGCGAGCGGAAGGGCTTCCCTAACCTCCCCTGCGGGGCTTGACAATAGATTTGCACAACCTCTTTGCCGCTAAACTCTTTGCCGATGTTTGTGACGGTTGCAGTAAAGGTTATCCCCTCTTCGCCCTTGGACATTTCAGCCGAGATCGTAAAATCGGTGTAGCTTTTGCCGAAGCCGAAGGGGTAAAGGACGGAGGCTTTGTCGAAGGTTTCAAAATACCTGTATCCCACATATATATCCTCGGCGTAGTTGTTGAAGTCCTTGCCGCCGAAGTTTTGAGAGGAAGGGTAAGCACCATAGCTTGCCGCGATTGTGTCGGAGAGTTTGCCCGAGGGGCTAACCTTGCCCGAGATTATGTCGGCTATGGCGTTGCCGCTCTCCATGCCGCCCTGCCACACATATAAAACCGCAGAAATCGCGTCTTTGTAATCGTTTATAAAACTTAAATCTATGAGGTTGCCGCTGTTGATGAGCAAAATAACCTTGTCGAAACGCTTTGTTACCTTGTCGAGCATATCGCGCTCGGCGGGGGTGAGCAGGTAGCCGCCCTCCTCTAAGGTGTGCTCGCGGTCTTCTCCCGCCGCCCTGCCGATAACTATAATCGCCGCGTCGGACTGGCGGGCCGCCTTAAGGACAAGCTCGTCGTCCAGGGGCATTTCGTCGAAGTGCCTGGGCCAGTGCCCCCAGAAGCCTTCGTCGGGGACATTGGCGGCGCACCACGCCTTGTAGGCGTCGGCAACTTCTTCGCAGAGCGAGATACCTCCCGCCCTTAAGCCGTCTATAAGGTTTACCTTGTAGGGCGGCTTGACATCGCCGCCCGAGCCGTAACCCACATAAAAATAATCGTACTGAACCCTGCCGAAAACGGACGCCTTTTGCCCCTCGCGCAAGGGGAGAACGCCGCCGTCGTTTTTCAGAAGGACTATGCCCTCTGCGGCAAGCTCTCTGGCCGCTTTGGAAAGGGCGGGGTTAACGGCTTTTTCGCCTTCGATTTCGCCGCCCGTCTTTTGGGCAAGGCCCGTTATAAAATTGATTGCTTTGGAGAGGATTTTCATCTGGCGTTAAGCTCCTCCAACTCTTTGATCATGGCGTCCATAACCTCGGGAGGGTACGCCGTGCGGTACCGGAATTCCAGCGCCTGCTTTACCGAAAGCTGCTTTATAAGCGGCATTAAAGGATGCCTTAGGGAAGTTTCTCCGAGGTGCTTGACGACAACAGCCCTGAATTCGTCGTACTTAAGCAGAGTGCCGAGTTTGGTGTTGTGGTTGAATTTCATAAATACCCCTGAATCCAGATTTATTTCTTGGACTTCAGGGCGACCGTAACTTCGTTTTTGGGTGAGGAAAATACTATGCTGGTCTTTGTCTTGGATACGCCCTGAAGGCTCTTTATTTCGTTGAGAACCTTTTCGAGGGTTTTGGTGTTATCCGTGATGACTTTGAGGAGATAGTCGAAATCCCCCGCTATATAGTGGCATTCGGTGATGCTGGGGTTTTGTATTACCGCAGCCTCGAAGGCGTCGTTGAATTTGGGGTGCTCTATGCTTACCGACATCATAGCCATAACATCCTTGCCTACCGCCGAACTGTCGAGAAGTACGGTGTAGCCCTTGATAACGCCCGACGCTTCGAGCTTCTTGACGCGCTCGATTACCGCCGATACCGACAGCTTTATCATTTCGGCGATTTCGGAAGCGTTGGCGCGCGCGTTTTTGCGGAGAATGTTGAGTATCTTAATGTCTGTATTGTCCAAAATGACCTCCAATAAACCGATTATGCCCTTATCCTCGGGCTTAATTGTATTATACAGGAAATTATACAAAATTAATTAACTTTTTGAAAATAATTTTGCCCGCAGTTTGGCAAATTTTATGGACATCGCAAAAACCGATGATATAATATTAATGTATGAGAAAGTTGTTTTCGATTATCTTAATCGCCGCTATTGCCGCGCCTATGCTTTTGCTGTATGGCTGCGGCGGCGGAAAAGATTCCCTGCCCGAGCCGCCCGGCTACATTACCGCCATCGGCAAAGCCCTGTACACGGCAAGGGAAGGGGGCGAAAAGATATGGCTAAGGGGCGTAAACGCGGGCGGCTGGCTTGTTACCGAGGATTGGATGTGCCCCACCTCGCTGGATAACGATTTGCGTGCCGAAAGCGGGATGTTTGAGCTTTGGGACGCATTAGAAGAGAGTTTGGGCGCCCAGGCGGCCGAAGAAGCGTACAACCTCTACCGCGACACATGGTGGACGGAGGAGGACTTTGACAACTGCAAGGCCATAGGCTTTAACTCGATAAGGCTGCCCTTCACCTGGCGCGACCTCGAAAACAAGGACTACACGCCGAAGGAAAACGGCTTCGATAGGCTGGATTGGTTTATAACCGAGTGCGCAAAGCGTGAGATATATGTAATAATAGACCTGCACGGCGCTCACGGCTCGCAGAACGGCAGGCACCACAGCGGCGACACGAGAACCGGCGGCGATTTGTACGGCAATGAGGAAAATATGGACCGCACCGAAGCCCTTTGGGTGAGGGTTGCCGAGCGTTATAAAGATAACAAGTGGGTGGCTGGCTACGACCTGCTTAACGAGCCCGAGGCATACCCCGGCGGCACCATGAACAGGCAGACCCCGCAGTGGGAGTACTTCGACAGGCTTTACAAGGCGATAAGGGCGGTGGACCAAAACCACCTTATAATGATGTGCCCCACCTGGGAACTTTACAATTTGCCCGACCCAAAGAGGTACGGCTGGGAGAATGTAGCCTACGCCCCGCACTTTTACGAGTGGAACGACAGCAACAACTTTGAAAAGCAAAAGAAGTTTCTTGAGGATAAGGTAAGGCACGCCGAGGGGCTAAACTACAATATACCCGTCTTTGTGGGCGAGTTTACCTTCTTCAATAACGCCGAAAGCTGGATATACGCTTTGAACCTCTTCAAAGAGCTTGGATGGGGCTTTTCCATATGGTCTTACAAGGTTTACGGCGAGGGAAGCTCGTGGGGCCTGTATACCGCCCCTAACCGTACCTTGGACAATGTGGTTACCCGCCATGACGACATGGAAAGCATAAGAAGAAAGTGGGGAAGCCTGCAGACAAGCGCATCCTTTACCCCCAACGAATGGCTGATTGACACGATAAAGCAAGTATTACTATGAAACAGCAAGCGTTGACAAGGACAAAAGACGCGGCGTACATCGCAATGTTTTCCGCCCTGATAGCTGTCGGGGCGTTTATCCGCATCCCCGCGGGGCTTGTGCCCATAACCATGCAGACCGCCTTTGTCGCCCTTGCCGCCCTTACTATCGGGCCGAACAAAGCGGCTGTTTCGGTGCTTGTCTACATACTCCTGGGCCTTTGCGGGCTGCCCGTATTTGCCTCGGGCGGGGGCATAGGGTATGTCCTCTACCCTACCTTCGGCTACATACTTGGCTTTGCCCTGAGCGCCTGGGTTACGGGCTTTATATTCAATAAATTCAAGGAAAAAACATACATCGCCGCCGTCCTCTCCGGGCTCGCGGGCGTGTTTGCCGTATATGTCATAGGGCTGCCGTACCTCTACCTGATAAAAGATATCTACCTCGGTTCGCCCGTAACCGCAAAGACCCTGTTTGTAAGCTGCTTTGCCATATTCCTGCCCGGGGACATATTGACAATGGCGGTGGCGGCATATGCGGCTGTGAGGCTGCGAAAGGCAGTTAAACAGGGGTAAAGAGCCTCGCCTTCGGCTAGGCGTGTTGCGCGAGAGCTTCGCCCGCGTTAAGGAAATTTATAATATAAGCTAAATCAATAATGCGAATAAAAAAGGCCGCGGATAACGCGGCCTTTTTGTATATCTTTAGGATAAGAAATTACTTGATAATGGAGGAAACAACGCCCGAACCAACCGTCCTGCCGCCTTCACGGATAGCGAAGCG
>DGDU01000034.1:5340-6409 GCA_002385605.1 Christensenella sp. UBA3944
AGCTTGATGTTGCCGGTAACGTCGGTTGTACGGAAGTAGAACTGGGGACGATAGCCGTTGAAGAACGGGGTGTGGCGTCCGCCTTCTTCCTTGGTGAGGACGTAAACCTGGCCGGTGAATTGGGTGTGGGGTTTGATCGAACCGGGCTTGGCAAGAACCTGGCCTCTTTCGATCTGGGTACGCTCGATACCGCGGAGGAGAGCGCCGATGTTGTCGCCCGCAACGGCTTGGTCAAGCAGCTTGCGGAACATTTCGATACCGGTAACCGTGGTTTCGACGGTGGGCCTGATACCGACGATTTCGACCTTGTCCTGAAGCTTGAGGGTGCCTTTCTCTACTCTGCCGGTGGCAACGGTGCCGCGGCCGGTGATGGTGAATACATCTTCTACGGGCATCAGGAAGGGTTGGTCGGTGGCGCGCTCGGGGGTGGGGATGTAGGTGTCTACAGCGGCGAGAAGCTCGCGGATGCAGTCGCAGTCTGCGCTGTCGACATTGCCGGCCATGCAGGCTTCCATAGCCTTGAGAGCCGAACCTTTAACGATGGGAAGGTCGTCGCCGGGGAAATCGTAGGAGGAGAGAAGCTCTCTTACTTCCATTTCTACGAGGTCGAGGAGCTCGGGATCGTCTACCATGTCTACCTTGTTGAGGAACACTACGATGTAGGGAACACCGACCTGCCTGGCGAGAAGAATGTGCTCGCGGGTCTGGGGCATGGGGCCGTCGGCGGCGGAAACAACGAGTATGGCACCGTCCATCTGAGCGGCGCCGGTGATCATGTTCTTAACATAGTCGGCGTGCCCGGGGCAGTCTACGTGAGCGTAGTGACGGGTGGAAGTCTCGTACTCGACGTGAGAGGTGTTGATTGTTATACCTCTTGCCTTCTCTTCGGGCGCTTTATCGATTTCGTCGTATTTGAGCGCTACGCCTTTGCCTTCTTTGGAAGCGGCGGATACCATGGTGATAGCGGCAGTAAGGGTGGTCTTGCCGTGGTCGACGTGGCCGATGGTGCCGATATTCACATGGGGTTTGGTTCTTTCAAATTTGGATTTAGCCATTTAGTAATTCCTCC
>DGDU01000034.1:6612-17703 GCA_002385605.1 Christensenella sp. UBA3944
TGTCCACTTTTTGTTTAAGTTTTTTTGTTTTTTAATTTTTTTGGGGCTTTTTACGGCGCGGCTTACGCTTTCTTGCCCGTTATGCGCTCGAATTCGGAGCGCGGCACTTCGTTGTAGTTGCCAAGCTGCATGGTATAGGTGCCTCTGCCCTGGGTGCAGTTTCTGAGGACGGTGGCGTAGCCGAACATCTCGGATAGCGGCATATCGGCCTCGATAACCTTGAGGTTGGCCCTGTCTTCGATGGTCTTTATGGCGCCTCTCCTCGAGTTAATGGTGCCGAGAACATCGCCGAGATACTCGTCGGGGCAGGTGACTTCTACCGACATTATGGGTTCGAGCAGCGTTCCGCCCGCTTTGGAAACGGCGTCTTTGAGAGCTATAGAGCCCGCGATTTTGAACGCCATTTCGGACGAGTCTACCTCGTGGTAGCTGCCTTCGATGAGCCTTACCTTGAAGTCGACAAGCTCGTAGCCCGCGACGATACCGCCCTTCGCGGCTTCCTTGATGCCTTCTTCGACGGGTTTGATGTACTCTTTGGGTATGCAGCCGCCGACGGTTTCGTCCACAAACTCGTAGCCTTTGCCGGGCTCGTTGGGGGAGACGATGATAACGGCGTGGCCGTACTGGCCTTTACCGCCCGACTGGCGTATGAACTTGCCTTCGCCCTTGGCCTCGCGCTTGATGGTTTCTCTGTAAGCAACCTGCGGCTTGCCGACATTCGCTTCCACCTTGAATTCACGCAGAAGCCTGTCTACTATTATTTCCAGATGCAGCTCGCCCATACCAGCGATGATGGTTTGCCCCGTTTCGAGGTCGGTGTAGGCGCGGAAGGTGGGGTCTTCTTCGGCGAGTTTGGAGAGGGCTATGCCCATCTTCTCCTGCCCTATCTTGGTCTTGGGCTCTATCGCAACCCTTATAACGGGTTCGGGGAACTCCATCTTCTCGAGAACTACGGGGTTGGAGATATCGCAAATGGTGTCGCCCGTCGTGACTTCCTTGAGGCCTACAAGAGCTACGATATCGCCGGCGTAGGCTTCTTCGATGTCTTGCCTGCTGTTGGCGTGCATGCGGAGTATGCGGCCTATCCTGTCCTTCTTTTCTTTGGTGGCATTGTAAACCTGGCTGCCCACTTTGACAACGCCGCTGTATACGCGGAAGAAGGCAAGCTTACCCACAAACGGGTCTACCATTATCTTGAAGGCAAGCCCTGCCATGGGTTCGCTGTCGCTCGGATGCCTTTCGGCCTCTTTGCCGTTCCATGTGCCCTTAACGCTCTCGATATCTGCGGGGGAGGGCAAAAAGTCCACTATGCTGTCCAGAAGTTTCTGGACGCCCTTGTTGCGGTAGGAGCTTCCGCAAAGCACGGGGGTTATCTTCATGTCGATGGTGGCCTTGCGGACGACCCTGATGATTTCTTCGGGCGTGAATTCGGTGTCGCCCGAGAGGAACCTCTCGAGAAGCTCGTCGTCGTACTCGGCGCAGGCTTCCATAATCGCCATGCGGGCTTCCTCGGCCCTGTCTTTCATGTCCGCGGGGATTTCGGCATCCTCGATCCTGGTACCGAGGTTGTCGGCGTACATTATAGCTTTGTTGTAGACCAGATCCACAATGCCACGGAAGGTGTCTTCGCTGCCGATGGGAAGCACCAGGGGCAGGGGATTGGCGTGCAGCCTCGTTCTTATCATCTGCACTACCCTGTCGAAGTTGGCGCCGTTGATGTCCATCTTGTTAACGAACGCTATACGGGGTACTTTGTATTTGTCTGCCTGCCTCCAGACCGTTTCGGACTGGGGCTCGACGCCGCCTTTGGCGCAGAACAACGCTACCGCGCCGTCCAATACGCGCAGGCTTCTTTCTACTTCGACGGTAAAGTCCACATGCCCGGGAGTGTCGATAAGGTTGATGCGGCAGCCCTTCCATTGCGTGGAAGTAGCGGCCGATGTGATGGTTATCCCCCTTTCTTGCTCCTGAATCATCCAGTCCATGGTAGCGGCGCCTTCGTGGACCTCTCCCATGCGGTGCACCCTTCCCGTATAGAACAGTATGCGCTCCGATGTCGTCGTCTTGCCGGCATCAATGTGCGCCATAATGCCTATATTTCTAATTTTTTCCAGCGGGAATTCTCTTGTCATTTATATTTCACCTTTTGATAAGAATCACAATGCAAGCGGGCTATGTACAATCCTTTGCCCGCGTGTGCGGGTAGTTTTACCTTAGTTTTTCGTTTTTGCCCGCAAAATGAAAAACGGTATTTGATACCGTTTCGCGCGTAGTTTGTCCTTAATTATAATACTCAGAATGAATGCAAATATACAGAACTTACCAGCGATAGTGAGCGAACGCCTTGTTGGCCTCTGCCATGCGGTGGGTGTCTTCCTTCTTTTTGAAAGCGCCGCCGGTGCCGTTGTAGGCGTCCATGATTTCGTTTGCCAGCCTCTCCTTCATAGTCCTTTCGGAACGCTTGCGCGCGTAGCTTACAAGCCAGCGGATGCCGAGGGTCTGCCTGCGTTCGGGGCGGATTTCGAGCGGAACCTGATAGTTCGCGCCGCCCACACGGCGGGCTCTGACCTCGAGCACGGGCATGATGTTCTCGAGAGCCTTGTGGAAAACTTCGTCGGGGGCTTGGCCCGTCTTGTTCCTGATGAGTTCGAAAGCCTCGTAGACTATCCTTTGGGCTACACCGCGCTCGCCATCAAGCATTACCTGATTGATGACCTTGGTGATCGTCTTGGAATTATATATAGGATCGGGCAGTACATCGCGTTTGGGTACACCACTTCTTCTAGGCATAACTTGTTATCCTCCTAATAATATTACGGCAGCCTGTGTTATTATTTGGGCTTCTTGGCGCCGTATTTGGACCTTCCCTGATTGCGCTTGGCAACGCCCGAGGCATCCAATGTGCCTCTGATAACATGATACCTTACGCCCGGGAGGTCTCTAACTCTGCCTCCGCGGATAAGAACAACGCTGTGCTCTTGCAGGTTGTGGCCGATACCGGGAATATATACGGTACCTTCCAGACCGTTAACAAGGCGCACCCTGGCGATCTTTCTTACGGCGGAGTTAGGCTTTTTGGGAGTCGTGGTCGTGACCGAGATGCAAACGCCTCTCTTCTGGGGGCATCCGGCCAGGAGCGGCACGGCGGATTTATCTACCTTTCTTTCTCTTCCCTGCCTTATGAGTTGGTTAATTGTAGGCATTTAGTCCTCCTTGTTCTTGTTTGGCTTGGCTTATTCAACCCTTTTAAACCTTGCCAAAAGCAGTCAGCCTGTTATTTCGTCTTTTAGGATTCCGACTACGGCGCAATCGACATCCAAACCCATGTTTTCGCCAAGTTCCTTTTTGCTTTGGACTTGCTCGACCGCTATCGAGTTTGCCGCGCATAACGCTGTAATTTCGGTTTTGATGTGTTCGTCGGCGTCTTGGGCTACCAGGACACACCGAATCTGGTTTGCTTTGATGCCTCGAACTACTTGCCGCATACCGGCTACTTTGCCTGCTTTTGTGAACATATTGTCCTTTTTTACCTCAGACAAACACAAAGAAACCTGCATATCGCAAGCCTTGTAATTATAGCAGTCCGATTTTGCGTTGTCAAATGATTTTATCCTTTTTTTATAGATTTAACACATTTCGACAGCATAAATTTTACAGAGCCGGGTCGGCGTCTAAATCGAGGCTCGCGGGGGAAGCTCCCGCCTTGATTTCCTCGTAGGCTGCGACGCCTATCATGGCCGCGTTGTCGGTGCAAAGGTACCTCGGCGGGAGCAAAACGCGTATGTTTCCGGCCTCTCCCCGCTGCTTGAGAAGCTCGCGAAGGGGGCCGTTGGCGCCCACGCCGCCCGCCAGCGCTATCGTCTTTATGCCGTGTTCCCGGGCCGCTGTCACCGCCTTGGAAGTCAGCAGGTCGGCAACCTCGGTTTGGAAGGATGCCGCGAGGTCTTCCCGCCTTATTTCCTCACCTCTCGCCCTGCAGTTTTCGACAAGGTTTATGACCGCCGTCTTTAGCCCGCTGAACGAGAAGTTGTATTCGCCCTCGCCCTTGAACGCCCTCGGAAGGGTGTAAGTGGGGCGCCCTTCTTTGGCAAGCTTTTCTATCTCGGGCCCGCCGGGGTAAGTAAGCCCTAATACCCTTGCCACTTTGTCGAACGCCTCGCCGACGGCGTCGTCCTGCGTCGAGCCTATCTCGGTTATGTCGGCAAAGGAGTTTACCTTGAGTATCGAGGTGTGCCCGCCGCTCGCGAGAAGGCAGATGTAGGGAGGCTGCAATCCGGGCTCCGAGATATAGTTTGCCGCGATATGGCCTTTTATGTGGTTGACGGCGATTAAAGGCTTGCCGAGGGTGTACGCCAAAGCCTTGGCGTATGCCACGCCCACGAGAAGGGCGCCGAGGAGCCCCGCGCCGTAGGTCACGGCGATAACATCTATGCCGGAGAGCGAAACGCCTGCCTCGTTGAGGGCGTTTTTTACTATTGCGTCTATAGCGGTTATGTGATTGCGGGAGGCGATTTCGGGCACCACGCCGCCGAACCTTCTGTGTATGTCGATTTGCGAGGACACGACGGACGAAATAACCTTGCGCCCTCTGGTGACGGCTACCGCCGTTTCGTCGCAGCTCGTTTCGACGGCAAGCACCAGAAAGTCGTCCCTGTCTCTTATTTTTTCCAAAGCTTGTTTAGCTTTAACATAATAATCCATATCTTTTCCTTATGACCTCGCCAATGTGAGCACAATGACTTCTTTGGCGCCGAGATTTTCCTTGAGGATTCGGGCGCACTCGTTGGCGGTCGCGCCCGTCGTCATTACATCGTCTATGAGAAGTATGCACTTTCCCCTCGTTAGCGAAGCGTCGAAGTTTGTATCGGGGGCAAATACGCCCCTTATGGTCGCAAGGCGCTCCTGCCGCCTTTTGCCCGCCTGGTCTTTGTTGGAACGCGCCTCGAGCAATGGCTTAATGAGCGGTATTTGGGTATCCTTACTGAACTGTACGGTTACCTTATTGTTGTGCTCGAAGCCGCGGCGGCGGATTTTCTCTTTGCCCGATGGCACATAGCAGACGGCGTCGCATGCAATGCCCAATGCCTTGTAGTAGTCGGTTAGAAACCTCGCGATGTGCTTGTAAAGGTAGTTGCAGTCGCCGTCCTTGTAGCTTAGTATCATACGCTTTATGAAACCTTCGTACGCGAAGGGCGCGTAAGCTTTGTCGAAATGGGGAAGGGCTGTCTGGCAGCGCTTGCATACATTGAATTTATGCTCTATGGGCGCGCCGCAGATTCGGCAGCGCTCGGTGGTTATGTAGGGAAGTTTCTTAAGGCAGGCGGAGCACATAGAGAACTCGCGCTCCTTGTCGCATAGCTCCCTCTCGCAGTCGAGGCAGACAAAGGAGTCGGGAAACAGCGCTCTGGCAAACGCAGTTTTGAGCTTTTGACATATAGTTATTCGCCTTTGAGAAGTTTGGCTTTCCTGAGGTTTTCCCATATAAATTCCTTAAGAAGGCTGTATCTTTCGGCTACATAGTTGTTACTGACCATTCTTTTTAGTATCCTTACGGGGCCGACAATAATGACGCCCTCCCTCGCCCTGGTGACGGCGGTGTAAAGGAGGTTGCGGTTTAGAAGCATATAACCGCCCGAGGAAAGGACGAGAATGACGGCTTTGAACTCGGAACCCTGGCTCTTATGCACGCTGACGGCATAGGCGGGGATGAGGTCTTCCCTTGTTTCGGAATCGTATATGACGGTCTTGCCGTCCTCGAACTCGACTTCCAGTATGTCGCTGTCGAGGTAGGTGATATAGCCGATGTCGCCGTTGAATACGCCCTCGCCGCGCTCGTTGCCCTTCTTCCACTGTATGTTGTAGTTGTTGGAGGCCTGCATGACTTTGTCGCCCTCGCGGAAGAGTGAGCCGTTTATGACGATTTCCTTTCCGTGTGGGTTGAGGGCCTTCTGGATGGCGAGGTTAAGGCTGTGGACGCCCGCGCCGCCCTTCTTTACAGGGGCGAGAACCTGGATTTCCCGCGGGGTGCAGCTAAAGTAGCCCGGAAGCCTCGTTGTGAGAAGGGAAACAACGGTTTCGACCTGCTCGTTTTCGTCATCGATGTTCATTACAAAGAAGTCTTTGGATGAGTTGTCGATGAGGGGCATTTCGCCGCGGTTGATGCGGTGGGCGTTTACCACTATGAGGCTGCCCGCCTCCTGCCTGTATATCTCGGTGAGGGAAATTACGGGGATGGCGCCGCTGCCGATGATGTCGGCAAGGATGTTGCCCGCCGCCACCGAGGGGAGCTGGTCTTTGTCACCTACAAGCACAAGGCGCGCGCCCGAAGGCATGGCTTTGAGGAGGGCGTTAAAGATGTAGATATCCGCCATGCTTATTTCGTCGACGATTACGGCGTCGGCGTCTAGGTGGTTGAGCTCGTTGAACTTGAATGTCGGTTTGCCCGTCGAGAAGTCCATGCCGAGAAGGCGGTGGATGGTCTTTGCCTCGCCGGCCGTTGCCTCGGTGAGGCGCTTGGACGCCCTGCCCGTGGGGGCGGCTAGCAAGACTTTGAGCCCTCTGGCATTCATGAGCGAAAGGATGCACTTTATTATGGTGGTTTTGCCCGTGCCGGGGCCGCCCGTGAGGACAACCGCGCCCTTGTTGAGGGCGAGGGTGACGGCCTCCCTTTGTTTTTGGTGGAGCTTTATGCCGTTTTGCTCTTCGTACCTGTCGAGCTCGCCGTCTATGTTTATGTCAAGGTCCTGCGCTTCGCCGTCGATTTTAAGGAGTTTGGCGGCGATGGAGTTTTCCATATTGTAGTTTACCGAAAGGGCGTAAACCTCGCGGACAATTTCGCCGCTTTCGTTGCGCTGGCGGTAAAGCTTGATTTTGTCGTTTATCTGCATATAAGGGAGGCAGCCCCTGATGCGCTCGTCGGTGTCCGCCCTTATAAGCCGTTGGGTTTCGGAAATGAGCTTGTCGGCGGGGAGGCAGGTGTGCCCGTTGCGGGAGGCGGCCTCCTGCAAAACATGCGTGATTGCGGCCATTACCCTGAAGTCGCTGTCGCGCTCTACACCCAGCTTTTCGGCTATTTTGTCGGCGGTGAGAAAACCTATACCCTCGACATCCTCGACAAGCCTGTACGGGTTTTCGGTGACTATGTCCCTGGTCTGGTCGCCGTAGGCGCGGTAGATTTTGAGGGACTGCCCCATCGAAATGCCGTGCTTTTGCAAAAACAGCAGCGTGTTCTGCATTTCGGAGTGGGCGCGGAAGGCGTCTGCTATATCCTTAGCCCGCAAAGCGCCTATGCCCTTTATTTCGGTTAGGCGCTCGGGGGCTTTTTCTAAAATCTCGAGGGTTTTTAGCCCGAAATGGGACACGATTGCCTCGGCTGTGACGGCGCCGACGCCCTTGAACAGCCCGCTCGCGAGGTAGTTTATTATGCCCGCCCTGTCGGTGGGCGCCTCGAACATTACCTCGGTAACCTCGAACTGCTCGCCGTACTTGGGGCTTACCCTGAACTCGCCGACAAGCGAGAGGACTTCGCCCTCCCGTATAATGGGAAAAATGCCGAAGGCAGTAATAAACCCGTCTTCGGCAGAAATGTTAACTACGGTATAACCGTTTTCCTCGTTGCGAAAAACGATGTTTTCGACGATTCCTTTAATTATCATTAAGAAGTCTGGCAAGCTCGCCCGCCATGTCTGTACTCTCCCAGCTGAAGCCGCTTCTGCCGAAGTGACCGTAAGCGGCCGTGGCAAGATATTGGGGTTTTGCCAGCCCGAGTTTGTCTATCATGGCTTTGGGGCGGAAGTCAAAGTACTTGGGCAGCGCCTCGGCAATCTTGTTGTCGGGGAGTTTGCCCGTACCGAAAGTGTTCACATATATGGCTATTGGCTTTGCCTTGCCTATGGCGTAGGCTACCTGAATCTCGCACTTGGAGGCGAGCCCCGCTGCCACTATGTTCTTTGCCACATAGCGGGCAAAGTAGGTGGCGCTTCTGTCTACCTTCGTGGGGTCTTTGCCCGAGAAGGAGCCGCCGCCGTGGGGGGCGTAGCCGCCGTAGGTGTCCACTATTATCTTGCGTCCCGTAAGGCCGCTGTCGCCCTGCGGCCCGCCTATTACGAAGCGGCCGGTGGGGTTGATATACATCTTGGTGTTTTCGTCCAAAAGATTTGCGGGAATCGCCGCCCTGATGACATGTTCTTCGATATCCTTGCGGAGCGTTTGGATGTCGACATCGGGGTTGTGCTGGGTGGATACCACCACGGCCTCTACCCTTAGTGGCTTGCCGTCTTCGTACTCTACCGTAACCTGGGCCTTGCCGTCGGGGCGGATGTACTTTATAATACCCTCTTTGCGCACTTCGGCCAGCCTCTTGGTGAGCCTGTGGGCGAGCACTATCGCCATGGGCATATATTCTTCTGTTTCGTCGCAGGCGTAGCCGAACATCATGCCCTGGTCGCCGGCGCCTATTTGGTCATAAGCGTCGGAACCCGTGGCGCGGTGCTCTAAGCTGTTGTTTACGCCCATCGCGATGTCGGGGGACTGCTCGTTGATTGCCACAAGCACGGCGCAGGTGCGGTAGTCGAAGCCGTACTCGGCGTTGTCGTAACCTATGTTTTTAACCGTTTCTCTTACTATGGCGGGGATGTCCACATACCCTTTGGATATGCTTACCTCGCCTATCACAAGCACAAGCCCCGTAGTCGCGGTGACCTCGCACGCCACGCGGGCGTTTTGGTCCTGCGCGAGAAAAGCATCCAGAAGCGCATCGGCTATCTGGTCGCAAACCTTATCCGGATGCCCCTCGGTAACGCTTTCCGAACTGAAAAAGTATCTCATGCTTTCTCCTTATGGCGTATGTTATTCCTCTGTTTCGTCGCTGTCGTAGTAGTCTTCGAACTCGGCGGGCTCGGTGGCAACGGCTTCGGCTATGGGCTTGGGAGCCTCTACCTTCTCTATGTTGATATTCCTGTATATCTTGAGCCCTGTGCCGGCGGGTATGAGCTTGCCGATGATGACATTTTCTTTGAGGCCGATGAGGTGGTCGGTCTTGGCCTTGATGGCCGCGTCGGTGAGTACCCTTGCCGTCTCCTGGAAGGATGCCGCGGAGAGGAAGGACTCGGTGGCGAGGGCGGCCTTGGAGATACCGAGCAGTACGCGGTTTGCCGTAGCCGTTACGCCGCCTTGTGCGAGAACTCTCTCGTTCTCCTCTTCGATGCGGTTGATGTCAACAAGCTCGTTCATGAGCAGGTCGGTATCGTTGGGCTCGTTGATGCGTACCTTGCGCAGCATTTGGCGGACTATGATTTCGATGTGCTTGTCGTTGATGTGAACGCCGTTGGAGCGGTAAGCCGACTGCACCTCGCGGATCATGGCTTCCTGTACGCCCTGCACGCCCTTGGTGCGGAGTATCTCCTGCGGGTTGACGGAACCGTCGGTTATGGGGTCGCCCGCTTCTATGAGCTGCCCGTTCTTTACAAGCAGCTTCTTGGCAATGGGAATCTTGTATTCGAAGGAGGTGTCGGTGCCCGTAACTGTTACGACGGTCTGCCTCTCTTCTTCCCTGAGAGTTACTATACCCTTGATGTCCGAAATGACGGCTTCGCCCTTCGGCCTGCGCGCTTCGAACAGCTCGACCACCCTGGGTAGACCTTGCGTTATGTCGCCGCTGGTCGCAACACCGCCGGTGTGGAAGGTTCTCATCGTGAGCTGCGTGCCGGGCTCGCCTATCGACTGGGCTGCTATGATACCAACCGCTTCGCCGACTTTAACGGCGTTCCAGGATGCCATATTGGCGCCGTAGCACTTGGAGCAGACGCCGAGCTTGGCTTTGCACGAAAGCACCGAGCGGATGCGGACTTCCTTTATGCCCGCAGCCTTGATGGCCTTTGCCATCTCTTCGGTTATCATTGTGTCTTCGGGCACTATGACTTCGCCCGTCTTGGGATTGGCTATGCTGCCTATGGAGTATCTTCCGATCATGCGCTCGGCGATATCCTCGATGAGCCTGCCGCTCTGGTCGTAGATATCCCTTACGACGAAGCCGCGCTTGTCGCCGCAATCTTCTTCCCTGATGGTGACATCGTGGGCGACATCAACAAGACGGCGGGTGAGGTAACCCGAGTCTGCCGTTTTGATAGCGGTGTCCGCGCCGCCTTTACGAGCGCCGTGCGACGAGATGAAGTACTCGAGAACGGAGAGGCCTTCGCGGAAGGAGGACTTAACGGGTATTTCTATAACCTTACCTGTCGGGTCGTTCATAAGGCCGCGCATACCGGAGAGCTGTTTGATCTGCTGCATGCTGCCGCGCGCGCCCGAGTCCGCCATCATCCAGATGGGGTTAAACCTGTCGAACTGCCTGAAGTTTTCCTCGAGGTTCTTTTCTACGGCGTTGGTCGCCTCTTCCCAAATCTTTATTGTGTCCTTATAGCGCTCTTCTTCGGTGAGCTCGCCGCGGCGGAAGCTCTTTTCTACCTTGAGAACGGCTTCTTCGGCCTCGCGGAGTATATCCTGCTTGAGGCTGGGGACCTGCATATCGAATACGCTGGTGGTTATGGCGCCTATCGTGCTGAACTTGAAGCCCAAAGCCTTGATTCTGTCGAGAACCTTGGCAACCTCGGTGCTGCCCTTCTGCTTAAAGCACCTTTCGACTATCTGCGAAAGCTGCTTCTTGCCTACAAGGTAGTCTACCTCGAGGTCGAGTTGCTGCTCGGGGGTTTCGCGGGGCACGATGCCGAGATCCTGCGGGAGAGCCTCGTTGAATATGATTCTGCCGACGGTGGTCTTGATTCTCTTGGAGTACCTTACGCCGTCTATCTCTTTGGTCATACGCACTTCGATGCGCGCCTGAAGCTCTATGTCGCCTATCTGGTAAGCCATCTTGGCTTCGGCGGGGCTGGTGAATACCCTGCCTTCGCCCCTGGCGTTCTGCTTCTCCATGGTGAGGTAGTAGATACCTATAACCATATCCTGGGTGGGAACTACTATCGGCTTGCCGTCGGAGGGCTTAAGTATGTTGTTGGTGGAGAGCATAAGGAACCTTGCCTCTACCTGGGCGGCTATGGAAAGCGGAACATGTACCGCCATCTGGTCGCCGTCGAAGTC
>DGDU01000034.1:17917-45513 GCA_002385605.1 Christensenella sp. UBA3944
TCGCCGTCGAAGTCGGCGTTGAACGCCGCGCAGACAAGGGGGTGAAGCTTAATGGCGCGCCCTTCTACGAGAACGGGCTCGAACGCCTGAATACCCAGGCGGTGAAGCGTGGGGGCGCGGTTGAGAAGGACGGGGTGGTCCTTTATAACCTCGTCAAGTATGTCCCATACGATGGGCTTGCCGCGGTCTACCGCCCTGCGGGCGCTCTTTATGTTCTGGGTGAGGTTGCGGTCTATGAGCTTGCGGAAGATGAAGGGCTTGAACAGCTCGAGAGCCATTTCTTTGGGCAAGCCGCATTGATAGAGCTTGAGCTCGGGGCCTACCACGATAACCGAACGGCCGGAGTAGTCTACGCGCTTGCCGAGGAGATTCTGGCGGAACCTGCCCCGCTTGCCGCGGAGCATATCCGAAAGCGACTTGAGATTGCGGTTGCCCGCGCCCGTTACCGCTTTGCCGTGCCTGCCGTTGTCGATGAGGGCGTCTACCGCTTCCTGAAGCATACGCTTTTCGTTGCGGACGACGATGTCGGGAGCGCCCGACTCTATCATCTTCTTAAGGCGGTTGTTACGGTTTATAACCCTTCTGTAAAGGTCGTTGAGGTCGCTGGTCGCGAACCTGCCGCCGTCCAGCTGCACCATCGGGCGGAGTTCGGGGGGCAGCACGGGAAGCACATCCAGTATCATCCATTCGGGACGGTTTCCCGATTGGCGGAACGCCTCGATAATTTCGAGCCTCTTGGCGGCCTTTACCTTCTTGACGCCGCTGGCGGTAAGGAGAGTTTCCTTGAGCTCCTTGCTCTCGGCGTCAAGGTCGATTTCGCGAAGTAATATCTTAAGGGCCTCGGCGCCCATGCCTACCTTGAAAGCGCTTGCGCCGTACTTTTCTATCGCCTCGCGGTATTCGTCGTCGCGGATGACTTGCTTCTTGTAGAACTCGGTTTCGCCGGGGTCGAGCACCACGAAAGCGGCAAAGTAGATAACCTGCTCTACCTGCTTGGGGCTCATGTTGAGGATTGTGCTTATGCGCGAGGGCACGCCGCGGAAGTACCAGATGTGGGATACGGGGGCGGCGAGCTCGATGTGGCCCATCCTCTCCCTTCTTACCTTGGACTTGGTGACTTCGACGCCGCACTTGTCGCAGACTACGCCTTTATACCTTATTCTCTTGTACTTGCCGCAATGGCACTCGTAGTCGCGGGTGGGGCCGAATATCTTCTCGCAGAAAAGGCCGTCCCTCTCGGGCTTTTGTGTCCTGTAGTTGATGGTCTCGGGCTTGGTTACCTCGCCGTGGGACCACTCCCTTATTTTTTCGGGGGAAGCTAGCGATATTTGTATGGAGTCAAAGCTGTTTATATCTATCATTTTTATCACCTCTTATTTGCCGCCGTCGTCGTCGAATTCGCCTTGCAGAAGCGCCTCAACATCGTTGAGCTTGGTTTCGGACGAGTCGAAATCGAAGTCGAATTCTTCGTCGTCCTCTATCAGGCTGTCTATGAAGGAGCTGCCCGAGCCGCCGTCGCCCGTACCCTCTGTGAGGTCGTTGAACAGCCCGCCGATTTCGTCCATCCTGTCTTCGTCGAACAGCGACGATACGCCTTCGCCCTCGCCGAAGTCTAGGCTGATTTCCTTGATTTCGTCGCGGTGGGTGATGTCAAAGTCTCTGTCTTCGTCGAAGTCGTCGCCCATCGCAATGTCTTCGCTGCCGTTGTTGAGAAGCTTCATGTCGAGGCAGAGAGACTGCATTTCTTTCTTAAGCACTTTGAACGCCTCGGGAAGCCCGGGATCCGCCGTGATGTTGGACTTCATAATGCTGTCGAATATCTTCTGCCTGCCCAGCACATCGTCGGACTTGACGGTGAGGATTTCCTGCAGGATGTTGGCCGCGCCGTATGCTTCGAGCGCCCAGACTTCCATTTCGCCGAACCTCTGCCCGCCGAACTGCGCCTTGCCGCCCAGAGGCTGCTGGGTGACGAGGGAGTACGGGCCGACCGAACGGGCGTGAATCTTGTCGTCTACGAGGTGGACGAGTTTGAGCATATACATGTAACCGACGGTTACGGGGTTTTCGAAGGGCTCGCCCGTCCTGCCGTCGTAGAGGCGGACCTTGCCGTCGGAGGGCAGGTGGTTATTTTCGAGCATTTCCTTGATGTCGTTCTCGGTGGCGCCGTCGAATACGGGGGTGGCTACCTTAAGCCCGAGCATGGAGGCTACCAAGCCTAAATGCACCTCTAATACCTGGCCGATGTTCATACGGCTGGGAACGCCCAAGGGGTTAAGGACGATTTGCAGGGGCGTGCCGTCTTCCATGAAGGGCATATCCTCTACGGGAAGCACTCTGGAAATAACGCCCTTGTTGCCGTGGCGCCCCGCCATTTTGTCGCCGACGCTTATCTTGCGCTTCTGGGCAACATACACGCGGACAAGCTTGTTTACGCCGGGGGCGAGCTCGTCTTTGTTTTCTCTTGTGAATATTTTGACATCTACTACAACGCCTCCCTCGCCGTTGGGCACTTTGAGGGATACATCGCGGACTTCGCGGGCCTTCTCGCCGAAGATTGCCCTAAGCAGCCTTTCTTCGGGGGTAAGCTCGGTTTCGCCCTTGGGGGTAACCTTACCTACAAGGTAGTCGCCGCTTCTTACCTCGGAGCCTATCATGACTATGCCGTTCTCGTCGAGGTTCTTAAGCACATCGTCGCTTACATTGGGAATGTCGCGGGTGATTTGCTCTTCGCCGAGTTTGGTGTCGCGGCTCTCGATTTCGTATTCTTCTATATGGATGCTTGTAAATACATCGTTTTTAACAAGCTCCTCGGAGATGAGGATAGCGTCTTCGTAGTTGTAGCCTTCCCACGGCATGAAGCCTACCAGCACATTGCGTCCGAGAGCGAGCTCGCCGTTTTCGGTGCTGGGGCCGTCGGCGAGAAGGTCGCCTACCTCTACAACCTGGCCCTTGGAAACAACTGCTTTCTGGTTGATGCAGGTGCCCTGGTTGCTGCGATTGAACTTAAGAAGCTCGTAGTGGTCTACCTGCCCGTCGTGGCGGGTAACCGAGATGCGGTCTGCCGAAACAAAGCTTACTGCGCCCGCGTGCTTGGCAAATACGCATACGCCGCTGTCCATGGCGACCCTGTACTCCATGCCCGTGCCCACTATGGGAGCCTTGGGGCGTACGAGAGGAACGGCCTGGCGCTGCATGTTGGAGCCCATGAGCGCGCGGTTGGCGTCGTCGTTCTCGAGGAAGGGTATTAGCGATGTAGCTATGGATACCAACTGTTGGGGCGAAACATCCATGTATTCGACCTTGGAGGAAGCGTACTCTCTGATAAGGTCGCGGTAGCGGCAGGTAACGCGGGAGTTTACGAAGCGCCCTTCTTCGTCGAGGGGCTCGTTGGCCTGGGCGATTATATACCTGTCTTCTTCGTCGGCGGTGAGGTAATGCACCTCGTTGGTGACAATGCCCGTTGCCTTGTCTACCTTGCGGTAGGGGGTGGTTATGAAGCCGTACTCGTTAACCTTGGCGTAGGAGCTTAGCGAGGTGATAAGGCCGATGTTCTGTCCTTCGGGGGTCTCGATGGGGCACATCCTGCCGTAGTGCGAGAAGTGAACATCGCGGACCTCGAAGCCTGCCCTTTCTCTGTTAAGTCCGCCGGGGCCGAGGGCGGAGAGCTTTCTCTTATGCGTAAGCTCGGCTATGGGGTTGGACTGATCCATAAACTGCGACAGCTGGGAGCTTCCGAAAAATTCCCTTATCGCGCTGGACACAGGCCTTATGTTTATGAGGGATTGGGGGGTGAGTTCGTTGGGGTCCTGCGCGATGCTCATGCGCTCGCGGATAACCCTCTCGAGCCTCGCTATACCGATACGGAACTGGTTTTGCAGAAGCTCGCCTACCGACCTTACGCGGCGGTTGGCCAGGTGGTCGATGTTGTCTATCTGCCACAGCCCGTACTTCATGTTGATGTTGCAGTTGATGGCGGCAACGATGTCGTCCACAGAGATGTGGCGGAGTACAAGCTCGTCCCTCTTCTCGATGATGGCGGCTTTGATTCGCTCCATGTCGCCGGGGTACGCCTCGAGGATGGGCTTGAGGTTGGGGAAGTAAACCTTCTCTGTAATGCCGAGGTCCTTGGGGTCGCAGTCGATGTAGAAAGCAAGGTCTACGGTGTTGTTGCCGATAACCTTGCACTCTTTGTCTTCGGCGGCAACATAAACATGGTTAATGCCGAGGTTCTGGATTTGGGCTGCCTTTTCGGCGGTGAACTCTTCGCCCTTATCGACAAGGATTTCGCCCTCGAACACTACGGGACGGGCGGCAATCAGGCCCTCTATCCTGTTGGCGAGGGAAAGCTGCTTGTTGAACTTGTAGCGCCCTACCCTGGAAAGGTCGTACCTTCTTGCGTCGAAGAAGATGTTGTGCAGGTGGGCGTCTACGCCGCTCTGGGTGGGAACTTCGCCCGGTTTAAGCCTGCGGTACACTTCTATCTTGGCGAGCTCGGTGGTCTGGATGTCGCCGTCTTTTTGTATGGTTTGGGCTATCGTTTCGTCGTTATCGAAAAGCTCGGCGAGGGCCTCGTTGGAGCCAAAGCCGAGGGCCCTTAGGAGCATGGTCGCCGTGACCTTGCGGGTGCGGTCTACGCGTACGGAGAGGGTGCCCGCGGAATCCTGCTCGAACTCGAGCCAGGCGCCTCTGGAGGGGATGACCGTGGTGTCGTAGCGGGGGGCGGCGGGGCTGTCGGATACGCCTTTTACGGTGTATACGCCCGGGCTCCTTACAAGCTGGCTGACGACAACTCTTTCGGCGCCGTTAATGATGAAGGTGCCGTTTTCGGTCATGCGGGGGAAGTCCCCCATGAAGACTATCTGCTCTATCATCTTGCCCGTCTCTTTGGAGGTAAGCCTTGCCTTGACCCTGAGGGGCATCGTGTATGTCGCGTCCCTTTCTTTGCACTCTTTTACCGAATACTTGCATTCGCCGTCGATGTAGTATTCCAAAAACTCGAGCTCCAGCTTGCCGCTGTAGTCGGTGATGGGAGAAAACTCGTCGAATACCTCTCTAATGCCCTTCGAAAGAAAATTCTCGTAGGAATTCTTCTGAAGCTCAATAAGATAGGGAAGCTCGAGAATTTCCTTGATCCTTCCGAAAGACCATCTTTCTACTTTCCCGCGCTTGATCTTGTGGATTCTTTGAGACATCATTTAAGCTCCTTTGAAATGTTCTGAAAATTTGTTGTTGCAAACTCCCGCTTTTTTGGTATAATCTTAATAAAACCGATATTTGCCCCTACCCGCGAAAGGTTCTTTCCCGGGGAAAGGGCATAGTGATCTAGTATAATAATCGATTCTCCCATTATAGCAACAATAAAAAAAGGCGTCAAGCAAATGATGCCCTTTTTTTGTAAATTTTATAACGAAATCCGCTATATTTAAATTATCATGCGCAAAAAAATTTATTTTATCCGTACAATTCCTTCCAGTTGACCGGGCGGTTGTTTATAGTTGTGTTTACGACATCCGAATAGATTCGCCGGTACTGCACATAGTCGAGGTACGACCATTCGACAAAGTTGAAGTTCATATCCTCCATAATCTGTTTTAACTGCGCCTGTGTGGCCGTGGGCGGGCTGTCTTTTACATTGACATAGATGTTTGTTGTGAACAGTTTATTTTCGCTGTCGTAAAACCTTGAGATGTTATAGGTGAAATACCTGGCTGCCTTAAGCAGCAGGGCGTCCAGATTGGGGTTTTCGCCTTTGGGGTTCGCGGGGTTTGCCGTAAGCCCGAAGTAAGGCACCAGCTGCGATTTTACATAGGCCTCGCTGCCCACGGTGGCGATGGTTGAGCCTTCGCCCAACGCGACATAATCTACGCCGTTTATGAGCCCTAAGAACGCGTCGTTTTCGTGGTCGGGATTGGTGTCGCCGGACGCCGTCCTTTCTGCCGAGAGGTAGACGAAGTTAGCAGAGCCCTTGGAAGCCTCGAGGTAGTAGGTGCGGGGGTACCTTGATACCGTGACCTCGAACTCGAAGGCGACAAGCACGGTATTCATGTTGGGGTACGCCGTGTATGTTTGCCCGCCGTCCCTTACCCAGATATTCTGGGTGGTTGCCGCCGTGCCGCCGGGTACGGGCGGAAGGGGCACGCTGCCCTCTACCTGCCTTGAGACATTGTCGTCGTAGCTTATAGAGTTGGGGAAGTCGCCCTGCGCGGGGTTAGAGGGCGATGTTGTGTACGGGAAGTAGCTTATGGTGATAGTCTGATCCACCAGCTGCGAGGGCTCGGTGGCGACTATTACGAATACTTTCGCTTTCTGGTCGGGGCCGTTTCGTATGCCGTGCCCCTGCACCGTGAAGCCGATACTTGCAAGCGGCACGATTACCGTATCGAACGGCGGGGGCATCTCTTTGGGCGAGCGTATGCCTTGTAAAACGCCCCAGAATACATTATTCAGATAGTAATACGAGGTCGGGTCGGCCATTTTCATCGCCGTGTGCACCTCGATTATGGGGTCGCCGTTGTTGTCCGCCCAGCCCAGGGATTCGAGAGAGCGCATTTCATAAAGATACCTTTGCGAAGCCACATCGGAACCGGAATTGCCCACATAATAGAGCACGGTTTTGCTCATGTCGTAGGTTTTGACATCCTGCGTGGGGGTGTATATCTGCCTGTTGAAAGCTACCTGCTGCGGGCTTTGCTGGGGCTCGGAAGCGTTGGGCTTTACCCTGACCGCGTACAGCTTGACCTGCGTTGCGTCGCTTTGAGAGGTAGTGCTTACGAAGCCGTCGCTATCGGTGAACCTCAAATAGTTGGAAAGGACGCGTCTGGAGTGGTTGGTAGAGGTGTTGTTACCCTGCCTCTGAAGCACAAACCTTGTGTTGGCGCCCGTGCCTACCCTGATGAAGTATACGCCCTCTATATAGTTGGTTACCGAGGTAGCCATAAAGCTTACGGTGTCGTAAATACGGAGCGGCCTTACCGATTCGCGCTTGATACCGCCGCCCGACTCGGGGTAAGTCCTGCCGTAGCAGATGAAGTTCTGCTGGCGGGTGGCGTTATCGTTGGAAGAGCTGTTGTTGCTTACAACGAGATAGCCGGGGGAGTGATATCGGAATGCCGCTTGTGAGGTGTAGGGCGGGTAGTTTAGGTCCTGCGTCCTTTGGGTGTATACCTGGAAGGTGTAATAAGGAAGCTGGTCGTCGGGGATGACGAAGTTGGAAGTGTCTATCCTTTGCGCAGCGGCAACGGCGCCGTACTTGACGAGGGCGTACTCGACGCCGCCCGATTCGACGACTATCATAAACCGCCAGTCGGGGCTTTCCAGATTTGTCGGGAAGTCATGCACATAGTGTACATTTGAGCGGCTGATTCCGTTAAGGATAAGCGTGCCGCTGCGGATATTGGAGTTGTCGACATTCTGATCGTATACAACCTGCTGAACATAGTATTTGCTGGCGTTTATGCCTAAGTCGACGGACTGCCCCTGATAAGAGTTGCTGGTCGAGATAGACCAATAGTTGCTGTCCTCGGCGACCCAAAGTTTTGCCACCCTGTCGGTGGTGATCGTTTCGTTGGAGTGGGCGAAGGTGAACACGCCTATCTGGAAGTACTTTTTATCGGTATTATTCTGCCCGTAAAAGAGGTGGTCGAAGGTATCCTTCATGCCGTATTCGTTGAGGGGCGCCGGGCCGCCGTCGAAGTAATTTTGTTCCATGAAGGTCCAGATATCCTGCGAATACATTATGCCGAGGCCGAAGCCTACCGTCATACCGCCCTGCCCCGTGGCAAGGCCGTCGGAACTTACGGGGAACTCGCTTTCGGATACCCACAAATTTTTATAATAGCCTATTATGCCGCCCGCCGTGGTGTATTTGGCGCCCGTGAGGGCGTCTATATCGAAGGCGTCCACCCTGGCCTTGCCGTTACTGTCCTGCTCGTAGTAGACGCTTATGTTGTAAACCTCGCAGTTTTCGGCGTGACCAGCGAGTATGCCTATGTGGTTGGTTTCGTGGGAGGTTTCGGAAGTGAAATAATTGCCGTGGACGGGATTGCCGAGTTTATCCGTCTTGGTGAGGTTGCCCACGGCGTCCGTTTTTATGCAGATGTTATATAAAAGCAAGTCCTCTATCCTGCCTATCTTGTTAGCCGCGGGCTTGCCGACATTGCCGAAGAGGCCGATATCCACTTGCCCCTCGTAGCCGATAACGCGGATGTTGCCTATTACCGAGATGTTGGAAACCTCGCCGCCGGGCAGCGTGATAAAGTCGGCTTCGCTTTGGGCGACCACGCCGTGCAAGTTACTTATGAAGGGGAAGTCCTCGCTGCCGATAGAGGGTATCTCGATGGGCTGGTCGACAGATTCGCCGCCTATGAAGCAGGGCTTGCCGTACTGGTCGGATACCTGAAAGACGCTGTTTTCGTTTATCGCCTTTATGTCCTTATGGTTTTGCAGGGCGTAAAGGTTTTTGAGGTGCGCCGCCGTGCTTATAAGGTAAGGGTTGTTGGCCGTGCCCCATGCGCCCGAAGGGCCCGCCGATGGGTGCAGCTTGCCGAAGAGGGCGTCCACATTGAGCTCAATCGGGGCTTCGGATGTGTCGGTATCGGCAAAAAAGGCGCTAACAAGGGTTACCCCCATAGCGAACGCTATTATGAGAAGCGGGACGGATATTAATAATATCTTTTTTCTTAATCTGTTGATCGCTTTCATCGGTCGGCTGTCCTCCCTTCCCCGACAAGGGTCATCCGGAATTGTACCCTGTTAGCTTCGTTTAACGGTATGCACCGTATGATGTTCTGAAGTTCGGCGGCGGTGGGCCTTATGTGCAGGTATACCCAGTTTTCCTGAGGCAAAAAGCCTTCTATTATCGCCTGGGGCTTTTGGATTATCCTTTCGTAGTCGCCAAAGGATACCTGAGCGGGATCGGCGTTGTCCTCCCCAATGCCCAAAGCGTAGGTTAAGCATTGCTGCGAGCCGATTTCGCTCGCATAATAATTTATCTTGTTTATGTTGTTATATCCGTTGTATTCGATAAGGTTGCCGTTTCCGTCTATGGGCTTAATGACGACATCTGTTACGGTAAGCGCCCATTTGTAGACAGCGCCCGAGTTGTCCACTACCTTGATCTTGAGGTAAGTACCGTAGTTTTCGGGGATGTCGGTTATGCTTTCAACCACGCCTAAATTGGGGTATACCGTGGCTGTGCCGCCCCCGGCTTGTACCCTCACCCACTTGTTTTGCTGGGCGCTAGCTTCGTCCCAATAGTAAATCTGAAGCTCGGGCGTAAGTTTGCCCGTCGAGAAATCGTTGTCCGAAAGCGGGAAGGTAAAGGAAATCCAGGCGTATGTGGCGGCGGGAAGAAGCGTTGCCGCAAGTATTAAAATTATAAATGCCGCTGTTAGCTTTTTCATTCTTCGCCCTCCAGCGCCTTGAAATAAAGCACGCGCGAGCATCTATGCGGGAAGTTCTGGTAAATGCTTTGGTCTTCGCCGTTGTCCACAAAGGTTATGGTTATGGTGACAAGCGAGGTTTTTCCGCCCGGTATGAGAATGTCCTTAAGAAGGTCTATGCCGGGGACGGAGCCTATTGCCGAGCCCACCGAGGTTGCCTGCCCGCCGTTTAGGGGCGTTGTGGGCACGAGGAAAGCGCCCAGCCCGGGGGTTTTGTTTGAGGGCAGGGTTACGGGAGAGCCGTCGGTCACTACCGTTATCCCCGTTACGGCAAGCTGGGAGCCGAGGTAATAATATTTACCTCCGCTTTCAAGCGGGGTTTCGGCGCCGCCGTGAGGCCCGGGAGAGCCGAAAAACCATGACAAATAAAGGTCTTCGCTTTCGTTGTTGGTGACTTCGATTTCGAGGGTGCGCGAATTGGCCGCGCCGCAGAAAATGTTGGAAAAATCGAGGGTGAGCGTCTTTTTTTCGTAAATTACAAAGCCTCCGTCGGAAGCCCTCAGGCTTATATCCAAATCGAACTCGCTTTGCGTGGCGAGGCTGACATTTCTTATGTTGCTTTTGTCGGAGTTAACGAGCCAACCGAAAACATCGGTGTTAAAAACCCAGGTGAAAACCGTCAGGAAGCAAATGACAGCCGCGACCCCCAGCATGACAAAAGAACCTACAACTCTCGAGAGGTGCTTGTCCTTTGATTTAGTTTTCGCGCCATATTTGTTCATAGACGGTCCTTATTATATGTATCGGAATCCCTCTATGATACTTGGCAGCCGGCTGTCGTGGCGAAAGCTTTAGACCCTTAGCTTTGCGTCGCTACCTTTCGATAGCTTTGCCCTTTCATTATCATATAGTTTTACACCCTATATGTTATTGTTATTAACCCCCGTTGTCAACCTTATTGGCCAATATATTTATGAAAATTTACGGAAATTTCGCTGAATTCGGCTAAGAGTCGCATTATTATTAAAGAAGCGGGCTTTTGCCGCCCGCCTCTTTGGTAATTGCTGGTTATTCTGACCTTAGCGCCAGGACGGGGTTCTTCCTTGCCGCTATATTGGCGGGCACAAGCCCTGCTATGAAGGTAAGGAACACGCTTATGCCCACAAGCAGTACCGCGAAGTGCGGCAGCAGCGCCGCTATATTGGCGGTGATGCCCGTCAGCGATTTTATGATGATGTTTATGGGCACAGACAGGATATATGTCATAATTATCCCTATCATGCCCGAGGAGAAGCCGATAATGGTGGTTTCGGCGTTGAACACATTGAAGATATCCAGCTTGCGCGCGCCTATGCTGCGCAGGATGCCTATTTCCTGCGTCCTTTCGACAACCGAAACATAGGTGATTATGCCTATCATTACCGAGCTTACCACAAGGGAAATGCCCGCGAAGCAGCTTAACACTATGGTGATAATGTTTACTATCTCGTTGGCCATGCTGGTGGCGGTGTCTGCGAGGTCGGTGTAGACCACCTTTTGGTCCTTATTTATCCTGTTGTATTCGTCGAGGTAGTTTTTGATTTGGGCTTTTTCCTTGAAGTCATCGGGGAAAATGTATGCCGAAACGGGGGTTTTCAGCCCGCCCAGCTTCTGAAGCAGCTTGTCACAGAGCTGTTCCGCAGTCGGGGGTTCTATGCCGAGGAGCTTTTTGAATAAATCGTCCGCCGAGGGCTCGAAATCCCTGCCCGTGAGCACATTTTTAAGCTGCCAGTCCTTGGGTACCTTGCCGCCCGTTTCTTCGGCGAACTTTTTGTCCGCCTCAAACTTAAGCCTGGCTTCCTCTTTGAGCCTTAGTTGCTCGGTGACAACGGCGCTGGTCTTAGCGGTTTCGAAGGCGAAATCCACTAAGGCCTGGGTGTAGGCTATGCCCGTGTTCATCATCTCGAACTCGATGCCCGGTTTGACGCGCATTATGCCGACAACGCTTATATCGTGGCATTTATCGCTCTCGGCGACATCCTTTGCCGTTCTAGACACAAACCTGCCCTGAGCCTCGTTGTAGGCGTAGTAAGCGTCGTTTTCGGCGAACTTGATTTTGCCCGTGCTGAGAAGCTCTTCGAAAGTGATATCCTGGCCTTCCTCTATGCGCCGGGTGACATTGATGCCCATAAGCTCGAGGACGCTCTTTTCCAAACGGTTGTACCTGTCTACAAATATGACTACCTCGAACATATCCTGGGGATACCTGCCCGCGATAAGCTGGTACTGCTTGTCTATAAAGTCCTTGCCGCCCAGAAGCTGCTGCCAGCCCACCGAGCCTTTGTTGACAAAGCTGTATGTGCCCTCATAAGGGTTGGCGACGAGGTTCATATCGAGGTTGTAGATATAGTGCACGGTGCCCATATCCATATCGTCTATGTAATCGAAGTATTCCTGCGTGAGGTTGTTGGTTATAACCATCTTTTGCAGGGTCTTCATCATATCCTCGATGCTGTTGCCCATGCCCATCGTGGCCTCTTTTACCCTTACCTTGCCGTCCTTGGGGTACGCCTCGAGCGAGCTCTCCTGCGCGACCTTGACGAAGTTGGTAAGCTGCATTACCGCTTTCTGGTCGTAGGTGGTTTCGTTTATCATGATGGGGAAGGCATTAAGGGTGGACTTCTCGACTTCGTCTATGTACGCCGAGAAGCCGTTGCTTATGGCAAGCACAAGGCCTACGCCTATTATGCCTATGCTGCTGGCTATCGTTGTGATAATGGTGCGCGCCTTTTTGGTGCGCAGGTTGGAAAAGCTAAGATTTATTGCCGTGGTGTAGGACATCGCGCTGCGGTCCCTCTTGAGGTGTTTGCGCATGCGGAGGTTATGGAAAAACTCTTTGATATCGGCAAAAAAGTTTTTCTTGGCGGGCGCTGCCACTACCGCAGCGGCGGCTGCGGCCTCGGAGGCGGGAGCCTCTAACACAACTTCGGGATCGGGGTCGCCTTCGTAGGGGTTGGTGTCCCCTACCTTTTCGCCGTCGAGAAGGCTGACTATGCGGGTGCTGTATTGCTGGGCAAGCTCGCCGTTGTGGGTTACCATTATGACAAGCCTGGTCTTGGCGATCTCGGCAAGCAAGTCCATAATCTGCACGCTTGTATTGCTGTCGAGAGCGCCGGTCGGTTCGTCGGCAAGTATTATTTCGGGGTCGTTAACGAGAGCCCTCGCTATGGACACCCTTTGCATCTGCCCGCCCGAAAGCTGGTTGGGCTTTTTGTTAAGCTGGTCGCCGAGACCAACGGCTTCGAGCGCGGCCTTTACCTTTTCTTTTCTGTCCTTGGGCTTTACACCCGAAAGCGTAAGAGCCATCTCTACATTTTTGCCAACCGTGAGGTGGGGGATAAGATAATAATTCTGGAACACGAAGCCCACTTTCGCGTTGCGGTAGGCGTCCCAGTCTTTGGGCTTGAATTGTTTTGTGGATTTGCCTTCGATAATGAGGTCGCCGGAAGTATACTGGTCGAGGCCGCCTATTATGTTAAGCAGGGTGGTCTTACCGCAGCCCGAAGGGCCGAGAATGGAAACAAACTCGTTTCTTCTGAAAGCGATGCTGAAATCTTTTAGCGCCTGAACGACATCGGCGCCGACCTGATAGTTTTTCCTGATACCTATTAGCTTGAGCATTTATCCCTCCGGTTTAGGATTTGTCTTTAGTCGAAATCGGGAAGCCATCCGCCTTTACGGTGAGCCTTATAAAGCTTCTTTACCATTTCCTTGATGTCATCTAAGGAAAGCTCGCACGCCGTATGGGGGTCTAAAGCCGCAGCCATAACTATGTCGTCCAGTTTTCTCGTTTCCCACGCTTTGAGGGTGAGAAGCTGGACATTTATGTTAGTCCTGTTGAGCGCTGCGCATTGCTCGGGAAGCCTGGCGCACTTTACGGGGTGGAATCCCTTGGCGTCTACAACGGCGGGAACCTCGACGCAGGCTTCGGGCGGCAGGTTAGGTATGAGAAGCTGCGTGTTAAGGAAGCTTCCGTGGAATATGTAGGGCTTGTTGAGGGTTGCCGCCTCTATTATCCTTGAGCCGTACTCGTTGGTCAGGGTGTGCTTTACCATATCGGGCTTGTCGAGCATACGCGCCTTCTTTCTCCAGTCGCGAATCTGCCAGCGGCACCTTCTGGGGTACTCGTTGATTGGCACCTTATACTTGCGGTAAAGCCCGGGGTACAGATCCTTAATGAAATAAGGGGTGTACTCGGCGTTGTGCTCGGAGGACTCGGTTACATAGTAGCCGAAAGTGTGCATAAGCTCGCGGCGCACAAGGTCTGTTTTGGGGCAGCCTTTGGCGAGGCTGCGCCTTTTGATTTCGGGGTAGAGGTCGTTGCCGTCCTTGTCGGTGATTTCGACAAGCCACGCCTGGTGGTTTATGCCGTAAATCTGCCAGCGGCACTCGTCGAGGTATTGGCCCTTTAGCCCCACTATATCGAGCAGGGTGGGTACGCAGGCCTGCACGCTGTGGCAAAGCCCCGTCGCGTTAACCTTGGTGTGCTTTTGTAAATACCCCGTAACTATCGCCATCGGGTTGGTATAATTCAGGAATAGGGCTTTGGGGCAAACCTCTTCGATATCCTTGGCTATGCCCTCTAAGGCGTTTATTGTGCGAAGCCCCCTCATTATGCCGCCTATACCTAAGGTGTCGCCTATTGTCTGCTTTAGCCCGTACTTTGCGGGAATCTTGAAGTCATATACCGTGCAGGGCTTATAGCCGCCCACCTGTATGGCGTTTATAACGAAATCGGCGCCTTCGAGTGCTTCTTTTCGGTCGACATGCACGGATATTTTTGCCTTGCCGTTATGATATTTGTTGACCGCCGAAATAAGCTTAAAGGATTCGCTGAGCCTTCTGGCGTCTATATCGTGAAGAGCAATTTCGAATTCCCCGAGATTGGGATTCAGAATGCAATCCCCCAGCAGGTTTTTGGCAAAAACCGTACTGCCGGCCCCGATAAAACAAATTTTCATAAATCCTCCGAAAGCTGATATTTATAAGCATTATAGCATATTAATACACCGTTTACCATTAAATTTAAAATTTAAATATGAATAGCGTCTGAATTTTTGGGTGCGCGATAATTCATAATATGCTATACTATTTTTAATATGAATTCGGGAATTCGGTGATTAAAGATGAGGCTGGACAAGTTCCTTAAGGTTTCAAGGATTATAAAAAGGCGGTCTGTTGCCAACGAGGCCTGCTCGCTGGACAGGGTGACGATAAACGGAAAGCCCTCGAAGCCCTCTAAAGAGGTGTCTGCGGGGGATAAAATCGGCATACGCTTCGGCGACAAAACGGTACACTTCGAGGTGCTGGCCGTGCCCTCGGGGAATGTCGGAAAAGACGACGCCGACAGCCTATACAGGATAATTGAGGGCGAATAAATGAGATTTGACGCCGTAATAGTGGGAAGCGGAAAGGCCGTGCGAATGGGGCTTGACAAGCTAACGCTCAGCGTGGGAAGCGACCTCATACTCTCACGCGCCGCCGAACCCTTCGCCGCGCACAAGGACATAGATAAGATTATCCTCGTCTTAAGAAAGGATTTATTCGGCATCGGCAAAGGCATTGCGGAGAAGTTCCCCGATAAAAAATTTGTGATTGTCGAGGGCGGGGACACCCGCACCCGTTCGGTGGAAAAAGGGCTTGCCGAGGCAAACTCCGAGGGAGTGCTGATTCATGACGCAGCCCGCCCCTTTGTAAGCGGTGAAGTTATAGACGGCGTTATCGAAAGCGTAAAAAAATACGGAAGCGGCATACCCGCCATACCCGTTGCCGACAGCGTACGCACGGTTAAGGGCGGGCGCGTTGTAGGCTTCCCCGACCGCTCGGAAATGTACGCGGCGCAGACGCCGCAAGGCTTTGTTACCGAACAAATCAAGAGGGCTTACGCCTTGCGCGGGGCGGAGGATTTTTCGGACGACAGCGCCGTTTACGCCCGATTTATAGGCTCTCCCGCGGTCACAAAAGGTGATGAACGGAACGCCAAAATAACTACTTTGGGTGACTATTTCGGGTTAAATTCCAAAATAGGCATAGGATACGACATTCACAGGCTTGTCGAGGGGCGCCCCCTTGTTCTGGGCGGAGTGAGGATAGATTACAGCAAGGGAAGCCTTGCCCATTCGGACGGCGACGGGGTAGTACACGCCCTTATAGACGCCCTGCTGTCGGCTGTCGGCGAGCGCGACATAGGCAACCTCTACCCCGACACAGACCCCCGCTATAAGGATATAGACAGCCTGGAACTGCTTGCCGGCGTGATGAGGATGTATAAGGAAAGAAACCACAAGGTAAGCAATGTTTCTATAATTATAATAGCCGACAAGCCAAAACTTGCCGGCTATATACCGCTTATGAAACAAAAGCTTTCGGAAGCCCTGGGGATTAGCGCTTCCCTAATCGGTATCTCGGCGAAGACCACCGAGAACACGCAAACAGAGGAAGCCGTGCAATGCTGCGCGGCGGCCCTGGTTACTTGACTTCGGAAGGCTCTACGCTTACTTTTACTTTAGCTACCGTTTCTTTGTAGACCTTTATCTCGATATCGTGGAGCCCTAAAGTTTTGATGGGCTCTTTTATTATTATCTTCTTTTTATCTACAACGAGGCCCCCGGCGGCTAAGGCGCCGGCTATATCCTGCGCCGTAACGCTGCCGTACATCTTGCCCTCACCGTAGCGCACGGCTACGGTAAAGGTTTTGCCGTTTAGCTTCTTATGAAGCTCCATTGCCTCTTCTTTTTCTTTCTGGGCAATACGCGCTTCCCTCTCCTTCATCTGGGCGTACTCGTTGAGCACAGCCTTGGTTGCCTCTTTGGCAAGCTTGCGGGGCAGCAGGTAATTTCTCGCGTAGCTGTCGTTTACTTCCACAAGCTCTCCTTTTTTGCCGTGTCCCGCGACATCCGCCGTCAATAAAACTTTCATTGGGCAGCCTCCATTCTTTTTCTATATTTTAGCAGACCCTACCGCCAAAGTCAACGCGGCTGTATATTTTGAAAAGGTTTTGGGATACTAGATTACAGACGAGGTAATATGATACTTTTAAAATGCACAACTTCCAACTGCCAACATAACATAAAAGACCATTGCAACGCCGGAATCATAGGCATTTCGGACAAAGGCGTATGCGACAGCCGCATTAAGCGCGCGGGCGGAGCCCTGGAGCAAACCTTCGCCGAGCTTGAAGCAAGCGAAGAGTTTCTCTCGGACGCCCCCAACATCGTGCAATGCAACGCCTTCTGCATATACCAAAAGGATAACCGCTGCTCGGCGTCCTCCATCCTTGTTGCCGACCATATGCTGAGGACGAGGTGCATGACGCAGATTAAGCCTAAAAAGAAGGTTTAGCGCGTAAATGCGGATTGGCTCGCGTGAGGTGCCTTCTCCGTTGGCTCGGCGTGAAGAAGGGGCTTAAGCCCCCGTGAACAGCGGGCTTGCCCGAGTTTGGATATAGGCAAAGACAAATTAATGAGAGGTTAAGGCTCGCCTTAGCCTTTAAAATGCATAAAGGGTTGGCCACCGATATTGTGGCCAACCCTTTTATGTGTGTTTTTGATGCGAAGTATATTACTTGACTTCGACTTCGGCGCCGGCGGCTTTGAGCTTCTCGGCGATGGCGTTGGCGGTTTCCTTGGAAACGGCTTCTTTGACGGTCTTGGGAGCGCCGTCGACAAGGGCTTTGGCTTCGACGAGGCCGATGCCGGGGATGGCTTCGCGAACGGCCTTGATAACGGCGATCTTGTTGGCGCCGGCGGCCTTGAGCACTACATCAAATTCGGTCTTCTCCTCTACGGGAGCGGCGGCTTCGGCGGCGGGAGCGGCACCGGCGGCAACGGCCATGGGAGCGGCTGCGCTTACGCCAAACTCTTCTTCGAGAGCCTTTACAAGGTTATTGAGTTCGATAACGGTTAGGGATTTTACTTCCTCTATTATTTTTTGGATGTCTGCCATTTTTCTATCTCCTTTTATAATTTTTTATTCTGCTTTTTTCTGTGCGATTGCGTCTATGACGCGAGCAAACGACGCGATGGGCGCTTGCAACATACCGAGTAACTGAGCGATAAGGATTTCTCTGGACGGAAGCTTAGCGAGAGCTTTGCATTCGTCGGCGCTGAGGTATTTGCCTTCTGCCATGCCGCACTTGATGGACAATACTTTGATGGTTTCGGCTTTCTGGGCGGCGATCTTGGCGGGGGCTACCGCATCCGAATCGGAGATGGCAAAGGACGAAGTGCCGTTGAGGGCAACATCGAATTGGTCGCCGTAACCGAGATTCTGAAGAGCAATCCTGACAAGACGGTTCTTGAGAACATGGTACTTTACGCCGGCTTTGCGGAAGGCGTTACGAAGCTCGGTGTCCTGAGCCACATTGATGCCCTTGTAGTCGAGAATGACAAAGGACTGGCAGGACTTAAGCAAATCGGTGATGTATTGTACCTGCTTTTCTTTTAGCTGTCTGTTGATTGATGCCATTTTAACCTCCTCTATAATTAACAAGGCTCCGTTCCCGAAAAGAAACAGAGCCTATTGTGTTAATAAGCGTTCTGATTCTTCTACGCTTGCGAAGTAAACTTCTTTATGCCTTTGGCTACAAGCGGTCTCGGAAAAATCGTGTACCTTTATTATTTGGTTGTAATTATTTATTATACCTTGTGCAGAACCTTTACGCCGGGGCCCATCGTCGAAGCGAGGACTACGCTCTTGAGGTATTGGCCTTTTGCGGCGGCGGGTTTTGCTTTGATGAGAGCTTCCATGAGAACATTGTAGTTTTCGAGAAGCTTGTCGGGGCCGAAGGACTTTTTGCCGATGGGTACATGCACTATGGAAGTCTTGTCTACCCTGTATTCGACCTTACCGGCTTTGGTTTCGGTTACCGCCCTCGCGACATCCATGGTAACGGTGCCGCTCTTGGGGTTGGGCATGAGACCTTTGGGGCCGAGGATTTTACCGAGGCGGCCTACAAGGCCCATCATGTCGGGGGTGGTGATGCAGGCGTCGAAATCCGTCCAGCCGCCCTGGATTTTGGCGACTATGTCTTCGGCGCCGACAAAGTCGGCTCCCGCCGCGGCGGCTTCGTCCGCCTTGGCGCCCTTGGCTATAACGAGCACTCTCTTGGTGCGGCCGGTGCCGTGGGGAAGAATGACAACGCCTCTTACCTGTTGGTCGGCGTGGCGGGGGTCTACGCCCAGCTTGACCGAAAGCTCTATGGTTTCGTCGAACTTGGCTCTCGCGGTGTCTATAACAATCCTCATCGCTTCGGAGGGATCGTATACCTTGCTCTTGTCGTAAGACTTAAGGGTGTCTATATATCTTTTGCCTCTCTTCATTGCCTGCCTCCTTAGTCTACCACGACGACGCCCATGCTGCGGGCAGAGCCCTCGACCATGCTTATCGCGCTCTCGATAGAGGCCGCGTTGAGGTCGGGCATTTTGATCTTGGCGATTTCGGCAACCTGCGCCTTGGTTATCTTGGCAACCTTGTCGCGGTTGGGCCTCGCGCTGCCGCTCTCGATGTTGCAGTACTTCTTGATGAGTACGGCCACCGGGGGCGTCTTGATGATGAAGCTGAAGCTGCGGTCGGCATAGATGGTGATAACCACGGGGATTATCATACCGGCCTGATCTTTGGTTCTTTCGTTGAACTCTTTGGTGAACGCGGGTATGTTGATACCGTGCGGACCAAGTGTCGAGCCTACGGGCGGCCCGGGTGTTGCCTTACCGGCGGGCAGCTGCAGTTTTGCGACTGCCATAATCTTTTTTGCCATAGCCATTTACCTCCTGACTATCTGGTTCCAACGAACGGCACTAGATGAATTTTGCCGCTCTCCCATATTAACAAACGGAAAAACCGTTAGCTAATCTTTTCAATTTGGTGGAAGTCCAACTCGACGGGTGTCTGGCGCCCGAACATGTGGACCCTTACCTTTACCTTTTGCTTGTCCTGCAGGACCTCTTCGACTACCGCGATGAAGGTCTCGAGCGGGCCGTTTATTATGCGGACATTGTCGCCGACCTTAATGTTGAAATCTTCGGCGGAAACCTTCTCGAGGCCCATCCTCTTGATTTCGTCGGCAGTAAGCGGCAGAGCCTTGCCCTGTGGCCCTACAAAGCCCGTAACCCCCCTTGTATTGGTAACCATGTACCATACATGGTCGGTATATATCATCTTGAGAAAGACATACCCCGGGAATTTTTTGTGCTCGACAACCTTCCTCTTGCCGTTCTTTTCGACGATATCCTCTTCGGTGGGAATGGCTATCTCGAAAATATAGTCCTGGAGGTTGTTGTTTTCGATCATTTTCTCGAGGTTGCTCTTTACAACGCTCTCATAAGATGCATAGGTATGTATGACATACCATTTTACATTCTCATTAGATTCCATCAGAACCCTCTAATTTATATTTGTGAGGAGCCTTAGCAGCGCGCCGAGCCCCGCGTCGAATGCCGTAATGATTACCATAAACACAAACACTACGACAAGTACTATGCCAAGATTGGCGAATACGCCGGGGTTGTTCTTGGACCTTTTGAACGGAGGCCAGTCAACCTTCTTGAGCTCTGAGATTATTTCTCTTATAAACTTAGCGATCCTTTGCCAGACGTTGGGCCCTTCCTTTTTGGCGGGCTTCTTCTTGCGCCCTCCGTCCTTCTGCGGGGCGGGGGATGCCGGTTTTACATCGTCTATATCGACGCTCAGACTAAGCTTATCCTTGGCCATTATAAGCCTCCCTATTTGGTTTCCTTATGGGCGGTGTGCTTCTTGCAAAATGGGCAGTACTTCTTGAGCTCCAGCCTGTCGGGGGTGTTCTTCTTGTTCTTTTTGCTATCGTAGTTGCGTTGTTTGCATTCGGTGCAAGCCAGTGTTATTTTGTCACGCATTGTTTACCTCCCCTTCCGAATTTATACCTTCGGGAGCGTTTAATTCAAAAAAATTACATCCTATAAAGGATGCTTATATACTATATCACACCGTATTTTTATTGTCAACGAAATTAATAAAAATTATCCGGCGCGATGGTTTTCTATGAACTTCACGACATCGCCGACGGTTTTGATTGCTTTTATCTCGTCGTCGCCGAATTCGAGGCCAAACTCGGATTCCAAAGATATCAGCATCTGCACGATGTCGAGAGAGTCGGCGTTAAGGTCGTTTATGAAATCGCTGTCTTCGGTTATGTCGTCGGCGGGAATCCCGAGCTGCTCGGCTATTAGCTTTTTTACCTTCTGGAAAATCATATAGTCACCTCGCTATATTATATATTGATAATTATATTAAAGGGGCTCGCTGCCGTAGCCCCTTTGAGGTTAGTCGTTCATTATATAGGTCTTTAGGTCGTTGTCCGTTTTGTCCAGCACATAGGCGTTCTTCTTGGCAAAGAAGGGAAGTATGAGAAGGATTACGGACAGGGCGAACATAATGATGAGGCCTACGCCGGTGTATATGCCCGAACCCATCATAAAGAAGTCTTTGATGTTTTGGCTCCTCTGGGCGACAGGCACTTCGCCGTTGCTCATGCCGAGCAGTATGAATATGATGCTTATGCACAGCACGATATTGATGAGCGCCCCTACGCTGAAGTGGCGGGGGGTCTTGCCCTTGGATAGCTTGTAAAGGTACACTATAGCAAGTATTACCATAATTATGATAATTAATGCGGCAAATATGGGAAGCGCGTATACGACTATAGTGCTGAGAAGGTCGCTCGGTATGCGGTTGGCGTTGGTCTGTATGCGCTCGGCATAGTATTTGCTGCCGGCGGATACGCCGAATATGCCGAGTATAGCCTTGAAGAGATCTAACCCCGTTGCCTGGTAGGCAGCCCTTGTGTCGCTGGCCCCGAATACGCCTATCGCGAGAAGAATACCTGCTAGCGCGCCAAGTATGGCGATTATCATGGCGGCGAGGCTTATACCCTTGTATGCCTTGCGCCTGTATACGGGCTGTTGGGGCTTATATTGCGGGTCTTTGGGAGCCGAATACGGGTCGTACTGAAGTAAGGGCTGGTTTTGGGAAGTGTACGGCACCAAAGCTATGGGCTGAACAATGGGAGGCATCTGAACTATGGTAGAAGGCGTGGGGATAGCGTTGTTGTTCGCGTTAGCGGCTATGGGAGCCATTTGCTCGGGAGCCTCTTTTACGCAATACCTGTTGCCATCGGGGCCTACTACCTCTTGTCCGGGAGCCGCGTTAATTTGGAACCCTAATGTCCCGGGGTCTACAGGCACCCATGTACCGTATTGAGATGCTGCTTGGGGATCGCCGACCGGAAGGGCAGACGGTACAGGATTGATGTAATTGTTGTTGTCCATATTAACCTTCCTCTTCGTTATTTAGTGGGTTCGTCGTCGTATTGATAAAGAGCCTGATTCTGCGTGGCGTAAGGCACGAAGGATACCGGCGACACTATCGGGGTTAGCTGAACAAAAGAGGAGGGCGTCGCTATTGGGACAGGCGCCGAATGGGGTTGAGGCCCATATGTCATTATGGGCGAGAAAACTCTGCCGTATTGGTCTACGCAGTTATATCTGGGCAGACCCATGGGCATACCGTTGCCTACCACCGTATAGGGGCCTTGCTGGGGCATGGTGACAACTCCGGCAGGCTGCTGGGCCATGGGGAAGGGCCCCGCCATCGGTTGCCTCGCGAAAGAATTGCCCGCTCTCTCCGCTTCGACTCCCGAGTATCCTGCCGCTATGCCCGCGGCTTTATTTTTTTGATGTTTCTTCATAACAGTCTCCTGTATAGGGCTAAATATAAGTATACACTATATGTTTTTATTTTTCAATAATAATATTGAATTTGGGTTTTCCTACCTGTTGGGGGCAAGATATGCCACCAGCACAGACAGAAGCGACAAGCCCGCCGTTATGTACAGGCCGTATCCGAAGCTTGCTTTGTCTACAAAGACAAACGCGACGGCGACGGCTGCGAACAGCAGCGAAAGCGTAGCCGTTATCTTGGCGAATACGCAGGCGCCCTTTTTGCAAATGCGTATAAGCGAAGCAATAAGGGTGAGCACGGCGAATACGCCCATGAGGGCAACCGCCGCAGGCAGGGCGTTGGACAACACCAGGATGTTGCCCGCAGTAATGGCGTTGTACAGGTTGATGAAGATGTCTACGCCGTTATATTTGACGCCGTCGAAGAGGTAAATGTAGGTGTAGTCGGCTATTGCCGCCACATACTTGCCCAGAACATATACCGCGGCGATGATAAGGCTGAACAGTATGAGAAGCACGGGGGCAAGCCTTACCCTCTTGCGGGGCTTCTCGGCGAGCTCGGAGGGGAGCTCGCAGGCGTTGGATACCGCCACGGCGGGTTCCTGCGGCACTGCCTCGGGAGCGGGGGCGGCTTCTTCGGCAAAGCCTTCGTCAAACATCAAAAGAGGCTGCTTCTGAGACGAGAACGGCACAAAAGCAAGCGGTTGTACTATGGGGGTGAGCTGGACATGCTCGGCGGGAGGCGCCACAGGCACGGGGCCGACACCCGTCGAAAGGTGCTTGAGCGACGCCTGTCTTGCCAGCGCTATTTGTTCGGGCTGCTCCTGCGTGAGCTGAGGAGGTAAAGCCTTTTTGTCTTTCTTTGCCATCTGAGGCCTCCTTCTTAAAGATTAATACTCGTCGTCCTCGTCGAACTGGGCCAAGGGCTGCAGCTGTGTGCTGTAAGGCACGATGGACAACGGCTGGACAATGGGCGTCAGCTGGATGAAATCCGCGGGCTTAGCTACGGGAACGGGAGCGCAGTTGTTCATAACCCTGAAAGACACGCTGGGCCTTTTGGGGACCTGCTCATATACGGGTTCGGCTTGAATTACCGCTTCCTCTTTTTTCTTCCTGGACATAGTTTCCTCCTGTATGTGAAAGTAAATATTTATCTGTCGAATACGCTGTATGGCACTTTCTGCCTGGCAAACAGCGAGGTTACGGCTATCGCGAGAGGGGCGACGATGAGAACAAGAAGCCCGAAACCCGCGGCGTAAGGTACGGCGGGGGCAGTGGTTTCGGTGTCGATCGTCGTTTCGGGAGCGCCCGAGAAGGCCCTCGTGAGATAGTCGAGTATGCGCGAGAAGTCGAGGATGCTTGCCTCTACCGTGCCGTCTTCGCCGATCTGAGGATTGCCCATCTTGGCACCCATAACGGCAAGGCCGGCTACAGCCACAACCAGGGCAAGCACAAGCATTACGATGGCCAGAGCGCCGTAGCCCTTGAATATCCTGGAGCCTGCCATACCGCCGATGCTGATAATTACAACAACAAAGGCGAGTATAGCTATAAGGGCGATGGTTATCGGGAAGTATTGATAAACCAAAGAAGCGATAGAGCCCATGCTGTCTTCGGGCACATCAGCGACGCGGCCGGCAATAAGCTGGGCGTTGGCGCCGAATGTATAGGGGGAAGCGGCGGGCTCTTCGGGGTTGGCTTCGTCGGGGTTAGCTTCTTTTTTGGTAAAGCCTTCTATGAAGCCGAAAATGGGGTCTTTGAAAGATATGTAAGCGGTGGCGTCTTCGTAGCCTTCGCCCCTCATGTCTTCGGGGGTATTGTCGGGTTCGACAAAGACGGAGGTATATTGCCCTACCGCGGGCACATCAACGATGCTAAGCGCAAGCACCGCCAGGATAAGGACGGCGAATACGAACATGAGGAAGCACGCGCCTTTGCGCATTACAAAGAAATAATCGCGCTCCTTCTTCTTCCTTTTGGCGTAAGCGTCGTATTCCTGCTGGCTGTACTTTTGGTATTTGACATAGGTTTTGGCTTGCGAACGGTCGGCGTAAACGGGACGGCCGGGAATCTCGTCGGGCCTGAGCACGGGGCGATTGCGGGTCTGCCCCCCTGCCGCTTTGCCCATCGCCATGTTAGGGCGGCTTACGGGCCCACCGCTTTGCCTCCCTTGCGAATAACTTGGGAAATAGGGGGAAATCATTTGATTTCTATCAGGATGCTGCCTGTTCTCTGCCATACTTACTCCCTAAACACGCGCGCGACGATAGCACGGATTCCTAAAATAATTATATATTTTATAATATAATCTAGTTTAGCATAAGCCAACCCAAATTACAATACTTTTTTTTGGTTTTTTAACCAATTTTTGGTTATTGCCGAATAATATAAAATTAACCCGCTTTAAGGCAAGCGGGTTAACCGAACGCTTAGTTTTACGATAATTTATTGCATGATTATCGAGTTGGGAGGAAGCCTTCTCTTGTAAATCTCCAGGTTCTTGCGGTTGATTTCGTCGGCCTTCTCCTGCGCTTCCCTCATAATCTGCGCCTTGGATTTGTAGGCAAAGAAGCTGAATATGAGAGCGAGGACTTCGATGCCGATAAGGGCGTAAAAGCCTATGCCGAGGTTGAACGAGGCCGATCCGGTTATGTAGTTCATGATTTCGGCAAGCTGGACGCCGCTCCATACGAAGCCGGATACAAGCCCGAGAAGGGTGAACAGCAGCTGCAGGAAGATTATGTAGGTGAACTTCCTTCTCTTCATGCGCGCGGAGGCTCCCGCAATACCCTTGATGAAAACATAAATTGCGATAACAAGGGTGAGTATGATGGACACGGGCAGCGCGTAGTACGCTATCATAAAGGAAGTGCCTACGGCGTCGATATTCTCGAGGCAGTCGGTGTAGAAGATAAGTTCGGACGGATCGACATCGGTTGCGCCCATACCTAGTTTGCGCAGGGTGCTGTATACGATATCGCTTACGCCGATAAGGGTGTCGCCTTCGGCGCCCTCTTCTGCACCTACTTTGGTGAACAACGCCGTGTAATCGGGTACAATCTCGAGGAAGCTAAGCGCCAAAACGGCGATGAGCGCCACCATAAGTATGCATAGCACGATAAGGATGCCGAGGCGCTTGGGTTCGCCGGGCCTCGGCGGCACGGGAATGAAAGGGTCTTCGTACTTAGGCCTTAAATTCCACGCGGCAAGGTAAGAAAGATTGTAAGGCGAGGCCTTATCTCTCTTGCTCTGGTAGTAGATATTTTCGTCGCCGCTGAACATAATGTCGGAATAGCCCGAATAGCTATTCGATTTATTGTTGCTTTGCTTCATTTTGGCTTACCTCTGCTTACGGTTTTTGTTGTAGCGGCGCGCGCAAATGCGCCGTTTGGGTGCGCGAACGGGCACAATAGGATGCCCGCGCGCGGGCTTTTATGCACTTATAACACGGATAAAGCCGTATTAATACTCTTCGTCTTCGTCAAATTGGGCAAGAGGCTGCAGCTGCGTGCTGTAAGGCACGATGGACAACGGCTGTACGATGGGCGTAAGCTGGATGAAATCCGCGGGCTTAGCTACGGGTACGGGGGCGCAGTTGTTCATAACCCTGAAAGACACGCTGGGCCTTTTGGGGGCGACTACTACTTCCGGTTGCAGCGCGGCTGCTTGAGCGGCTGCGGCTTCGGCGGCCTTCTTTTTCTTGGACATAAAACCTCCTGAAGATGTGTGTGTTGTTTGGTTTTGTTTATCTGTCGAATATCTTGTAAGATACTCTCTTTTTGCTGAACGGAGAAACTATAAGTACTATAAGGGGCAGCACAACCATAGCGAACGACAGGTACCCCGCCGAGAAGTTAACGGGAGGCATGGCAAGCGCTTCCTCTACCGAGTACGGCGGGCCGTTTATGCCCCTCATAAGGAAGTCCTGGATGTTGCTAAAGTCCAGCATGCCGAGCGGGTTGCCGTTTAGCACATTGCTGAGCGTAAAGCCGGCGAATATCGTTGCTATGCCCGCTATAAGCATTATTATGGCGGCCGCTCCGAACCCTCTGTATATCCTCCTGCCGCGGGTTGCCCCGAAGGATGTGAACAGCGCTATTAACGCTGTTATCGCCGCGAGAAGTATCGCCGCGGGGAAGAACTTAAACACATTGTAAGCTATCTTTGTGGTTATGTCGAAGTCCGACCGGCGGTCTTCCATGAGGGCAAGGTACTCTTTGTAATAATCCCTAGCGGGGCCTTCCGCCTCGGGGGCGGCTACTTCTTCTCCTTCCTCTCCAACGGCTTCGCCCTGGGCTTCGGCGGGCTCCTCGGCGCCTCCCAACCCCAGCATTTCCATTATGACATCGAAAAAGCTTAAGACGGGGCCGCCAACGCCTATGTACTCGCTTTTGTCCTCATATATGAGGGGATAGCCGTCTTCGTCAACCTCCAACTCGTATTCCCAACGGACGGTCTGAGGGGTGTTGTCGGGCACGGTAAACAGCGACACAAAGCCGTTAATGGGCGAAATGTTTATAAAGCTTGCGGCAAACACCAGCACATACAGGAAGAAGCAAATAAACATTATCACGCTTACGCCCTTGCGCATAACAAAGAAGTAGCTCTTGTTGCGCTTTCTTGCCCTCTTGAGCCGTTTGAGCTCCTTGGGGGTAAGCGGCACGGCGTCCGCCGGAAGGCCATGCGGCCTTGTCGGCTGCCTCTGCGGCTGCCTGTTTACGGGCCCGTATTGGGGCGGCCTGGTTTGCGCCGGGCGTGGGGCGGCCATAGGATATGCCCCATACTGCGCGGTGGGCGTAGCGCCCCGGGGGTTGGCGCCGTTAAAGCCCGCGTAGTACGGTGAGGTCATCGTAGATTTGTTCATTTTCTCAGGCATAACCGGCATTTACTCCTTTGTCAGACAAGCCCCTTTTATATTTATCCTATGATATTATTATTCGGCGGGCTCTTCTGTGGCCTTCCTGTTCACGAATAGCGCGAATATGAAGGCAAGAAGGTCAAGCCCGAGTATGGCTAAGAAAGCGTAACCGATAGCGCCCTCTTGGCCGAAGGCAAAGAAATCGCCGATCGCGGGAGCGCCCGAAACGATATACAGAGATACCGCCGAAAGCAGGGCCAGCAGGAAGGCAACTATTGTAAGCCAAGCAAAGCTGTTTACCTTGGCGCTCTTCGCGAACCCTATGGCGGATACTATCACTACGATAAGGGTGACGGCAAGGGACAAATAGAGCGCCGCGGGAAAGACGCAGGAGAATATGCCGTCTATCGACAACCCGGCGTTAGAGAAGCAGTCTATCAGCGACACTACCGAAACAAAGCTGCCCGAAAGCGCGGTATAGGCGGCTATCAACTCGATTTCGAATATGCCGACAACGGCAACGGCGAGGGCGATCACGGCGAACACAAAGACCATGGCTAGCGGGAACATCCTGCGGGAGGGCTTCTTTTTGCAAACTTCTTTGAG
>DGDU01000034.1:45753-47124 GCA_002385605.1 Christensenella sp. UBA3944
TAAGAGACAGGTATTGATGTTGTCGCAAGCCGTCGGTACATAGCCTATAACCGGCTGATTGTCTAACCTTTCTTCCATATAACCTACTCTCCTTATAAAAATTTATTCTGCCTTCCGGCGTTTGCTATTCCCCTAGCTATTGGGGCTTGGCGGTTTTGGGATTTTTGGGAAACGCCAGCCCTATTATGAACAGCGCGAGCGGGGCGGCGATCATGGCGTAGCAGCCGATGCCTACATCGCCGAAGAAGCCCGCGATATCGTTGAAGCCGAAACCGGAAACGGATATCATCGTGATTGCCACAGCTATTGCGATAAGAAGGGCGATGAGGGGGGCTACGAAGCCCTTGCATTTTGCCCTGCCCGTCGCGAGCTTGACTATGGAGGCAATCGCTATGCCCGCCGAAATGAGCACTATTATAATCGCGCCCAAAGGAATCACAAAGGAAGCCGCGCCCGAATATGTGTAAGCCGCGTCGCCGAAACTGATATCGGTGCCGAAAGCGCCGTTTATGCAAGCGATGAGGGCGGAGGCGTATCCTATGCCCTTGAGGTCGATGGTTGAGCTAAGCGAGGTAAGGAAAAACAGAACGATGGCGGCAACAGAAATGAGAAGCGAAAGCAGGGCGCCCGCGCGTACTGCCTTTTTGCCGTTTCCGCCTTTGGCTTTGCCCTGTTTGTTGCCGCCAAGGGCTTTAAGGTCGTTATCTACCTGGCTGCGGATGCGCAGCAATTCTTCTTCGGTGGGGGGAGCGCCCTTTTGAGCCGCCAGAGCGTTGCGCTCGGCGATAAGGCGTTCTTCGTATGTAAACGGCTGGAACCTGTAAACCTGGTTGGGCCTGTATTGCCAGAGAGGTTGCTGAGGATTGACATACGGCACTATGACAAAGGGCTGAACCGTAGGGGGCATTTGCCTCGGCATTTCGACATATTTATACAGCGTGTACTTTTTCTCTTGAATAGGCTCGTCGGGTACGGGCTGAACCGGAGCGGCTTCCGCCTCGGCGGCGGCTGCTTTCTGTTCGGCGGCGTATTCCTCCTGAGCTGCCCTTCCCTCCTGGATCCTCCTAAGGGCAGACACGAACTCGTTGCGCGGGCGCTTCTTACCGCATTTGGAGCAAACTTCGTTCTCTATCCTGTTTACGGTGCCGCAAATCAGGCAGGTATAAACGATTTTGTCCTTGTTCATAGCAATAAGGGCGTCTTTTTCGAACTCCTTTTGGGCCTCCTCGTAGGCGGCGTCGGTCACCGACTTGGTAGACCCGATAAGCTTTGTGCCGCATTTTGCGCAATAAACATTCTCCTCAGGGTTTACCGTGCCGCAAGTCAAACACTTTGCCATCTGTACTCTCCTTAAAATATGCATACAACGCC
>DGDU01000007.1:0-11995 GCA_002385605.1 Christensenella sp. UBA3944
TGCCGTGTCATCGCCACGCCGGGGCACACGCCGGGACATATTTCGCTTTATCTCGAAGTGAGCCGGGTTGTTGTAACGGGCGACGCCATGGCTTTGGACGGCGGGATACCCGTCGTTGCCAACCCGCAGTTCGCGCTTGATTTGCGCGAGGCGGAAAACTCATTGAATAAGCTTTTTTCCCTCAACGCTAAAGCATATTACTGCTATCACGGCGGCGTTTACTATAAGGAATGACTTCAAGGAGGTATGGTTTATATGATATACGGGCCCGATCCGAACGCTGTTTATCCAAACGAAAATATAAAAAGTGTATGTTTTATCAAAAATGTAATCACCCGCCCCAATATTATTGTCGGCGATTATACATATTACAGCGACCCCGACGGCCCCGAGAAGTTTGAGGAGCGCGTCACGCATCACTATGAGTTTATCGGCGATAAGCTGATTATAGGTAAGTTTTGCGCCCTCGGCAAAGGCATCGAATTCATAATGAACGGCGCAAATCATAGGATGTGCAGCGTAACGACTTATCCTTTCAACATAATGTGGCACGGTTGGGAGAAGGCAACCCCCTCGCTTGACGATTTGCCCTTGAAAGGCGACACCGTTGTCGGCAACGATGTATGGATAGGGCAGAATGTTACCGTAATGCCCGGCGTGCATATAGGCGACGGCGCGGTTATCGCCGCCAATTCGGTAGTCACAAAAGATATCCCGCCGTATCATATCGCGGGCGGCAACCCCTGCAGAATAATAAAGAAAAGATTCGACGACGAACTAATCGCCTACCTTTTGGAACTTAAATGGTGGGACTGGCCCGCCCCTAAAATCTTTGCCAACCTCGAAGCCCTTTGCAGCGGCGACCTGTCGAAAATTAAGGAAATCAAATAGGAGGAAATCATGAGCGGCGCAATAACTAAAGCCATTAAGCTAAGCAACCATCCTGTTGGGGTATATAGAACTGATACGCTTCCCGAAGGAGCGCTGCGCTTTCGTGAGGGCGTTTGGGGATGTGTTGTGTCGATGCTGAACGCCGCTGCAATTGAAGGAAAAAGCGCAGCTTTCGATTTGAAAACGGTGGCTTGCAACGGCGGGAAAGCGGGTCTGGGGCTCAAAGAGTTTGAAACGGGGGTTATAGAGTATTTTCTTTCCGTCGGAGGTAAAGGAGGAAAGCCCGGCGAGCATTATAAGAAAACGCCCGGGCTGGCGCTTAATTTTGTTGAAAATCTTCCTAAAACAAAGACAGAAAATTATATCGTGTTTCGCCCATTGGAGAAAATGGGTGGCGAAACGCCCGAAGTTGTTGTTTTTCTTGTAAACGCCGATCAGCTTTCGGGTTTGGCCACCTTGGCGAATTATGACAGCCCCACACAAGATAATGTAAAAATACTGTTCGGAGCGGGATGCATGCAAAGCGTGTTATACGCGCTTGACGAACAGGAGAAAGGGGGTAAGCATTGCTTCATCGGGCTTACCGACCCTTCCGCGAGAAAGTGGATATCAAAAGACCTCCTTTCATTCAGTATCCCATACCATAGATTCATAGAAATGGAGAACAATGTAAAAGGAAGCTTTCTCGAAACCGAAGCCTGGAATATCATACGGGAAAGGATAGAGTAAAGCCGAAAGCAGATTTACCGATAATAGAAAGCGTTAGCGCAATATTTATAATACAGGTATAAATCCCTAAAAAAACACCCCCTCCCCAAAAAACTCGGGGAGGGGGTGTTTAGGTGATATATGCAGAACCGGTGGTCAGGTGGTTTGCAGTTCGTCGTCTTCGTCCTGCAGGGCGTCGTAACCTTCCTCGCCCGTGCGGATTTTAATAACATTCTCGACATCGTAGATAAAGATCTTGCCGTCGCCGATGTTGCCGGTGTAGAGGGCTTTCTTTACCGTGTCGACCAATGTCTGCGTGGGAACCTTGCAGACGACGATATCTATCTGAACTTTGGGAAGCAAGCGTGTCTTTACGGGAGCGCCGCGGTAGTATTCGGTGTGGCCTTTCTGCATGCCGTAGCCCAATACATTGGTTACGGTAAGGCCGGTTATGCCTATTTCGTCAAGAGCGCCTTGCAACCTGGAGAATTTGTCCTGATTGGTGATAATGGTAACCTTGGTCATCTTGGCGTTCTTGCGGGCTCGGTTAATTACGGGTATAGCCTTTTCGGGAGATACTGCGGGAGCCGCGGGAGCATCCGAAGACGAGGGCTCGGAAGCCAAGGCAATGGGCTTGGTATGTTCGGAATCGCCGTTTGCCGAAAGCGCCAGGATGGGTGCGACGAGGGCGAAGTCGGGGTAAGCCGAGCGGGCGGACGAGCACTACCTTGTGCATCTTCTCAAAGATTCTTCGAGCGTAATAAGGGAACTCAGCTTTGTCGCAGAGGACGAGGGAAAAATCGTGGGGCATATACTCTACACGCTCAGCAGGGTAACAGGCCCCGACGGCAAAATAATAAACACAATAACCTTCGGGCCCCTTTCGGTGCTTCCCGAAAGGCAAAGGCAGGGGATAGGCAAAGCGCTTGTTATGCGCAGTATGGAAGCTGCGAAAGAAATGGGCTTTGCCGCCGTTATTATCGCGGGCGTGCCCGAATATTACCCCAAACTGGGCTTTAAGCGGGGTTATGAGCTGGGGCTAACCCTTCCCGACGGCAGCTCTCCCGACGCCCTTATGGCATACGAGCTTAAAGAAGGTTCTTTGGCAGGCGGCGGTGTCTGCAAATTTCTCGCGCCCGAATACGGGAAGGCCGAAGCCGACGACATAACCGGCTTTCACCGCGCTTTTATAAACGAAAACTACGGCGGAAAGCTTATATTGCGCAAGTTTTTCGATGACGACATGGAACTTTTCAAAAAATGGCTGTACCTTCCCCATATTTCCAAATGGTACGAATGCCCCGATAGCTGGATAAAGGAAGTCGAGGGCAGGCACGGCAAATTTTCTTTTATAAACCACTTTATCGCCGAGGCAGGGGGAGTCCCGATAGGTTTTTGCCAGTATTACGACTGCTACTTCGGGCAGGGCTACGAGGATTGGCACAAAATCGAGCGACAGGGCGAGGTTTTCAGCATCGATTACTTTATAGGAGAACCTTTATTCCTCGGCAAAGGGTTAGGCAAAGGGATAGTTTCCCTCCTTACCTCGATGGTAAAGGATAAGGGCGGAAAGCGTATTATCGTTGGCCCCGAGCCCGATAACACCCCTTCCAGGCGCGCCCTCGAGGCCTGCGGCTACGCCTTCGACGGGCGGGATTACTATATCGAGTTTTGATGACCATAAGAGGCATATGGGGCTTTTCCGAGGGGCCGGTTTAGAGAAGTCGGCCTATTTGTTTTGGCTTCAACAGCTATGTCAAAATTCCCGCCCTTGCAAAAAGGCGGTATTTAATATATAATTTGCTTACGGAAGCCGTTGCAGGCTAATAATTCCGATAGAGGTAGATATGAATATTTGGCACGATGTAGGCGAAGACAGGATAACCCCCGAGGATTTTATCGCGGCGATAGAAATTTCCAAAGGCAGCAAAAACAAGTACGAGCTCGACAAAGAAACGGGCGCTCTCATATTAGACAGGATACTTCACACTTCCACCCACTACCCCGCGAACTACGGGTTTATACCCCGCACTTACTGCGAGGACTTCGACCCCGTCGATGTGCTTGTGCTCTCCAGCGAGTCAATACAGCCCCTTTCGCTGTGCAGGTGCTACCCCATCGGGATGGTATCGATGTTGGACGAAGGCTTTGTCGATAACAAAATTGTCGCCATCCCCTTCAAAGATCCCAGCTGGAACAACTACAAAAACATAGAAGAGCTCCCGCCCCACATAATGCAGGAGATATGCCACTTCTTTACGGTGTATAAGTCCCTGGAGGACAAGCATACGGCGATAATAAAGATAGAGCCCAGGGATGTTGCCGTAAGGACTATCGAGAGGGGGATACAGTGGTATAAGGATAAGATATTGCCTTTTTTGCCCAAATGCTGACGGAAAATGCACAAAATAATAATATATAGAAGTATTAATCATAAATTTTTCCTAACTTGTTCAATCAACCGTCATAATTTGCGCTTAGAATAAAAGGGTAATACTATCGCGAGGAGCGCATGGACAACAAAGGATTCTTCTATTACGAGGACAGGTCTAATGTCCCATATAACAGGAACAAGAGAAAGGGCGGGAACAATGCCGCGCTTATCGCGTTTATTATTGTCGGGGCCCTGCTTATAAGCGTCCTAAGCGCCGTAGTGGGCTCTGTCGTGGCGGGCAAAAGGATAGAGGACGCCCGCAATACCCAAAAAGCCGTAGTTATATATAAATCCGAAACCGACCATCCGCTAAGCGACAAAATCGGCACCGGGCAGCCATTATCGGTATCCCAAATCGTTAATATCGCAAAGCACTCCGTTGTCGAAATCAAGACCGAGACCACCGTTTACGGCGGCTTTTACGGCAATTATATCGCCTCGGGCGCGGGCAGCGGCGTCATAATTTCCGATGACGGGCATATCATAACCAACCACCATGTAATAAGCGGGGCGGACACCATCACCATCACCTTAGCCGACGGCTCGGTAAGCGCCGCCGATGTAATAGGCGTAGACGAAAAAACCGACCTCGCCGTTGTAAAGCTTGCCGAGGATTTCGATGGGCTCATCCCCGCAATCATCGGCGATTCTTCCAAGCTTGTCGTAGGCCAAAGCGTAGTCGCGATAGGCAACCCCCTGGGCAGCCTGGGCGGCACGGTAACCGACGGAATACTTAGCGCCGTTCAGCGCAGGATTACGGTAGACGGGCTGGAGATGGAGCTATTGCAGACCAACGCCGCCGTCAATCCCGGCAACTCGGGCGGAGGGCTTTTTAACTGCTACGGCGAGCTTATAGGCATCGTAAACGCCAAAAGCTCTGATGTAAGTATAGAAGGCATAGGCTTTGCCATCCCAAGCTCGGTAGCCGATTATGTAGCCAAAGAGATAATAGAAAAAGGCTATGTCCCGGGGCGCCCCGATTACAACGCTTTGCCCATTGTCGAAATCAACACGATCCCGCCCTTCTCGGTATATCCCAAGGTGGGGCTATATGTGACGCAAAACACAGGCTCCTTCCGCGAGTATGACTTCATCGTAAAGGCGGACGGCAAGCCCGTAAGCAGCAAAAAAGACTGGCAGAAGGCCGTAATAAACCACGACGCAGGAGAGGTTATGGTCGTTACGATAAAAAGGGGGAATATCGAATTTGAGATAGAATATACCTTGCCGGAGAAGGTCGGATAAAAACAAAAGCGGAGGGGATATGTATAAAATTTTGGTAGTGGACGACGAGGCGGGCATACGCGAGATAGTCAAAAAGTATGCCACCTTCGAAGGGCATACCGTCGGTGAAGCCGCCGACGGCATCGAGGCAATCGAAAAGGCAAAGAGCGGGAACTACGATATAATCATAATGGACATTATGATGCCCGAACTCGACGGGTTTTCCTCCGTGAGGGAGATTCGCAAGTTTTCGGATATACCCGTCATAATGCTTTCGGCGCGAGGCGAAAGCTACGACAAAATACACGGCTTCGAGTCGGGAGCCGACGATTATGTTACAAAGCCCTTCTCGCCCAAAGAGCTGATGCTCAGGGTTAACGCCATTTTAAGCCGCTCCAAGAGCGTTTCAAGCAAGGATATTTTCGAGGCGCCCAACCTGAAAGTCGACTTTTCCGCACGCAAGGTTTATGTGCAGGGGCAGGAAGTAGACCTCTCGCCCAAAGAATACGAGCTTCTCTTTTATATGGTAAAAAACCGCGGAATCGCCCTCTCCCGCGAGAAAATCTTAAGCGAGGTCTGGGGCTACGATTTTTACGGCGACGACCGCACGCTGGATACCCACATAAAGCTTTTGCGCAAGAGCCTGGGCGTATGCAGCGAATATATCGTGACTTTAAGAGGAATGGGTTACCGTTTTGAAGCCTAGCCGTCTGAACATCAAGTGGAAAATCTTTGTTATCCTTATCGGCTTTATCGTCGCCGCGCTGGGGCTTCTCTGGGCTTTGCAGCTCGGTATGGTAAACAGCATTTCGCGTTTTATAACCATAAATCAGCTTAAGCGCACCGCAGACTCCATAATCCGAAATATCGACAACGAAAATGTCGCCGTGCTTGCCGAAAACCTCTCCTACCGCAACAATGTAAGCGTCGTTGTTATAGACGAGGGCGGCAATATCATAATTCAGACCCAAACAAGGGCAAGCCTTATCACGCAGCTCGGCCCGGACGAACTTTCCGAAAAATTCAAGAAAGCGCAGGCGGGAGGCGGCGTTCTGGTCGAGCGTGATACCCTTCCCTTAAATGAAAACCTGGACGATATGGGGTTTGAGGGGAGGGAGGCCTCACAAGCCGACCACACCGCCGAATGCTACATCTATACAAAAGCGGCGGCCGACGCCGGGGGCAATAAGCTGGCCGTAATAGTAGAGGCTACAAGCCTTCCCGTGCCCCTTATAAACGCCACAACAACGGTCCAGCTTCTTGTAATAACGATATTTATGGTAGGAGCGACTTTTGTTCTTGCCTACCTTATGTCCAGGGTTATAGCAACACCTATCGCAAGCCTGAACATCTCGGCAAAGGAGCTTGCCAAAGGCAAACCCGATGTCGCCTTCGAGGGCGGCGGCTACAAGGAAATCGAGGAGCTCCGCGACTCCCTAAACATTGCAAGCAAAGAGCTCTCCAAGATAGAGCATTACAGGCGGGAATTAATTGCCAACATCTCCCACGACCTCAAAACGCCTCTTACCCTCATAAAGGGCTACACCGAGATGATGAGGGATCTTCCCTGCGAGTCCACCCCCGAAAACATCCAAGTAGTCATAGACGAAACCGAAAGGCTTACCCGCCTCGTAAACGATATGCTGGACCTGTCTAAGCTGCAAAGCGGCGCCCCCGTCCTAAAGCTCGAAGGCTTCGACCTTGTGGCGCTCACGGGCGAAATCGTTATGAGGTATTCCAAAATGCTTGAGGGCAAGGGCTACAAATTCGAGTATCAGCACGATAAAAAAGCCATAGTAAAAGGCGACAAAGCCAAGATAAGCCAGGTGATTTACAACCTCATAAGCAACGCCGTAAACTACTGCGGCGAAGACAAGCTTATAAGAATACGCGAGTACCGCAGGGGTTCCAACGCCCGCCTCGATGTAATAGACAACGGCGAGGGCATAGATGTAAAAATCCTTCCCTATATCTGGGACCGCTATTATAAATCCGAAAAGGCCCACCGCCGCGCCGAAGCGGGCTCAGGGCTTGGGCTTTCCATCGTAAAAAATGTAATGTCCATGCACCCCGGCGGCATTTATGGCGTCGAAAGCTCAATAGGGCACGGCAGCAGATTCTACTTTGAACTCCCTCTTGCGGAAGAATAATAAATTAGGTGCCGCTTCCAGCTTTTAATGCCCAACGCGGCAATTGAGGATATCAGGAATATAAAGAAAGAACGGTTGCTTTGGAGCAACCGCTCTTATCTTACTAGCTTCACATATTTTAAGGAGGAAGGTTGAGATGGCGAGCAGGAAGTGAATTTACCCGCCGTTGTAGCTTGCGGAGAATAGCTTTTTTTGATCTCACGAACCTAGTAAGATTTTCGAGAGAGGTCAGAAATTGCAGAGGGGGGGGAGGGATTTCTTTCCTCTTCTCTTTGTGATTATATTGTATTTTGTCAATATGATAACGCAAGGTCGAATAACTGAATGTTATGTGAAAACATTTTTAAGAGTTCCTAAAATGTACAGAAGTGAGCTTTTCATCCATTTTCCATTGTGAAATCGCCCGCCTGGTATGATATAATTTTGATAATATCTTCTATTAAATAATAAGTTTATCTTGATAAGGAGTCATTATGGCAAGGATTTCGATGGCAGAATACGCCGAACTTGACGCCGAGGGCAAGAAGCTCTATGACGGGCAGGTAAACGCCCACGGCAGGATAACCAACATGAAAAGGACGCTGCTCCGCTCCAAGCTTGCTTTCAAGGTATATATGGAGTGGTACGATATGCGTGACGAGGTCGCGAAGTTTTTGGGCGACTTCGCCACCAATGTATTCTCGCATGCGATATCGCAGGAGAATTCCTGCCTTATCTGCTCAACTTACTTCCGCAAAATCCTGATAGAGGCGGGCAAAAACCCCGACAGCCTCGACCTGGACGAAACCGAAGCTTTGGTCGCCGAGTACGGGCGCGCGCTTGTGTCAAACCCCCACTCGATAGACGAAGCGCTGTTCGACAGGCTAAAGGCAAGGTTTACCGAAGAGCAAATCGTGCTGCTTACGGCTTTCGGCGGCATGATGATAGCCACAAACCTTATAAACAACGCTTTAGATGTCACACCCGACAACTATCTTAAAGACTACATGAAAAAATAGAGGCGAATATGTATAACTTCAAAGGAAAGACGGTATTTATCACAGGCGCCGCCAAAGGGCAGGGCAGGGCTGTCGCCCTCGCTTTTGCCAAAGAAGGCGCGAACATCATAGGTTTCGACCTGGGCGAGAGGATATCGTATCCCCGCTACAACGACGCCTGCTCGGCGGATCTCATGAGGCTAAAAACCGATGTCGAGGCCTTGGGCGCCAGGTGCGAGATATTCTGCGGCGATGTAAGGAACTTAGAGGATGTCAAAAACGCCGTCGAGGGCGGTGTAAAGGCCTTCGGCGGTATAGATGTTTTGTTCAACAACGCGGGAATCTGCGCCTACGGCTATTCGCACGAGCTAAGCGAGCAGGAATGGGACGCCATGCTGGATATCAACCTTAAGGGCGCTTGGGTTTGCGCTAGGTATGTCATACCGGTCATGCGCAAACAGGGCAGCGGCGTTATCATAAACAACAGCTCCGTAGGCGGGCTGAGAGGCATGAACAGGCTGTCGCATTACGCGGCATCCAAATGGGGGCTCGTCGGGCTCACCAAGTCCTGGGCAATCGAAAACGCCGCCTACGGCATAAGGGTTGTAAGCATCCATCCGACAGGGGTAAACTCGCCCATGAACGACGGGCTTGCCATGATGGAAGGCGCAACCCCACAGGAGATAGCCGAGCGCTCGGCGGGCAACCTTCTGCCCGTACCGTGGATAGAGCCCGAGGATGTCGCCGATTCGGTGCTCTTTCTGGCAAGCGACAAGGCAAAGTATGTGACGGGCAGCCAGTATGTGCTGGACGCGGGGCTGCTCACAAGGTAACTTACGGCGATATATAAGGAGATTTATATGCCCAAACCATCCAGCGGCTTAGCCGGAAAGGCGGCCGCGCTAGCCATCGTTTTGCTTGCCGTAGCGCTTGTGGCGGTAGCCATTTACGCGGCAATGGGAAGCCCCCAAAGGAACATTGACGACGCCCTGTCCAGGATAACCGACGAGGCAAGCGACGCCAAAACCAGATTCGACGCGGCCGAAGCCGTTTACAAAAACGCCAGGTTAAAGGAAGAGGAAGCCAAGCAAAACTTTGACGACAGCCTCATCCTTCTTAACGAGGCGCAAAAATATTTCGACGAGGCAAAAAGCGCTTTAACAAGCGCCTCCGCCGATTTGGAGGAGGCAAACGCGAATTACGCCGAGGCCAGCGAAATGTTAAGGCAAGCAAGGGAAAATTATGCTGCCGCGCAGGCAGAGCTTTCCGCCGCGAGGGCCGGGCTTGCAGCCGCCCAAACCGCGTTTGAGGACGCCCGGCAGGCGTACCAAAGCGCGACGGCGGTACTCGAACAGGCAATAACAAAGCTTAACCAATCGGAAGCCGGTTATCAGGCGGCAGCCGAACTTATAAACGATTTTTTCGAGTCGCAAGGCTCGATAATCCCTTCCGCCCGCGAAATCTATAACAGGACGATAGACGCCATAGTCGAAATCCGCGCCTACGACATAGCGGACAATTATTTCAAGCTGGGCTCGGGTTTTTTTATCGGGGAAAACGGGGTAATAGTCACCAATTACCATGTCATCCAAAACGCCTTCCGCCTCGAGGTATTCCATAACGACGGCAATTTTTACGAGGCCGAGGCAGTATTAGGCTATGACGCCGGAATCGACCTCGCCATTATAAAAATAGACAAAGCCGATTGCGTTTACTTGGAAATTTCGGACAAAAAGCCCGAGGTAGGCGATACCGTTTACGCCGCTGGCAGCAATATGGGGCTCACCCGCACCTTCACCAAAGGCATAGTTTCCTATGTCGACAGGGAAATCGAGGGATTCGAAGCCAACAGCTATATACATTATGTAGGCATAACCCACAGCGGCAACAGCGGCGGCGCCATCCTTAACTCCGAAGGTGAAGTTATAGGCGTACATCAGTTGGGCGACGCCGAAACGGGGGACAACGGGCTTGCGATACCCATCTCTCAGCTGGATAAGATCGCCCGCGACAAAAACGAAACCCCCGTTGAAACCACATTCAACAACGCAAGAGACATTTCAGACGATGTCTACTACACCGTAGGCTTAGACAACAAGGTAACCATCACGGGCGTAAAAAACCTCATACAGGATGCCGTAATCAGGGTGCCCTCGCAGATAGACGGCAAGCAGGTTGCCTATCTCAACTGGGGCGGCAACTCGGCATTTCTTTATTATGTCGAGCACATCGTAATTTCCGAGGGGATAAAGCGCATAGGCGCCGACGCCTTTTCTTCGGCCGTCTACCTTCTTTCGGTAAGCCTTCCCTCGACTTTGGAAGACCTTTCGGACACCGCTTTCGCCCAGGCCACCGAATTGTACAGGATATTCCTAAGCAATAACCCCAACTTCACGCTTGCGGACGAAGTCCTCTTCGACAGCGGCATTGCCACTTTGTACAAATACCCCCTATGCAAAAGCTACGAGGGCTCGCCCTTCTACACCGAATCTTACGAGGTACCAGACGGCGTGCAAAAGATATGCGAGCAGGGCATCTTTTACGCGCTGGGGCTAAGAAGCCTCAAGCTTCCCGCTACCCTCGAAAGGATAGAAACGATGGGCATAGCCTACTGTCTCAACCTGCAAACGCTCACCCTTCCCGAGGGGCTCGAATATATCGGGGTTGCGGCCTTTGCGGCAAATATAAATCTTAAATCGATTACCGTGCCCGCGAGCGTGACGAGGCTGGGAGAGCGCCTTGACGACGGCAGCGGTTACATCTATAAAGGCGTATTCTTCGACTGCCTGGCTTTAGAAACGGTGGCCTTCGCCGAGGGAAGCTCACTCGGATATATCGGCGACAGCCTGTTCGGCTACTGCCAAAGCCTCAAAACGGTAACGGGGCTTACGGGCGCTACCGAGATTGGCAACGCCACATTCCTCGCCTGCTACTCCCTCAAAAACATCGACCTTTCGGGTTTGGAAGTTGAGAATATGGGCGTATCCGCCTTCAGAAATTGCTCTGCGCTCGAGAGCGTTATATTGCCCGATACCCTGACTGCAATATCCGACAACACCTTTATGAACTGCCTGAAGCTTCAGCAAATTACCCTTCCCGCGGGCGTAAAGAGCATAGGGACGGACGCCTTCTACGGCGCCTCCTCGCTTACGCAAGCCGTGCTTCCCGCCGGCCTCGAGAGCATAGGCGACGGCGCATTCTACGGCTGCGAGTCTTTATCGGCAATCAACCTTACGGATACCCAAATCAAGCATTTGGGAGCCTATTCCTTCTGCTTAAGCGGTTTGACAAGCGTCACCCTTCCCGACACGCTGGGCATAGTGGGCGAGTACGCCTTCGCCGAATGCGCGGGCCTTGTCGCCCTCACGCTATCTGCCAACACCCTGTGGCTGAAGGGTTACGCCTTTTATGGCTGCTCCGAACTAAAAATCATAAACGCCGCCGCTTGCCTGTATCCCCCGCACCTTTCGGACGCCGGGGTTTTCGAGGGCGCATCGAAGCTTCTCGTCATAGATGTATCCGAGGCGAGAAGATTGTATTTCGAATACGATTCGGCATGGATGGTGTACAGAGACTGCATAAATTACATATAAATAACGGCGCCCGTATTG
>DGDU01000007.1:12254-54402 GCA_002385605.1 Christensenella sp. UBA3944
GTGTTATGAAAAAACGGTTTATGCTTTTTGTTACAGTATTATTGATTGTCGCGTTATTCGGCGGCTCCATGCTCTTGTTGTCGGGATGCAACAAGGATGACTCGGAAGAAGGCGATCGCGAAACCATAGTTACTTTTGTAAAGCCCGAAAACGACACGCCTTACCTAATAAAGACCTATGCCGACGGCTCTCCCTGCGACGAGGACTTCAAAATAATCACCTTTACGGATACGCACTTTAACGGCGACAAAGACTCGGCGGGCGACGCGGTTTCGCTTACCCTCATAGAGAACACGATTAAGCAGGAAAAGCCCGACCTTATCGTGTTTTTGGGCGATAACTGCTTAGGCCCCAACGCCGCACAGGCGATAGACAACCTCGGCGAGCTTTTCGAGCGCAACAATACATATTGGGGTTATGTGTTGGGCAATCACGATGGAGAAAACGCTAACGGCCCCAAAAGGCACGAGCTCCCCGCCCTTTACGGCAAGTTCGAGCATTGCGTGGTTATACCCGAAGAAGGCATGTACGGCTACGGCAACGCCATGGTAAACATCAAAAATTCCGAAGGCAAGGTAATACAGACCCTGGTGTTTATAGATTCGGGCGATTACCTCAAAGAAGAATATTGCAAGGAGTACGGTTTTAAATTTGTTTCGGGCAAGGGAGAATACGACTTTATTAAGAAAGACCAGATCGATTGGTATAAGAGAAGGCTCAGGGAAATCGCCGATAAAAACGGCAGCATGCCTAATTCGATAATGTTTTTGCATATACCCCTGGTAGAATACGCTATAGGGTACGGCATCAAAGATAACAGGGTATACGGCAAGAGGAGTGAGATCGAATGCAGCTCGCACTACAACACGGGTATGTTCGACGCCATCCTCGAGCTTGGCAGCACCAAAGCCGTTGTCTGCGGCCACGACCACACCAACGATTACAATGTGCTGTATCGGGGTGTAAACCTGCTTTATTCCCAATCCTCCGCTTATAATTCATACATAAAGCGCAATGACGCGGCGCTAATCGCCAAGTATGTGAATCTCGGGAAAGCCGACTTCAACGACGGGCATACAGTGTTCAGCGTAAACAAGGACGGCGGAATAACCATCACCCCCGTTCTCAATCAGGACAACCCCTCGCTGTTTGACGGCTTAAGCGAAGCCCACCGCAAAGAACTCGACCTCGATAAGACTTTGCCCCAATAAAAAAAGGCAGACTGCCTTGCGAAAAAATAACCGCTCCCGGGTAACAAGCGTAAGACGCAAAGCCGACCGTAAAATCCGGTATTCAGTCTGCCTTGCTAAACCCACCTTATCATAAAAGGCACGGGAAAAGGCAACACCCGGAAATAAAGTTGCCTTCTTTCGCCCCGGCGCGGAGAATATAACCCGCGAATATAAAATAACGCAAAAGCTGTCCGAAAGTACGGACAGCTTTGTGTTTTTTGTGAAATTTTTAATTTTTACTCATTCTCCGACAGGGCTTCAAGCAAAAAAGCCTTGTATTTTTCGCGTACGCAATCGGGAGAAAGGATCCTCAGGTTTTTGCCCAAAGCCGAACACCACGAAAAAAAGGTGGGGCTTATCTGCACATTCGCTTTGAAGGCGCTCTTTCCGTCCCCGATATCTGTAAACACAATATTTTTGCCGAACTGGTCGGCGGCAATCTTTTCGCAGCTTTTGTCTATCCTGAATTCGACGGTTTCGACGCTGCCGCCAAACATCGAAAAGGTTTGCTTTTTTATGGCGTTAAGGTCTTTGCCGCGGCACTCTATACGGGGCTCATCTTCCTCTTTTGCGTCGCCCATCCTGTCCACCCTGAAGTATTTAACGATATTTTCTTTCTCGTCGCAGGCGGCAAGATAATAGTTATCGTGATCGTAGATAAGCATAAGCGGGCTTACAAGATACCTTTCTTCGCGGTGGAGGCGCCTTCTGTTTTCGTCCGTAATGTCGTAATAATAAAAAGACAGCTTGTGATTGTTGCTGACGGCGGAAAACACGGCGTCAACGATATAAAAAGTGTCGTCGCTGCCGTGCTTTGTGTCGGTAAGCATAACATTACGCTGCCTTAGCATACTCTTTTTTGGCCCCGCGAAGCTCGCGAGCTTTTCGACAAGCATATCGGTGCGCCCGGGAGATAAAAACTTCGACGCGATAACGGCGTCAATAAGTATTTTAAGCTCGGCAAGCTCAAAATGCCGCCGCTTGATATAATAAACATTGCTCCGCCCCCTGTCCCATTCGACCCCAAAGCCGGCTTCCTTAAGGATTTCGGCGTATTCGTACAGCGTTTTGCGGTTGAGCGAAACATCGTATTCGCTTTTGAGTTTATACAATAGCTCGTTTGTGGGGATTCGGCGGTCGCAATCGGTTTCTTTTTCCAGAATAGCGAGCAAGCGGAAAATAGCCATCTTCTGGTTATACATAATTCCCCCTGATGTCGATTAGGCTGTTTGCCGTTTGTAGGTATTATAGCACATCGAAACAGGCAAAGGGGCCTATTTGGTTTTGATATTTTCGTAATTATGCTATAATAACCCTGTCGCGCGACATAAATATCAAGGTGTAAATATGGTTATAGACTTTCATACTCATGTATTCCCAGACGAGTTGGCCCCCAAGGCAAAGGCAAGGCTGGAGGCAAACATCGATTATCTCTACACTCCCTGCCACGATATGACGCTAAAGGGGCTTATTCAGCACATGGACAAAAGCGGGGTAGACATTTCTGTTGTCCAGCCCGTAATAACGAGGCCCTCGCAGTTTAAGTCGGCAAACGATTTTTCGGCAAGCATTAATAACGGCAGGATAGTCGCTTTCGGCGCCGTCCACCCCGAAACCGACGATTACAAAAGGGATATAGATTATATCGTGTCCCTCGGGCTTAAGGGCATAAAGTTCCACCCCGAGTACCAGAGCTTTATCTTAGACGATATCAAAATGCTCAGGGTTTTCGACTATGCCGTAAGCCGCGGGCTTATTCTGTTGTTCCACGCGGGATACGACCCCGCCATGCAGCCCCCGTACAAGAGCAACCCGCAGCGCTTTGCCAACCTTATAAAGGAACTGAAAGGCGGCACGATCGTAGCCGCCCACTACGGCGGGCAGGAACAATGGGACGATGTCGAAAGGTACCTTGCGGGCACCGACATTTATCTCGACACCTCGATGGCGCTTAACGCCATGGACAAGGCACAATTCGTAAGGATATTTAAGGCTCACGGGGCCGATAAGGTGCTATTTGCTTCGGACTCGCCGTGGGGCGACCCCGGAAAGGATATAGCAACGATAAACAACCTTCCCTTAACAGAAGAGGAAAAAGAAAAAGTCTTTTGGAAAAACTCGGCTTTGCTTTTGGGTATAAATAATGATTAGCGTTTTGTTTGTTTGTCACGGTAATATCTGCCGCTCTCCGATGGCGGAGTTTTTGTTCAAGGATATGCTCCGCAAGAAGGGGCTGTCCGACTTGTTTAATGTAGAATCGAGAGCGACTTACCCCGACGAGCTGGGCTGCCCGCCCCATCACGGTACCAGAAGGAAGCTTGCCGAACACGGCATAGACTGCAGCGGAAAGAGGGCGGAGCTTCTTACCAAAGCCGACGCGGCTTTCGACTACATTGTGGGCATGGATTCCAGAAACATAGCCCGTATAAACACCATTCTGGGCGCCGCCGCGAGCGGCAAGGTGTACATGCTTATGGACTTTACCGAGCGCCCGGGAGATGTCGCCGACCCGTGGTTTACGGGCGATTTCGACACGACGTACAACGATATTTACGAAGGTTGCAAGCGCCTTTTGGAATTTATCGCCGAAAAACACCTTAAAAAATGACAACCGCGGTTGACATTGCCTGCCGTAAATGCTATATTTTTTAGGGTCGTCAAGGAGGTACAAATGATGCAATATGATGTTGTAATAGTAGGAGCGGGGCCTGCGGGCATATTCACGGCTCTCGAGATGGTAAAGAGGGGCGCCAACAAGAAGATTGTAATTGTAGAAAAGGGCAGCCCCGTCGAGAAAAGAGCCTGCCCCAAAAACCAAACACAGATTTGCGTCAACTGCAAGCCTTTTTGCCACATAACAACGGGCTTTTCGGGCGCGGGCGCTTTTTCGGACGGCAAACTTTCCCTCTCCGCCGAAGTGGGCGGCGACCTTCCCGACCTTCTCGGCTTCGATTTCACCCAGGAACTAATCAATTACACCGATAAAATATATCTCGAGTTCGGAGCTTCCGAAAAAATCGAGGGCATAAGCGACCTCGACAAAATAAAGGAAATCCGCGCAAAGGCCATCCGCGCGGGCCTCAAGCTTGTAGACTGCCCCATAAGGCACCTGGGCACCGAAAAGGCCAGGGAATTATACCTTCGCATACAGAACTACCTCGCCGAGAAGGGCGTAGACCTTATTTTCGGCTACAACTGCCAAAACATCATTCTTAAAAACAACCGCTGCGAGGGCGTCATCCTAGAAAATGTAAGGGACGGCAGCGAGCTTATAATTTACGGGCAGGACACCATCGTCGCGACAGGCCGCCGCGGCGCCGAGTGGCTGGAGAAAATCTGCGCCCAGCACAACATTTCCCACCAGCCCGGCACCGTCGATATCGGCGTCAGGGTAGAGGTCCGCAACGAGATTATGGAGGAGATAAACGAAGTCCTCTACGAGTCCAAGCTGATAGGCTACCCCAAGCCTTTCAAGAACAAGGTTCGCACCTTCTGCCAGAATCCCGGCGGGTTCGTCAGCCAGGAAAACTACGACAACGACTTGGCGGTCGTCAACGGGCATTCCTATAAGGACAAAAAGTCCTCCAACACCAACCTTTCCATACTTTGCTCGCACAACTTCAGCTATCCCTTCAACCAGCCCATTGCCTACGCACAAAAGATAGGCGAGCTCACCAATATGCTTGCCAACGGGCATGTGCTTGTGCAAAGGTTCGGCGACATCCTGGACGGCAAGCGCACATGGGAGCACGAACTTTCCAACTCCAATGTCCGCCCCACCCTTCCCGACGCCGTCGCGGGCGACATAACCAGCGCCATGCCCTACAGGACGATGACAAACATAATTAACTTCATCCAAGCAGTCGATATGGTCGTCCCCGGTTTCGCCTCTGTCGAAACCCTCCTGTATTCGCCCGAGCTTAAGTTCTACAGCAACAAGATAAAGATGGACGCCAACCTCAACACCAATGTCCAATCCCTCCATTGCCTGGGCGACTCCAGCGGCTGGACAAGAGGGCTTATGATGGCCTCCGTGATGGGAGTTCTGATGGGCAGAAAGCTCGTATAATAAGAATTTTTATAACCCCGATAACAAAATTTAAGAGCGCCTTTCGGAGCGCTCTTCCTTATTTCTATTCGGTAATATGCTTTATTACCTTGCAAGGTATTCCCACTGCCACAACATTTTCGGGGATATCCTTTGTTACAACGCTGCCCGCCCCTATAACCGAATTATCTCCTATCGTCACACCCGCGAGTATAATCGCGCCCGCGCCTATCCAGCAGTTTTTGCCTATCCTTATAGGTTGGTTATATTGGTAGCCTTCGGCCCGCAGCCCGGGAGACAAGGGATGCGACGCCGTTGCGATGGTAACATTGGGGGCAATCATAGTGTTATCGCCCACATATATGTGTGTGTCGTCCACCAGGGTCAGATTGAAGTTTGCGTACACATTGTTTCCGAAATGCACATGCCTGCCCGCCCAGTTGGCATAAAGAGGAGGCTCGATGTAGCACCCTTCGCCTATTTCGGCAAACATCTCTTTAAGGAGCGCCCGGCGCTTTTCCTGCTCCCAAGGCTTTGTGGCATTAAACTCGTACAGCTTTTCCATGCAGGCAAGCTGAACCTTCATAATTTCCTTGTCCATCGGCAGATACATCTCACCGCCGTGCAGTTTATCAAACATATTTACCCCTTTTTCTCGCAGGCCTTGTCAATAACCTTTTTATATGGCATAAGCATCCCTTCGTTTATCGCCTTCATGCCGATTCTGGCTTTCAGTTTTTCGTTTGAGAAGAATGCCCCCGCGAAATACATCTTGATAAGCGTGCCCACTTTCCTTTGCGGGAAGTCGTACAGGCCCTTTTTCTTGTAGAACTTGTGGTCTGCCTTCATAAGGCCCCGCATAAGCCATATCATGTCGCGGAATACCTTCATGCCGCCCACCCCGTAGAAATTAGCGGGCAAGGAAAGCTTGTTTTCTATGGCGTAAGCAAGCTTTCTGGCAAGATTGTCTATCTCGCCGTCGGGGTCGGTTTGGTCGCAGGCTACGCCCGCGAGGAAGTTCCCGCCCACCTCGCTTCTCGCCTCGATTATAGCTTTCAGGTTTGCTTCCTCGGGATAGTTTCCGCCGATCAGGTAACCCACAGGCTTGCCTTTGGTTACCGGCCTGTGCCCGTTGCAGAATTGCCTGTCGTCATATTGCTTGAACAGCCAGCCCATGGAATGGTCCTTTATCGTGAAGGCGTAAACTATGGCGTCGGCAGAATGTATCTCGTTTTTAAGAGCTACGGCAAAGCCGTCATCATACACGCATTCGCCCTTGGGCGCGCAGCTGAAGCACCCCAGGCAGCCGCCCTTCATCGGGATATCGGCAAGGTTTACGATACGGGTCTTGTATGCGGACACCGAGCGGAATCTCGATATCATATCCTTAAGCCCCTTATCTTCGCCGCTAAGGTCGGCGACTATGACGACATCGCCGCTTTTACCCTCGCTGTTTTCCGCCACGGGGGTTACGGGCAGGCGTTTTGCGGGAGAATAATCTTTAGCGGGCTCATATATGTTGTTTTCGGCGCACCACAGCACATATCTCATAAACTCCTCGGCCTCTTTCTGCCCTTTTTCCGTGGTGAGGTCGTCCATATCGGCGGAAAGCCCCCTGATGTATTTCAACCCGAGGCCGCAGCAGTTTTCCTCAATATACTTGTGTGCCGTAAAGTCATAAAAATGTTTGGATGTCGTTATCTGCGCCGCGAATTTACCGCTGATGTCTAACCCGCTTGACTTGAGAAGGCTTATAAACCTGTGCAGCTGCGAGGTAGCGATACAGGTGTATACGGGATAGGAGAAAATAATCAGATCGGCGTCGCGCAGGGCTTTTTCGGCTTTAGAGAAGTCTTTCGCCAAAGCGTTTATCTGCTGCCCGGCGTGCAGATACTCAAATTCGTGGGCGGCAAACTTTTTTTCTAGAAACAACAGGGTCTGCAGGGTTACGCTGTATTTACCCTTGGGGCTTCCGTTTACTACAAGTATTCTCATTATTCACCTCTCGGCGCGTTTACTTCCGATTTACCGAAACAATTATAAAACATTCTCGGGATAACGGCAAGAGCCAATATTTCGGGCGTGCTTGCCGCCATCAAGAGGCTTAACTAAGCAAACAAGCGATATTTCAATAAGCCTTATTTATGTTTTCCGAAACCCGCAAATAAGTATACCAAAATAAAGATATTATGGCTAATTATAAACAGCGGATTGCCGGCCTAGCGGCTTATAAACATCGAAAAACACGCTTTGCGCTGGCGTTTGGGGATAAGCCTGCGGCATTATATGGCTATTTAAATCTATTATTAAGTATTGACATTTTTATGGAGTAACTATATTATTATGTGTGTACTATTGCGCTCTGTGTCCGGGCCGGAGGTTATAATGAGGAAAAAACTCTTAACCGCGATTATTATTTTGATGATACTGCTTTCGGCGGTTGCTCTCGCCAGTTGTGATTTTTTGGGCGCAGAGGCGGAAACCCGTGTTACCGCCGTTCAAATCGCGGACACCGAAATTTATATGTCGCCTTACGGCGAACCCTCGGTTTTTCAGCTAAGGCCGTGGGTAATCCCTTCCGACGCCAAGAACCAGGAACTTACATATAAAGTCGTAAATTACGAAGACAGAGAATACCTTGCCGTAGACAGCACAGGTAGGATAACTGCCACCCGCGCCAAAGAAGAAGGCAGGGTAACCATACGAATAACGAGCAAAGACAACCCTAAAGCTTATGTCGATGTTTATGTCACGGTAGAGGTTGTCGCCGTCAAAAAGATCTCTTTTGTGCCGCCCGAGATGTCTTTGCTTCTGGGCGACGCTCCCAAAGCTATCAAACCCCAATTTACCCCTGCCCACGCCGTTTTGGGCCGCAATGTAAGCTATGCCTCCCTCAACGAAAATGTGGCGACGGTAGACACCAACGGCTATGTCACGCCCGTGGGTGTAGGCAAAACTACTATATGGGTTACCGCTTCCAACGACCAGAACCTGCCCGAAGACCAGCTTGTCAAGGGCAATCTACAGATTTCGGTAAACTACACTCCCCCCAACTTCAGGTTAAGCGTTACCGACCCCGCGAGGGCTCTCAAGCAAATAGTGGGCGACCCCACGCCTATCGTTTTGTCCCTTGTCGCGCTCGACCGCACCTGCGACCCGACGCCGCTCATAAGGTGGAGGATTGCCGGCGCACCCATTCCCGGCACCGAGGACAGCCCCGCCGTTACCTTCATCCCGAACGACCTCCCGAGAGGCGAGTATCAGATAGAAGCGACCATCACCGACGCCGGCTCGCAGACGCAGGTATTGTATTCCGACTACATCCGCGTGTACGAGATGCTAAGGGGCATCGACATAATGGTCTACAACACCGAGACCGAGCTCAACAACCTCGCCGTCAACGATATCCTGCGCATGGAAGCAAGTTTCTCGCAGGACGAATACCCGCCGGATAACTTCAGGTGGAAGGTCTACCGCAACAATATCCAGATCGAAACTATAACCCAGCCCGTTAAGACCTTAAATTACCGCATCAAAGACCCCGGCGAATATTACTTCGTATGCGAAGCCATAATCCGCAGCAACTACTCGGGCGTAAGCGAAACCACGCAAAAGTTCATCTGCGGATCGGCTATATACGGCAACGATGTGCACAATGTCTATGTCACCGCCCAGAAATTCGAGGATAGCGTCCTGCCCTATGTGACATGGGATCCCCTGTATTACAACGCCAGGTTCACCGTCCAGATCGAAACCCCGGACGATGTATATACCTTCTTCAGCGACGACAACAACGACGCCCCGTACTTCAGGCATAACGGCTTCTTTGTGCCGCCGCAGATAGCCACCCTCGCCGACTCCTTCACCGTAAACGTAAGGAGCGAGCGCTACGGCTGGACCGAAGCGGTATCCTATAACGGCGATATAACCGTTACCAATCAGGACAAGCAATTCTTCGATATTATCGTCGGCGGCTTCGACGGGTACATCCAAAATATTGAAGAGCTGGGCAAGCTCCTCAACTACATCAATGTGTTCCGCCCCGCCCAAATAAAAGAAGGCGACTTCTACAAGGTAAGGCTCAAGATACCCTTTACCTACAGCTCGTTGCCGTCCGATGTCTATCCGCTGCCCGCGGGCAGCCCGGTAGTCGACCCCGCACACCAGGATATCCTCAATCTCATTCTGGCGGCGTTCAACTGCTACGGCGACAGCGTAACCTACACGCCTTCAATGCTCTTCAATCCCGAAACAAGGGTATTAGAACTCGGCCTTAAGTTCGAGACCGATGGCGACGAGATGACGGCAACCGACCCCTCCCTCAATTCGCAGTACACCAACGAAAATGTCATACTGCACTATGCCGCCGTCCCGCGTACGGTGGATATCCTGCCCATCGACACCCTTAACAGGACGATGAATGTCTCGACCAGCATGCAGCTCTACTATGCCGTAGCGCTGGGTTACAAGCCCGTGCCTCAAGCGGGAAGCCCGGCGGAGCTCATTTATAACGAGGCGCGCGCCGTGCTCAGAAGGATTATAAACAACAACATGACCGACGCCCAGAAGGTGCACGCCATATTCGACTACCTTACCGTCGAAACCATCTACGACAGATGGCTTGCCTCGCAGGACCTCACGGGCTCCGAGCTCGAATACGAGAGCTTCCACCTCGAAGGCGTATTCCTAAGAGGGCTTGCCGTTTGCGACGGTATTGCCAAGGCGTTCACCTTGCTTTGCGGCATGGAAGGTATAGCCTCAATTAAGATTAACGGCATCGCGGGCGGCGTCGCCCACGCCTGGAACAAAGTTCTTATCGACGGCATATGGTATGTAGCCGACGCCACATGGGGCAGCTACGCTAGCGGCACGCTCGAGCTTCAGTCTCACCGCTACCTGCTTGCGCCCGAGTCGGCCATACCCGGCCACACGCCTTATGGCAGGCAGCCGGCCGCTTCCGAAGAATGGCATAGCGCGTACTACACTTATGAATTCGCCGCCGGCAAAGACGCCCGCATAGACAGCCCGGCCGAGCTGGGCGACTTCACGAGGTTTGCCTACAGCCGCATGAGCGAGCAAAAGCCCTCCATCTGGTTCGACTTCATGTTCGCCGAAGCCTACTTTAACACAATAGCGGGCAGCAATCTCGAAACCCTGATCGGCACAATCGTCACCGAGGCGCTGTCCGAATACGCGGGCAGTTACAGATACTACATCGAGCTCACGGGAGGCAGATTCGCCGCCATAAGGCTCGAACTAAGATAGCCCGCTAAAAAGGGCTTTTCGGGAGCTTTTCAAGATGTTTACCTATAAAGAAGCAAGTTGTTTTCTGGGGCGGACACTGGAGCTAAAAGGCAAGGATATCGAGCTTGCCGTAACTCTGGATGTCGGCCCCCGTATCATTTCATTAAGAAAGCCGGGCGGCGGAAGCATTATGTTCGAGGACACCGCCGACGCAGTAAACAAGGACTGCTCGTCGGTATACGGCGAGGGAAAGGTCTGGCACATTTACGGCGGGCACAGGATATGGTTATCTCCCGAGAGCGAGGCAACCTATTACCCCGACAACGAGCCCGTATCATACAAAATAACGCCCGACGGCTGTATATTCACCCCTCCCGCATGGGAGAAGGCAGAGGTTCAGCCCATTCTCCAAATCCGCTTTATGCCCGAAGGCGGGGCCGAAATAGCCATGGGTATGACCAACCTTTCGGACGCAGCCAGGGAGCTTTGCATTTGGTCGCTTACCGTCCTCAAACCGGGCGGGGTTCTCGAAGCCGGCCTGCCTACAAAGGACACCGGATACCTCCCCAACCGCAATATAGTGCTTTGGCCGTACACCGACATAAAGGACGAAAGGCTGGAGATTCGCAACGATAAGCTAATCGTCAAAAGCTCGACTTCGGCAACCAAACCTCTCAAAGTAGGATACCATAATCCCGATATAGTCACAAAATACACATTCGGCGGCACGGTGTTCGTTAAGGCTGCGCCGGGAGGCGAAGGCGCGTACCCCGACTTTTTCTGCAATGTCGAAACCTACACCAGCAACCTCATCCACGAGGTCGAAACCCTCTCGCCCATAGTAAGGGTGGAAGCCGGAAAAACCTTATGGCACACCGAACGCTGGGAGCTTCATTGAAAGGAGGAAATATGATTCCCGACAAGGGCTATATGCCGATGTATCTGTGGTACAAAGGATTTCGCGAAGGGGTTTTGGCGAGCAGCGCTAAGCCCTTCTTTTTGGCGCTCGAAAGGGAGGACGGCGGGATTAAATCCTTCCGCCTAAGGATTTATTCCGACCCCCTTATGGGCGACGATAACTTCTTTATCTGCGAGCGCATCGCCAAATTTATGCTGTGGGCGTACGGCGGCTTCCGCTTTTATGTTTTCGGCGACAGATACATTTACGAAAAGCTGAAGGGCGCCTATTCCGAAACCGGCGAGCGGGCTTTCGATTACAACTTTATGCGCAAGGTTTTCAAGAGGCCTCTGGAGTTTGTATATGTCGAAAACTCCCAAGACTTTCCCGCCGATGTCGGGCATGCCATCCGCCCCAAGGCGCAAGCGGAGGGCTACCGTATAGGCTTCGACGCGGGCGGCTCCGACCGCAAGGTTACAGCCTGCATAGACGGCAAAGCCGTTTTCGAGGACGAAACGGTGTGGAACCCCAAGCTTAACTCCGACCCTTCTTACCACGAGCAGGGCATATGGGAAAGCATAGACAAGGCGCTCGCCGCCCTCGGCGGCAGGGTGGACAGTATAGGCGTTTCGACCGCGGGCATCGTAATAAACAACGAGGTTAGGGTAGCCTCGCTGTTCAGGCTTGTGCCCGAGGGGCTTTTCGAGCAAAGAATCGTCCCCATTTATAAAAACCTGGCTGAAAGATACGGCTGCCCCGTAACCGTCGCAAACGACGGCGATGTAGCCGCCCTCGCGGGTGCGTATCAGACTGGCAGAGGCGAGCTTTTGGGCACGGCAATGGGCACCAGCCTCGCGGGCGGATATATCGATAAGGATATGGGCATATCGGGCTACCTTAACGAGCTTGCGTTTGTGCCCGTGGACGCCAATCCCGACGCCGCCGCCGACGAGTGGAGCGGCGACAGGGGCGTTGGCTGTATGTACCACTCGCAGGACGGCGTAATAAAGCTGGCTAACGAGCTGGGCATAGACTTTTCGTCCTGTAACACACCCGCCGAAAAGCTCAAGGTAGTCCAGAAACTTGCCGAAAGCGGCGACGAAAGGGCGGAAAGCATCTTCTTAAGAATGGGAGATTACTACGGCTATTCCATACTTTGGTTTGCCGAGTTTTATTCGATAAAGAATGTCATATTCCTCGGGCGTGTCGCCAGCGGAAGGGGCGGCGAGCTCATACTCGGCAGGGCGAACGAAATACTAAAGCAATACGAAAGCGAGATAAAAATAATACTGCCGGACGAGATGTCCAGAAGGCTGGGGCAATCCTACACGGCGGCATGTCTGTAAATAAGGAGGCGTTATGAAACTAAACCCCAAAAGCGAGATAGTGCACGGCAATAAGCAGGTCTACACCGATTTGGTTATCTCCGCCCATCAGGACGATATCGAAATTATGTGCCCCCAAGGCATAATTAAGGGATACCAAAGTAAGGATTTCGGGCTTGTCGCGGTAGTAACTACCAACGGCTCGGGTAGCCCGAGAAGCGGGCGCTTCGCGTCTATGACCGACGAAGAAATGATGAAGGTAAGGCGTCTGGAGCAGATGGAAGCCGCCCGGATAGGCGACTATTCCGAGCTCATTATGCTAAATTTCACGAGCTCCGAGATAAAGGATAAATCCAACCCTCAGCCCACAAGCGATATAGCCGAAATCATAAAAACTTACCGCCCGCGGACGATGTATATCCATAACCTTGCCGACAAGCACCCAACCCATGTGGCAACTGCGGTAAGGTGCATCGAGGCGGCAAGGGCTCTGCCGAAAGGGGAACGCCCCGAAAAGCTTTACGGCTGCGAGGTCTGGAGAGGGCTGGATTGGCTTAACGACGACGAAAAGGTTGTGTTCGATGTGAGCGGCTACGACAAGCTGCTTGAGAATGTGCTTGCCGTTTACGAATCGCAGATAGCGGGCGGCAAACGCTACGACCTTGCCACCCTGGGCAGGAGGCGCGCCAACGCCACATACAGCGAGTCCCACGGCGTCGATTCCTGCACTCAAGCGGCGTACGCCATGGACCTCACGCCTTTAATCGAGGACGACCGTCTTGATATCAGGGAATTCGTCCTTGCCGCGGTAGACAGGTTCAAAAACAGCATTTTAGTATAAAATACCAAAGGTTAATTAAAAGTAAAACCCAATAACGGCACCCAATAACGGCGGGTTTTTCCGCCGTTTCGTAAATAAAAAGCAAAAATATTTAATACTATTATAACTTAAATTGTATAAAAGGACATTCTTTCGGGGCAAAAACCACTATATTTTGGGGTCAGAACGCCAAACGGCGGTTTTTGAGGCGTCGGGGCCCGGCCAGTTTTCCAAAAAAGCCTATTGACTTAGGAATATATATATAATATAATAGAGCCAAAAGAAAAACGGAGGGCGGGGCGCTCCCATTAGGGGGCACCCTGTTTGTATTTGTAACCGCTTTCGCATACCTGTTGGAGGTTATGTATGAGAAAAACTAAGCTCTTGGCGATATTCCTTGTTATCCTGCTCTGTGCCGGACTTATCGTCGCTATGGCATCATGTTCACCCCGAACCGATGATTTCGAAGACGATGTTTCCAAGGGTAAGCCTGTCGTTCCCGAACCCGTAAAGAGGGTTAGAAACCTTCAATCCGGAGAAGCCCGCGACAAACTGGTCGAGGCGTTCGAGAACAGCAAATATAAGTATCCTTCAAGCGAAAATTCCGAATGGTATGTCATCGATTTGCGCTTCAGGTATCATTTTGAAGATTATCTCACAACCCCCGTCACGGTAAAGAGCTTTTATGTAGTCCTCCAGGCAAACATCAACCTCATAACAAACGACAGAAGCGAACTGTTCCTCCGTATTTCCGACACTGCCACCGGCCAGATTATTTTAGGTATTTACTACACAGGCAACACAACATTTATTAATTTTAAAGGACAAGAGTATTACACCGAAGAACTTAACCTCACCATGCTCGCCCACCTTATCGTAAACTCTCTGGGCGACTTCAGCCTGCCTCAGCTTCTGCTTGCTTTCATGACCCCGCAGGGCAGCGCGGGCGAGGCGGTTATCCCTCCCGGCATAGACCTTCCCGATATCCAGGGCATACAGATTATGTCCTTAAGCGGTTTCCTGTTCGACTACGGCAAGATACAGGAAATCACCTACGACGACGACAAGAAGCAGGATATCGCCGTGCCCCTCAAGCTGACGGCTCTCCTGAGGCTCATGAAGGGCGGCAAACTAACTTTAGGCCCCATATCGCTGGAAATTTCCTGGGAGACCTTTGGCCTTCCCAACCTCGACCCCATACTCGACCACTTCCTGGGCTTCTCGCTGGACAGCATATTCAATAAAGACTGGCCCGACATGACGGCCAACCTCAGCGCCATTACATATTATTCAGAATTTATGAAGCCCAACGCCGAGGGCATACCCGAACCCCAAAACGGATATACATTCGAAGGCCTCGGGCTCGAGATAGTCACCAAGAAGACAACCGACCTTCCCAACGGCGAATATTACCTCAACATAAACATGGAGCCCTTCCGCATGGGCCGTTCGAACAAGAAAGCCGAAATCAACTTCATGGGCTACGATGTCAACGACAGCGGTAAGGATACCAGATACGAAGAAGGCGGCCTCCTCAACCTGCAGCTCGCGGCCGAGCTTGAGGTAAGAAGCGCCTCTTACGGCCAACTCACCCTCAAAGAGGTTCTCGGCACATTGGTAGACCTCGGCGAGATAGGCAACATACCCATCAGGTTCAACCAGGCCACAAACCAATTCAGGTTCGGCGTGGATGTCAAGCTTTCGCTCAATGTGGTAGACCCCACGCTTACCAGGGCGGAAGTTACGCTGTTCTATCAAAACGCGCCTTTCATTAAAATTTACCTCGAAGATAAAAAGCTGTACATAGACTGCTCGGCCCTCACCGAAAGGGTGCTGGACCCCCTGACTCAGCAGCCCAAGGATGTCCAGATTATCCCAAGCCTTATGATGGACTTCGACCTTAACGGCATGCTGGGCTCGCTAATCGACACCTTAAGGCCGCTCTTAGACCCGCACTATACGATATTTGACGCCGTAAACGGCGGCAACGCCCCGCTAAACGCCGAAGGCGAAGAGGGCGGCGGCGGGCTCGACATTATGTCGCTGCTTACGCTCATCATGGAAAACCTGACGCTAAGCCCCGAAACCGCCGACCCGCAGATGATAACCCTCGCGCTGGATAACGCCGCCATAAACGAGCTTCTCGCGCAGATACTAGGCGACGGCATATACCTTGTGGACGAAGACGGCAACCCCGTACTCGACTCCAACAACAACCCCATCAAAAAGACAATCGGCATAAAGGGCGTCACCCTGTCGATGGACCAGAAGGATATCTTCCACACCCTCTCCGTCGATATAGACCTAAACGACGATGTCGGCGCGGGGATATATCTTACCAATGTAACCTATTTCCAGAAGCCCGTGTTTGCAAACAGGTCTATAATCGAGACCGAGGCCGACAGGGCAAGGTTTGTAAATATTAAGACTAACAGGTACTACAACGCCGAGGTAACCGGCCTTGTCGACCTCGGCATGACGGGCGGCACCGAGCTGGACCTCACGGGCCTCATCTCGACCCAGCTCGAAAATATCTTGCTCAGCCTTGGCATCGTCGAGACTTCGGGGCTTACCATAGGCTACAGGCTGCTTGCTAAGCTCGACATGCTCGACCTCACCCAGAGCGAGCTGTCGCTCACCTTCTATGTGTTGGATGGCCCGGGCAGCGAATTCACAAATAATAATGTATTCCTGTTCGCGTACATAAATGTATTCGACGACGCGTTATATCTCGACTTAAGCCGCCTTGACGCCATCAAAGAGAAAGCCAAGCTTCTCAACATGATAGGCACGCTGCCAAAGCTTAAGATAAGCAATCTGGGCATAAAGGAAATGCTGTCCGAAATAGACATCATTTCGTCGCTCAACTTCGCCAACTCGATTAATCTCGCCGTAAACAACGGCTTCTATGTAACCAACCCCGTAAATTCTACGGGCGACCTGCTTTCGGCTTTGTTCCTGGGCGGCATAATCGCCAGGCAAGAGCAGCTGCACAACGAAGAGGGCGACGGCTCCTCCTTCGACATAATGTCGCTAATCGGCAAGGCGATAGGCGGCATAACCATAGACAGCCAGATTAACGCGCTCACCGTGGCGCTCAACGCCCAGATTCTATCCATATTGATGTCCTCCCTGCTCTCCACCAACATCGCTATGCCGCTTACGCAGGGCAGCATCAAGATTCAGCTTATAGGCGTAGACAACAGCGAGCCCGGCGGCGACGGTTACATATCGCTTAAACTTGCCATTCTCGACACCCGCACCAACCAGACAAAGGCGTTCTATATCGACGCCTCGCTGCTGCATTCCATACGCCTCGCGACGGGTGACAGGACGGTAACCATACCTTCCAAAGACGGCTCGACGGCGTTCCAGAAGAGCGAATATATTGATTTCAAAGACTACCTCGCCGGCATGACGGTGGGCTTCTCCACCGAAGGCGGCATGGCGCTCACGGTAAGCGAGGGCACCAACCTCAACGCCTATGTAAGCGAGTACATAAACGGCTTCCTGGGTAACCTCATTCAGGGCCTGGGCGTAAGGTTCAAATTCAATTCCAACACCATATTCGACCTCCAGTTTGCCATCAAGGCCAACATCAACCTTAGCGTGACGACCGGCCCCGACGGCGCGATGTCCCTCGACACCGAAGCCTTGTTCGGCTCCAGGCTGGCTATAACGCTCAGGGCCAAGGTGCAGGACCAGAACGGCGGCATAACCGAAGAAGAGATAATAGGTATCTACCTCATAGACGGTACGGCGTACCTCAATCTCTCCTACTTCGGCATGCCCAGCATAGCAATAAAGAATATACCCCAGCTTATCCAAAGCCTCGGCTTGTTCGCCCCCTCGGCGGACGAGATTATAGAGGAGGCCAACCGGGCCGAAGGCCCGCTTTACGCGGGGCTATCCAACCCCTCGGCTGTCGCTCTCCAGATACTTATTAACCGCAACCAGATAGCCGTAAACCTCACCAAGGACATCATCCTGCAGCTTCTGTCCCTGTTCTTAAGCGACACCAGCATGCTGCCCACGACATTCAAGGATACCTCTTTGGTTATAGACACCGAGAACGGCATAAGCATCCGCATTACTACCGGCGTCGAGGTATTCGAGCTGTACCTCCACCTCGACGAGGTAAGGCTTTCTGTCGAAGACGAAGAGCTTCCCGAAATCGTGCTTCCCACACTCCCCGGCGGACAGCAGTTCTACGAAACCGATTCCGACGAGCTTGATACCATTTATATAAAGGCGGAAGGGCACTTCTTCGTGTCCTCGCTGCCCGAAGAAGGCGAGAACAAGAGGATAATCTCCCTGACTCCCGCCCTTAAGAACCTGCTCGGCGACGCCATAGATATCAACGCTTACCTCCAGCTTCTGGGCATAGTGGACGCGAATGTCTACTTCAGGATAGAAGCCGATATCTTCATTAACGACATCGCCCAGAGCTCGTTCAAGCTCGTGCTCTCCTCGGCGGAGATTACCGACAATTCGGGAGACAACAATAACATACTTACCGCCTACTATCACGCGGGCGACCTGTACCTCAACACCGGACTGCTAGGCATAGGCAAGCTGTATATCAAGGATGTGGATAATGTATTCACAGGCTTCATGTACGGCGGCGACGGCTCAGGCAACGCGCCTCTGCGCCAGGCTCCCTCCAACGCCGAGGGCGTGAATGTACAGAATTACCTTGACCTCATGTTCGTGCCGGGCGGCATAGCCCTGCTCGTGACAAAGGGCGCCCTGCTTACGGCGCTAAGCTCCTTCGGCCTCGACATATCCGAGATACTCACGGGCATCGACCTTGCGGTAAGGCTGGACTTCATCCTTAATCCTATTAATATAGAGCTCAACATAACGCTCGGCGAAGACGACGGCACGGGCCAAGGCCTCAATGTCGGCCTCAAGCTGCACAGCCCCACGCTTGTGCCCGACAGCCGCCTCGAAATGCCCGACTGGGAAGCCGAGGGCTATAAGCTCATCGAATCCCTGCAGCGCATACGGATATCCTTAGACGGCTACTTCCATCTCGGCGTACTCGGCAGCGAGGAAGGCGAAGACTTCGACTTCATCATGCAGCGCATCCGCGACAGGCTCAACTCGACGCCCGGCGGCAGCCTTATAGACCTCGACAAGATGCTCAGCTTCGGCCTCCTCCTTAAGGTTATAGGCGGAAGGTTCGGCGGCACGATATTCTACTCCATCGACGCGGTTATAGACCTTGCCGACCTCAACAACCTCAACCTCTCCTTAAGGCTAAGCTCCGAAGACGCCTACATGCGCTATAAGAACGACAACGACCCGAGCGGCCTCGGCAACATACTCGGCATCTATGTCATTAGCGAAAACGGCAAGCTCAACCTCTACTTCGACGGCTCGGGCCTCCGCGCCGAGAATTCCGAGGGCGAGTTGCTGTTCTCCATCGGCAAGATCAAGATAACCGACTTAAGCGCCTTTATAGCTTCCTTCTCGGCGAGCGGCAACACCCCCATAGAGCTCCCGCAAGACGACGCGGGCATACCTTACGGGCTGAATGTGGCTGCTCAAAACGCCATACTCAACAAAGAGATATTCCTCTCCATCGCCACCGACAAGAACCTGCAGACCGCCCCCGTGGTTGTCAATGTCACCTCGGGCGCGATATTTGCCCTTCTCGAAATGCTCGGGCTGGAGATATCCGACTTCTTCGCCGACCACGAGCCGTGGTTAAGGCTTACCGTCGGCGAAACAGAACAGACCAACCCCAACCTGCCCATTATCGGCGCTGCCAACCTCATTAAGCTCGACCTCGGGCTCAACAACCTGCTCGACATAAGCGTGGGCATCGCCGAGCCTCAGGCAGAGCCCAACCCCGAACTGGATATATTCGACGCCATCAGGCAGGATCCCACCTTCTACCATGTCAACCAGTATCCCAGGGAACTGTGGGTAAAGGTAGCCTTCAGCGGCAGCCTGACATTCAACGCCGAGAATACATCCGAAAACCCCACAAACCCCAAGAACTACCCCATAGATTTCGAAAACATAATAAAAACCTTCTTCCGGGAAGCCAGCTTCACCGCCATCCTTAACAACATAGGGTACAAGGCCCGCAGCATCAACTACGATGTGCAAGCCTCCCTTAATATAAGGGATCTGATGCGCGGCAGCGAAGGGCTCATAGAAGGCTTCACCGCCCTCATCGTGCTCACCATCATAGAGGAAGGCAAGGATATCGAGCAAAGCGACAAGATTACCGCCTACTTCTACCGCGGCAACGCCTATCTCGACCTTACCCCGATAATGGGCAACAAGGGCAAGATAAAGATAGAAAACATAATCACCAAGATAGAGGAAGCCGAAGGGCTCAGGCTCACCGGATACCTCAACCCCTCTAACGCGATAGGCCCGTACAACAGGACGGACGAAGAAGAGCAAACCATTGCCCGCATAATACTTGCTTTGGGCAACGGCGTAGGGCTCACCGTATCGGCTGCGACCGATGTGCTCTCCGTCATGCTTAACGCCATAAGTCTGCCCGAATCCCTTGTCGGCGAGGCCGAGGTCAAGCTTGGTGACGAGCTTGCCGCTCTCCTCAACCACCACATGCTTGTAAGCGGCACACTGGCGGGCGGCGACAGCGCGCTTGAGTTAAGAATCGAGCTCGCCAGCTACACTCTCGCCTTCGTGTTCGAAAAGATACTGCTCGATTTCGAGAACTACTCCATCGTGTTCCCCATAATCGAGCTGGATTATACCCCCGTAGACAAGAACCTGCCGCGCATCTTCGTAGACATCAACCTGCACTTCGGCATACAAATGGACGGCGACCCCGACGACCCGCAGGAGTACAGCTTCAGCGAGCTTCTCAGCCAGTTCATAAATGTCGGAGGCATAGACATCGCCTTTATCGTCAAGATACTCGAGCAGATCTCCAACGAGTTTATAATTAATGTAAGAGGCACCATCGAGCTTCAGGACTTCCTTAAGTCAGAGCTGGGCGTTATCCTCTACAACGCCGAAACAGGCGAAGAGGTATTGTCAATTTACTATATCGATGAGGACCTCTACATAGACCTCGAGTGCTTCAACCTCCAGAAGGTGCATATCGTAGACGCCATCGATTACTTCAGCTCGCTGTTTGCAAGCTTCACGAGCGAAAACGCGCCCTCCTTCGCGATGGCGGAAGTGTTCGCCGCAAGCGGCGAAGGCGTCGACCCGATGGCAACCGTCATCAACCTTTCGCTTACCCCCGAGGGCTTCCTCATTAACGCCGGGCTTACGGCGATATTCGCCATTCTCAACCTCTTCGGTTTGGATATCGAAGCCTATTCAGACCCCATCCGCAGCATAGGCGAGATGGAAATAAACATCGGGCTGCTCACTCCCGAGGATATCCTTAACCTCGAGATAGTGTTCTCGTCTTACGACCCCGACTTAAGCACCGAAACCGAAAAGGTACTTAGCGGCAAGAAGGTTATACTCGGCTTCGGCCTTAGCAACCAATACACCATTAACCTCAACCCCGGCACAGACGAAAAGCTTATCGCTCCTTCGGGCTACACCACTATCCAGGGCACCATACCCACTCTGGGCATAAGGACCAGCCTGTACTTCAAGGTAGACCTCGATAACGACAGGATAGAAAACATCTATAAAGCGCCGCTCTCCGACATTCTCGACAGCGTGTTAGAGTCGGCGATGAGCAAAATGCTCCTCGAAATAGCCCTCAACATAAGCGGCTACAATTCGGGGCTTAGCGCGGTTTATTTCGAGTTCGAGATACTCGCGAATGTAGACCCCTCCAACCTCGGCGCCTTGCAGATGCAGGTTACGCTGTACCATATACTCGAGGACGGCAGCAAGGTAATGTACCTGAGGCTAAATGTAAGCAACAACAACGCTTACTTCGACCTCACGCCTCTCGGCGGGCCCAAGTTCAAGGCCATCAACGCAATGTCCTCGCTGTTCGGCACGCCCTTGCCCGACTACGACAACGCGCCCGGCATACCCGGCTCGCCCCGTAACGCCGAAGGCGGAAACGGCGCCAGCCTCTCCCTCACCGCCGAGATAGTAAGGGACGGCCTCTACATTAAAGCCTATAAGGACGCCTTTATAGTCCTTCTCAACCTGCTAGGTTACTCCTCGTTCGAGATGTTCGACAACATAACCGCAATGGTATTTGTCGAGCCCAAGAACAACACCGTCGAGCTCGGCGTAAGGCTGGGCCTCTGGACGCAGAACACCGAGGTTGTCGAAGTCGGCTTAGGTATAAACGGCATAGCGCTACAGTTCGAGGCTATAAGCGGCGAAGAACTTCTCATACCTCTCTCCAGCGACTACAAAGCGGCGCACGAGATAGACACAATATTCTTCCAGACTCAGCTTAAGTTCGGCGTCACCGTCGGCGAGGGCAACATCCCGCTTACCAGCCTGTATGACAGCCTACTCGGCAACGAGTACCCACTGCTTGTAAACACCCTGCCCGGCCTCATCGAAACGGGCGACATCGGCGACACCCTGGTGTTCGACCTCAAGGCCACCATCAACATCGGCAAGATCCTGCAGTATATGGACCAAGGCTCGCTCACTCCCGAGGAATACGAGGAAAAATACGGCGCCTTCAATCCCATAACAATCTCCGATGTTATAAAGGGCATACAGCTAAGGCTGAAGATTAGCAGCGAGGCGGCCCCCGACAAGTTCACCATCGAAATTATATATTATAAGGATACATTATATATAGATGCCTCCGTGCTCAACCTCGGCAAGGTCAAGTTCGAGGAAGTCGAGGATCTGTTCACATACCTTACGAACCTCTTCAGCGGCGGCTCGGCGGAGGAAGAAGAGCCCGAAGAGCCCGAAAACGCCGAAGGCGGCGAGGGCGAAGATGTGCTCGAAGACTCCAGGCAGCTTGTAAGGATCGCCATCGACATCATAAAAGGGCAGGGCATAGCCCTAGCTCTCGGCAAGGACGCCTTCAGCCTTGTAGGCGCTCTCCTCAACCTCGACCTCGACAAGTACATCGAGAATGTCGTGTCGCCCTCGGCTGCCATCAGCTTTACCCCGGGCGAAGACCCCGGCATACCCGGCGAAATCGCGAGGTTCAACATCAACTTCGACTTTGCCGTAAATTCCGAAAGGAAGTACAGCAAAGAAAACGGCTATCCCGTTCGCACGATTAACGGCAAGCCCGTAACAATCGAGGCAGACGGCAAGATACTCTATCAGCTTGCCGACGAACACGGCAACGGCCTCTATCAGCCCGTATACGGCGAGGGCGAGTTTGTCGCCGCGCAAGGCAAGATAATAGGCATTTCTTACGACATCTACGGCAACAAGGTATACGGCAACCCCGTTTACAAAGACAGGCAGGGCAACGAGGTCACCAAGGCCCTCTATGCCTACGCCGAGGCCGACGGCAGCCTTATGGTTAAGCCCGTTTGGGTGCTCGCCGCCGAGGTAAACGGCAAGGTATACCAGATAGTCGGTGTAGACGAAGAGGACAATTACATCCTAGGCTACGAAGTCTACAAGAACGAAAGCGGCAACTACAACAGCACCGTCATTAACGGCACGGTGTACTATCAGAAGGCGGACGCCGAGGGCAACCCGCTGTTTGCCACGGTATACGGTGAAGCCAGGCTGAAAGACGGAGTAATGACCGCCTACACCAAGAACACCGACGGCACAATCACCTGGGGCAACCCCGTTTATGTAAGCGGCCCCGGCATGTACGATATAAAGACGCTTTACCAGCTTGCCGACGCCTTCGGCAACGGGCTCATGGAAGCCGTATACGGCGAGGCGTACACCGATCCCGCCTATATCGCGGTAAAGCTTAGCTATGTCTGCAACGAAATGAGAGCGGGCATTGCCAACGAGATAGAGCACATGGGCGAAACAAACATCCCGCCCATCATCACCGTACCCGAGAGGGCCGAGTACACCAACTACAACGAGCTTGTCGTGTACACATCCCTTAATGTTTCCATCTCCACCCTCCTCGAAGACGGCAAGATCAAGGCGGATTCGGCGGTATCCCAGATCCTTAAGGCTCTGGGTATAGACGCCCTGCTCGACACCGATATCGTGTTCGCGGGCGGCACCGAGTCCCTCGTGATAGAGTTAAGCGGCGAAATCGGCCTCGACTTCAGCAAGCTGCTCTCCCGCGAGATGGATCTCGCCAAGATGGCGCTCTGCGGCTACTTCGAGCTCACCTACTCTGTAATCGATGTAATCAACAACGAGGTATACCACACCCAGAACCTTGCCAAGATCTACCTCTACGACGACAACATTTATGTAGAAGTCAATGTGCTTGGCAGAAGCCCCTTCGACGAGCAGAAGGGCACCAGCGTAAAGTTCAAGTTTGTCGAATCCGGCTTCTTTAAGATATTCACCGACCTGTTCGGCGTAACCCCCGAAGAGGACGACGAAGAGCCCGCCCCCGAAGAGAACGAGGAAGCCGACAACCTCGGGCTCATGCAGCTTGCCGACTCCTTCCGCGCCATAGGCGATCCCGAATCCGGCGCCCTCGATAAGCTGCAGGCCGTTGTACGCCTCAACTCCAGCGGCCTCGCCGTTGTGGTCACCAGGGAAATGGCGGTAGGCATACTGCAATCCTTCCTCATAAACGAGAACACGGCTCCCGACAGCGTGCTCCACGACCTCGACTTCAACGAGATGATAAAAGACGCCATCGACGGCGCCGAGGCGGGCGTATACTTCGACGACACCGGCATGAGCATAAGGCTCAGCCTGTTCAAGCGCCCCAGCGTGGATATCGACAACGAGAATTACTATTACATCACCGCGGGCTACGACATCACCCTGTCGCTCCTGCACAACAAGAAATATATAGATAAGGACGGCGAAGAAAAGATACGCTACACGGCTATCTCCTTCGACCCGCAAAGGTACAACGCCCTGTATAACTGGCTCTCTACCGACCAGGATCTCCAGGTGTTCTACAGCCAGTGCTTCAACTCGGCGGATGTCAACTGGAGGTTCACGGTCTCCCTCGACCTCGATCTGGGCATAGACTTCGCGGCGTACATACTAGACTGGAGCAACCTTTTCTCGCTCGAATTAGAAGAGTCCTACTTCTTCCTGCAATTCCTCAACGACATAGAGGGCAGGGTAACGCTGCATGTCGAAGTCGATATGCTGTTCACCCAGCTCAGCCAGCTTGCCCTAGACGCGCTCATCACCCTCTCCGACGAGGGCGGCGAGATATTCGCGCTCAACTTTATGGGCAACCTGCACCTGCCCAACTTCGCGGTAACAGGCCCGCAGCTCTTCCTCGAGATGCCCGGCCTTGCCGACAACGCCAAGGGCTTGCTGCTAGACGCCGCGGTATTCGAAACCTGGCTCACACTCGACCTCATGCCGCTCATAAGAGGCTTTATGGGCGAAGACGGCGATGAGGGCGAAAACGGGCCCGAAAACGCCGAAGGCGAAGAGCCTGTCGCCGAAGAAGAAGACGATCCCTTCTGGTGGGTAAACCTTCTGGACAGCATAGAGTTCACGAAGGGCGAAATCTCCATTATCGTCGCCCAGTCGGCCATCCGCACCATACTTACCCAGCTGCTTGGCTTCCCCTTCGACGATGTAGGCAGGATCTCCCTCAAGCTGGACAATGTAAACAACACCCTCACCCTCAATTTCGCGCTCGATTATCAGCCCGAAATAGATGTAACCGCCATCAACTTCGACAATGTCAAGAAGATGAGCGTTTACTGGTTAGTCGACCGGCTCGAGCAATTCGACCCCGCCTTCCCCATCTTCAACTCGACGCTTTACAGCGCCTATATCGGCAGGAACAGGTATGTCGTCTACGCCGTATACGATTACCCATACCTCGCCGACCAGGCCAACGGCTTCGCGCAGTATGTCAAGTATATAACCGATCTCACAAAGGCGGGATACATCGTTATCGACACGGGCGCCAACTATACCCAGCTCGAGAACAGCGCTTTAGGCGTCGCGGTAACCGTGGTAAGGCTGCAGGGCGACAATAAGCTCATAGTGGCCGCCGCCGAGCGTGTGGCAGGGCAGCCGCCCATCTCCGACCCGCAGACCCTCACGCTTTCGCAGCTCCAGCTGCAGGCCGATGTGCAGGCGCTCAATTCTTACCCCACCGACCCCGTAAAGTCGATGGACACCGACTTCCCCGTATTCGAAAGGGCATATAAGCTGTACCGCTCGTATGTAAACTACGACAGCGTGTATGACAGGAACATCTACTATGCCCTGTACACCAATATCGAGGAAGATGAATACGAAGAATACGCCTCGCTAATCAACAGGAAGGGCTACCTCATCCTGAGGCATGTCGATACGCCTTACATCTATAAGTTCACCAAGGCTTACAAGTATGTTTCGGCAGCTCTCGCATACGATCCCGTCACCAAGGAAATGATACTTGCCATAGCCTCCAACGAAAACAGGCTTAAGGTAAGCGTCGGCATCAAGAATATCGAGGTGCAGCTCGGCGATAACGACATATTCTCAAAACGCTACGACAACGACAACTACTACGAAGAATACTTCAACAACAGGGCCAACTTCGCGCCGCTAAGCAATTACAAGTTTGATATCGAAGTCAACTCGACGCTCAGCATAGACGACACGGTCGGCGGCCTGTTCGACTTCAGCGAAACGCTAGCCGGCCTCCTCGGCGATATCGGGCTCAACTTCGTGCTGCAGCCCGCGGAGGACCTCGATGTAAGGATAGGCTTCTCGCTAAGGGTGTTCATAGACTTTGCCGACCTTAGCAACCTCGCCCTGCAGCTGTCCATAACCTACGGCACCTCGTCCTACCGCAAAGAAATAGCCCTCATAACCTATATGGGCCATGTGGCAGGCTCTTCGACTGGCACCATCTACGCCGACCTCTCCGGGCTGTCGCTGCCCGCCATCAAACTTGAAGGCATCGACATCGGCGAGATAGTAAAAGAGCTTCTCTCGAGCATCGACTTAGGCGGCTCCGAGGAAGAAGCTTCCCCCGCAGGCCCGCAGAACGCGGCAAGGATAGTCCGCAAAGATCTGTCCAAGATAGACTTCGGCACCCCGCTCCTGCTGCTCACGGCTTCCAGCAAAGAGGTATCCCTGGCGATAACCGGCGCCCTCGCGTACTCGCTTATCGCGGGCATCCCCGGCAACGAAACCTTCCGCCTCCCGATGTTCAAGAACCTCAGGATAGGCTGGAGCGAAGAAGACGGCCTCGCCGGCATCGAGTTAAGGCTCACAGACGACACGCCCTACGAAAAGGCGTTCAGGATACGCTACAGCTTCGACCAAAGCTCGGCCAAGTTCAGGCAAAACCTTGTCACAAGCATATCGCCCACCAAGAACGCTCAGGGCGAAACCATCAATTACGAAGATATCTCGACGCTCTCGCAGGTAGGCTTAAGCCTAAGCGCCAACTTCAGGCTGCGCACCAAGAACGCCTCGGGCGGCAAGTCCGTACAGGTAGAGGCGCTCGAAGCCCTTGTCGAAACTCTTATCGGCATGGACGACGGCGGCTGCAACCTCGAGCTGCAGGATACCGTAATGGTATTCGGGCTCAACCTGAGGGTTTACGGCAACCTCGCCAAACTTAAGAGCAGCAGCCTGACGCTCGAAATAACCTATAACGAAGAAATCTTCATCGCCATCTACTATATAGGCGAAACCAACTCGGTGTACGCCAACCTCTCCGGCTTAGGCTTCTTCAAAGCTCTCATAAACGGCATAGACCTCATGAGAGTGCTTGGCGCCTTCCTGGGCGGCATAATTACCGAAGATGTCGGCCTCGATATCGGCTCTATAATAAGGTCTGCCTTCGGCGGCGGCTCCGAAGAGCCGCAGAACGGCACGGAGGGCCAAAGCGGGCTCTATAACCAGAGCGGCCCCAACAATGCCTCGCCCTCCGACCTGCGCACGGCAACCGATGTTCCCATCATAAGGATACTTCTCGGCAACGAAGAAATAACCATCAACCCCAACGGCGTCATATTTGCTGCTCTGCTTCCCGATATGGGCATTCCGAGCTTTGCCGATATCCGCCTCGCCACCAACATATCCTACGGGCTCAATAACCTCAGCCTGCGCCTCAAGATAGACAGCAAGGGTAACAACATAGCCTTCGAGGTGCCCGAGAATGGCTTCCAGCTCAGGATAGGTTCGGCGGCTTCCGAGTTCGCCCTCACCGCCGGCATGATAGGCACCGACGAATACGGCGGCCTTACAGGTATCAACCTCACAGCCGACGACAAGGGCGAGATCGCCTTCAGTGCCAACATGGTGTCCCTTGTCAGCACGCTCATAGACACCTTAAGCGTAAACGGATTCCGCATCTACATCGACAAGCGCAACGACTACTGGTATATGCGCGACCTGCGCTACAGGATTGCCGGCGACGGCTTCACCCCCTCGCCCACCGGCCCCGTCTTCGACCCGACAACCGACTCCGGCTTCGAGAATCCCGCCAATGTATTCGAAATCGATACTGGCATTGACTTCAGCTTCGAAGTGTTCGGCATTACAATAGGCTGGGACGGCAAGATACCCATCGGCAAGGCGTTCACCCCCGTATACTTCTCCAACGCTTACAGAAGGGTAAGGCTGGTGCTCGACAAGAACTCCACCAACACCCTGAATGTAACGATAGACCAGCTCACGCAGGTGCACGGCGTAACCACGACATACTCCGACTCCAACAATTGGGAGCCCATGTCGGCAAGGGCGTTCATCTCCGACCACACATTAAGGATCTCCCTCAACAGCGCCCTCACGATCGATATCACTTTCATAGCGAAATGGATACTCGAACAGGTAATAAGCGCCATTCTTAACGCTCTGCCCATACCCGACCTGCCCATTCCCGGTATCAACTGGAAGAGCTTCGTAGCCGGACTGCTTGCCGACCTGCTCGCGCCGCTCATCACCGACCTTTTTGGCAACATTACGGGCTACGGCAACCCGCTCAAGCTGGGCAAGATTATAGACGATCTCACGGACGGCGGCCCCGCGCTTCTCAAGCTTTACTTCCCCGAGCTGCTCGGCTCCGAAGAACTTGAGGATGTCTATGTAGACTACGGCAGCCTGTATGGCAGAATCACCGACGAAGAGACGGGCCTGCCCATAGTAGGCGCCACGGTCTCCGCCGGCAGGTATAAGACGACGACGGACAACAACGGCTACTATGCCCTCATCAACCTGCCCGCGACCACTTACAGCATCGTTGTTAGCGCGCCCGGGTATTACAGGAACCCCATACCGGGCCACGCTGCCACCACGGCTACAGTCAACCCGATAAACACCCACCCGGCGACAGAGGTCAACCTCACGCTCAAGAAATATGTCGAAGTCTACTTCGATAACATCACGGTAAACGGTGTCGTGCGCAACGCCAGCGGCGTGGGCATAAGCGGCGTCCGAATCTACTTCGACGGCTCTGCCAACCCCGTGGCCACCACCGACGCCGGCGGTAACTTCTCGTTCAGCGTTGCCAGGGTAGCCGGCTTCTGGCATACCGTTTCGACCAGCATAGGCCTCAGCAGGACCATCGAAATCACCGTAAGCGGCCAGACCTTCAACCTCGTCTTTGCCCAAAGCCCGGTAACCGCGGGAACGATAGAAGGCTCGATATTTACCATAACCGAAGAGTGGCTTATAACCGAAGAAGGCCCCGCAGCAAAGGTGCTAAAAGGCACAGTGCCAATGGACGCCGACTTCCTGAACAGCTACATCAGGGATATGGGCGAAAGCAACCCCGCAAGCCTTAAACCCGCGGGTGGCACGCTAAAGGGCGTCTACTTCGACGAATCCAGAAACATTGTATACGCCACCTTCAGCGGCGCCAGCGATTCGGCATTTGTGTCAGACCTGCGCGGCAAGAGCTATACCGTAGATACGACAAACAGCTATACCTACCACGGCTTCAGGAAGGATACAACCAACCACAACTATACTGTGGTAGACTTCTTCCGCCTCACCTACGGCAAGGATCTAGACGGCACCAACCTTAGCTCCTCCAACTCGCTGTTGATAGTAGCGTACAAGAAGCTCAGCCTCACCCCCGTCAACCCCGCCGATATAGAAATCTGGATAGAGCGCACCAACCCGCTCAGGACGATAAGGCAGACAGACTCTTACAACGGCTCGGCCCAGAACGCCGTTACCGAAAAGAACAAGACCCTCGAGGGAGAGAGCTGCGAATCCGAAATCCCGAGGAACTATGTCTACGACCTGGCGGGCAACCTTAATATAGACTCCAGCGGCACATTCAAGATCAAGGATATGGCGCTCAATGTCGATTACAGGCTCAAGTTCCGCTCCAAGATCTATGTAAATTACGATATGCCCGATGTCATCCGCCTTACCACATCCTCCGGCAGGCTGCCGATGGTGGTGCTTGTAAGCAGGCCCAAGGCATGGTTCGACAAGCCCTCCAAGAACACCAACATATTAGAGGGCATAAGGATAAGGTTGGGCGCAGACATACTTGACGCCCCCGGCCTCAATGTCTACGGCTCCGACGGCTATGTGCAGACCCCGGCGGACGGCGGCTACGCGCCCGACGGCCTGCCCGAAACGCTGTATAGCTGGGCAATGGGCCTCGGCAGCGACATCGCCAATGACCTCATTAACCAGATACCCGGTCTAGGCGACCTCATCAACTGGGATCCTAACGAGGATTACAAGGATGCCAAAGGCAAGCCCGTATTCATGCCCTGGACCAACTACCTTAAGGGCTACGAAGGCGGCATTGCCGACAACAGCAACAGCGTAACCTATGTCGAAGTATGGCTAAATTCAAGCTTCGTTTCCGGCTTGTTCGACACGCTTTACGAGCTGCTCATACCCATGATGGGTATGTCGCCCATCAAGCCCGACCAGCGCAAGCTCATCAAAGACCTTGTTACGGCTCCTTCGGGCACCAGCGACGACGACAAGAAGTTCCTAAATTACACGGGTATATTCGACGAAACCGACGATCATTTTATCTACGATAACAAGTACGAAACCAAGGCGGCATACAGGCAGGCCTTGGTCGCGGCGTCGGCAAAGATGCCCGCAGGCCTCATAAGCTTCCTGCTGTCCTACGCCTTCTCGAACTTCCCGGGCTTCCTCCAGAACCCGTTTGTTGTCAACCTCATACAGATGATGGCGTACGAACTGCTGGACGACCAGCTAGACCAGGTATCCAGGCTTGTTTCGCACATCCTGCCCTTCACATATCCGTACGATATGTTCGGCGAGATGGATCTCGAGAAGAACCCGCTGCATTCCGGAAGCGAGGCTATACGCTCCTCCGCGGGCACCAACCCCTTCAGCCCGGCTCCGGTACTCAATAATACAGGCACGCTGCTTCCCAACAGCGGCAGCACGGTAACAGGCCAGACCGTTTCCGAACCCGAGTTCGATATCGAGGGCAACCAGCTTAGCGGCTACTTCCGCGATGTAGACTACTTCGATATGTCCGTCTATGCCAAGATAGTGCTCAACAACGCCTCCAGGACGGGTTCGCTCCTCGACAGGGTGCTGCTGTTCATCAACGGCGCCACCTATAAGGATTCCAAGAACGGCCATATTGACGGGAACGGCAAGTGGCAGCCCAACTGCGTAGACCTCAGGGCGGATACCATCGCCTTCGACCCCGACACGGGCGCCGTCATAAGCAACGCAGACAGATACGCCAAGATCCAGAAGTGGATAAGGTCCAATGTAACCAACAACTACATCGTCATAAGCGACTACAGGATAGAAACCATCGAAGGCGTCACCATCAAGAAGCTCATCGGCCAAACCTATATAAGGGATGTCTACGGGCACTACGATGACGACGATTACAAGTACAGCCAGGGCAGCGACGACGACAAAGCGGCGTACGCCAAGCACTCGGCCAAGGACGACCATTACTTCGAACTTGACCTCGTCAATACCGGCATCAAGCTGCGCGTTGTACAGGGCAGCCTGTCGGGCACCTTCTATACGGTAAGGACGACCGAAGGCGACGGCATGAACGGCGACATCATTACCCAGGTTTACATGCCGCCGGCAGAAATTATCTTCCACGACCCGTACAACCTTGCCGACTTCACTGCGGTAGGCGGCACATGGGCCGAAGAAACGGGCGGCGTCCGCCACAACCTCAACAAGGACGGCACATACTCTGTGGCCAGCGTCATGGAAATCCTGCCCAACCGCTACAACGCCGTATTCGCCGACGGAACATCCAAGAACACCATAGGCGTGTATGTACACTGGAGCATGGACAGCCTCAACTTCACGCCCAGCCTCGAAGGCTCCGAGGGCTATATAATCGGCTCTTGCGCCAACAAGACCTACGGCGTAAACAGCGACGGCGTCATAACCAGGATTAAGGCGACTCTCGAAGGCGGCCTTGTGGTAGACCCGACCAGCACGCTCAAGCTCAACGAGAGGGGCACAGAGGCTGTCGAGAACGACACCCCCGTGCTTGACCTCGCGCCCATCGACCCGTTCAACTTTAATAAAGAAGCCTATATGGCGAAGCTGCCGCAGACCCTCGTCTACGCGGTCAAGTTCCAATACAGGCAGGGCGACGGCGCTTACGAAACCTTCATCAACGAAGACGGCGATGAAGTCCCGTACCTCTACAAGCGCTATGTGTTCAACAGCCTCGAGTGGGATATGTCCGAAACCAAGATATCCTACGAGGGCGGCTATTCCTACATCAAGCTGACTTACAGATACATCGCCAGCCGCCACCTCGACAACGGCACCATTAAGGGTGAGGACAGCCGCGCCGTCACCATCGATGTGCCGGTAAGGATACTCAACAGAAAGGTACAGTATGTAACCGCGCCGGTTGCGGGCAGCATAAACGGCATAATAGCCCAGACAACCGAGGGCGGCTCGATGCGCAACTTCGTGCAGTTCAACCCGCTCGCAAGCTCGGGCTACAAAGAGAAGATGGAAGCGGTAAACGAGCTCATGCTCCACACCCCCGCGGGCAACTTCAGCTGGGCGGTAGAGAGCGTCGACGCGAGCGAGCTCAATAAGTACGACCCCAACGACATCACCCAGAAGGTATTCAATGTCTACTACACCGTAAGGGATCAGATGGGCGGCACGCAGAAGATCAAGGTCGAAGTCGAAGTTCTGTCCAGGCAGATAGTCGAAAGCGCGACGATAAGCGCCTACGGCGACGACACCGACCCCGCGACCAACTACCGCGTAAAGAACATCATACCCTTCCAGAACAACGGCCTGCAGCTGCCCCAGACCATCGAGGTAGGCTACGGCATAAGCTATGTTGCAGACGGCGAGACGGTAACCGAAGTCCACGCCAGGGAAACCCTCTCTGTAGCGGCAGGCGACTATTACTGGGAGATTCCCGAGATGACCTACAACTTCGCGGGAAGCTCGGCCACCAAGGATTACATCGTCAACGCCGTAGTGGGCACGGGCGCAACGCAGCAGAAACTGCCCGTCATTATAAGGGTATCCAGGATGATCCCGCGCAGCATGGCCCACGCCACGGTATATCCCTTCGACGGCACAGTCCAGAATGTAAATGTCGAGGCGGGCGTAGTCAACACCACCCAGATGTTCATATTCGAGGACGGCAACGGCATCGTTCTAAACAACGGCAACCAGTATTGGGAAACCAGGACGGTATTCAGCTTCAACCCGAACATCATAAGCGAGCAGTTCGAGGCGGATACTCTCACCCTTGCCGGCAGGACCTGCTACGATAACATAAGGTTCATAGACCAGTCCTTCGCGGGCAACGGCTACCATGTGGACGCCGTTCTCTACGACGAGCTGTTCGGCACGGCAGTGGTAAGGAATGTCTACATCAGCCTGCAAAAGAGCGACTTCGAGAGCCTCGAAATCCCGGCGATGGACATCAACCAGTACTACGCCGAGCAGGATATCAACGCCTACCTTGCCCAGAGCGGCATAGTCGGCGTGCTGTACAACGCCTCAAGCCCCTCGGGCGCCAAGATAAAAATAAGCGACGACAACTTTGATATCGTCGGCTGGAGATTCGCCGACGAAGGCGGGCTCTATCCCTATTACAGCGCCGATGTAAAGAATGTTCTCATCATCGTGACGGTAGGCAACAAGGGCTACGCCTCCAACCCCGTTTGGACACAGCAGGTTGTAGTAAACATCAAGCCCTTGCTCAAAGACCTCAGGATAAGCAGACTTGTATCCGACGAGCTAGTTATAACCGATCCTTACGAGTTCGAGCTGCCCGCTACCATAGAAGTCGTGTACATGGATCCCAACGCCACAGCCACAAGGTTGCTGCCCGCGTCCTTCGACCTCGGCCCCGATAAGGACGACTTCTACAAGATGTCGGCAATCTCGGGCACGGTAACGGTAGGCTCGCACCCCAACAACCGGCAGACATTCGAGTTCAAGTTCGTTAACGGCAACGCAAGGCTTGTGCACAGCATAGAGTATGTCGAAGACGAAGAAGGCACGGTCCCCTACGACTTCAACCGCGAAATTTACGCCTTCGACAACTGGCAGCTTCCGAGATTCGCCAAGGTAAGCTTCAAGTACACCGAAGACGGCCCCGTTGTCGAAGAAAAGATCATGAAGGTATACTGGGATTCCTTCACCGCCGAATACTACAACGGCAGCGAAACCGTAGTGCTTGACGGCTACTACGACCAGAACGGCGGCATACTGACGCTCAAGGCCTGGATAGGCGACCCCGTGTTCGGCTACATCAAGGACACCAGGACAATGATGATCCTGCCCGAGAGAATTATAGACACTCTCGGCAAGGTGCCCGACTATGTCTACATCAACCCGTATCTCGATGTAAGGACGCAGCTTGAGTCTAAGCTTGCAACAGAAATCGAGGTAGTAACCACCAAGGGCACCCGCATGCTTACGGTATCCTATCCCGAGATTCCGCTCTCCTACGACAGCGAGCGCGTATATAACAACCTTACCTTCGATATCGGTATCACGACTAACCTCGGCAGCCTCGGCAACATCAGGCAGGGCGCTCAGGTACCCGATTACGGCTTCGATGTAAGGCAGAAGATCCGCGCCACCTTCGTTGTCGAAGAAAGGCTGGCGATAGGCATAGCCACCACCCTTGTGGGCAGCATTTACGAACAGATCGACTTTACCAAGTACGCCGTAACCGAAGTGCTGTTCCGCAACGGCGGCCAGATGCTCATGCCCGTACAATGGAACGCCGAAGACATAGCCTCCCTGCCCTACACCTTCCTGGGCGGCAACTTCTCCGTAAGGGCAAAGATAGCTGTGGGCGTACAGGGCCTCGAGCAGGAATTCTATGTAAATGTCAACATCAGGCCCAGCCAGCTGCTGTCCATAGCTCCTCTCGAGGGTTACGACAACCCCAACTCGATTGTCGTTATCGAGGACGGCAAGATAACCTCGCTGCGCGTCGATCCCTTCATCGGCTTCGTAGGGCTCCCGAACAGGGTAATGGCCAGCTTCCGCAATGTAGACAGAAGCGTCGAAGTCGATGTCGAGTGGAAGTACGCCAAGATAGTCGAAACAATGACGACAGCGGGCGGCGTATTTGACGCGAGCAACAATATGGCGGCTGTCGCCACCATCTTCTACAGGGATGCCGACGGCTACAAGACGGCTATGCAGTCCATCGAAATACCCGTAACGGTAATCGACAGGACTATAATCAGGACGCTCGTCAGCAAGACTTATGACGGAGATTTCGAGGAGCTCGCCTACACCCGCACCATCAATCCTTACGAAGAGCCGTACAGCGAAAACTTCAACGATCCCAACTTCTCCTACTACAAGAGGGTAAGGCTTGTTGTAAGGGACGGCACCTTCACCAAGAACATAGACTACACGCTCACGCCCGCAAGCTACAGGATTATAGACGCGGCGACGGGCGTCGCGACCAACCTCAAGAACCTGTACACCGGGCGCAATGTGGTTGTAACGCTAAACTACGGCGAGACCGGCGCAACGGTGGCGAGAGACACTAAGATAACAACGACCATAGATGTCACCATCGCCGATATGACCTACGCTTCCGGCCTCCCCGAAGCCTACTACATCGACCCGTACGGCATCAAGACTGATGTCGCTAACCCCGCCTACGATCCCAAGTACGCCCAAAGCGTCGTTTACTCCGACGGCACTCACACCATCATAACCGAGAGCGGCCTGCAGTACACCTGCGAAGTAACCTTCGATCCTTCCGACCTCGGCAATGTGTACAACGGCAAGAAGAGGGTTGCGCTTGATTACACAGGCGGCGTATCCAGGCTGTACGCCAGGATCGGCAACGAGCTGGGCGGCGTCCAGACCATAGTCATACCCGTCTACTACGAGAACAGGACGATAACTAAACTGTTCGAGAGCGCCGAAGCCCCGTACTTCGTAGGCGAGGCCGACCAAAGGGCTACTTCCTACTTCAAGTTCGATCCCTTCAAGATCTACAGCGTCGAGCAGTGCTACCCGCAGGCCGGCAACATAACCTTCTACTCGGCCGAAGGCTCGCAGATTTACGGCTCTTTCGACAACAGCCCCGACAGCCCCATCAAGGTTGTATGGGACGACAGCAAGGTTAAGATCAACTACAAGGGAAGCGACGACTCCATCGTTGTAGCCCACATAAGCGCCGCCGACGGCAGCTACGCGCAGAAGATAGCCTTCAATGTCAAGGTGCTCAACCGCACGGTCACGGGCTACACCAATGTGCTCAAGAATCCCGACATAATCATCAAGCCGTATCAGTACAACAGCAGCGAGAATGTCACGAGGGATGTTGTAAACGACATATTCACGACAGGGCAGTTTACCGTGCACTTCGGTGGCTACGATCCCGCCGATCCCTCTACCAGAAATCCCGATATGCCCTCCATCACCTTCACGATGGGCTCGACGGCGCAGTATCATACCGTAGACGGCGAAGACAAGTTGCCGTTTGCAGACGAGTCCGAGAAGAACCTCAGGATCGAGTTCAGGATGGATACCGCCCGCCCGCTCTCCTACAAGGGCAAGGACGCCAGGTTCTATGTCACCATACCCGGCTTCGGAATGGGCGAGAAAGGGCAGCAATGGGCAAGCATCGATGTGCCCGTCGAAGAGCAATACATCCTGCAAGTCTGGTATATGCACAACAGCCAGGCGTACTCCAACCTCGTAGACTGGGCAAAGGCCAAGTACGGTTCGGGCGCGATAGACCACCTCATACTACGCAAGAACGCGCAGTTCTCGGCAAGCAACAACCCGCTCCTTTACGACATACAGACGCCGTACTTCTTCATCAATATGGGCGGCTTCGAGCTCCCCACCGACATCAGGATAGGCGTCGGGCCGAAGGGAGGCACATACGAGCAGGACGGCAACTACCCGACGGGCTACAAAGTAACCTATCAGTATATAAACGAGGAAGGCAACACCGTAACCGAAACCAAGGCCGCCACCGCGCCTTACTCGGTAGAGGTATACTGGAGCAATACGGCATCCAACAAGCTGCGCATCTACTACAACAAAGAAACGGTAAAGACCAGCTTCCAGATGGATCTCGACAACCAGAGCTTCAACCTCACATTCAATGTAACCCCGTGGGTACTTAACGATCCCGAACTGTTCAGCGAAAGCACCACCTACGGCAAAGAGGAAGTCATCTATCTGCCCGATTCGCCCAAGAACTCGTCGATACTCACGCTTTCGACTACCAACATAACCAACGACACCTATATCCTCAACTATCCCAATGTCTACCTCGAGGAGCCCGTAGGGCAGAGGCACGGCACGCTAAGGATCGAGAGGGTAACCGGCGGCGGCTCGTTTATGGACTATGTCAACAAGTGGAACTTCGAGAGCGTCGAGTTCGAAACGACAGGCAGGCAGTCGGCAGTACTTATGCTGGGCGGCAGAGGAGGCCAGGTTGTCAAGTGGAGCTTCATGGTAGCCAACAAGATACTAATCGGCAACACCATTCCGACAAGCTACGCGCTGCAGCTGGGCGGCCCGAGTGTAAACCTGCCCACCACTTACAGGCAGATCTTCGCGGGCTACGACTACCGCAGCAGCAAGGAAATCCCGATAACCTACGGCGAATTCACATCCTTCGTAGTCGAGTACGAAACCGACGATGACGGCAACTACATCACCGACGGCAACGGCAACAGGATAGTAAAGCAGAACACCGGCGTGCAGTACTCCTTAAGCAACAACAGTGTAACGGCGGCTCACATAACCCCCGCCAAGCTCAGGGAAGAAAGCGACAGCAACCCGCGCTACTATCCCGCCTACATCGAGTGGGACGCCGACTCCTCGGCCAGGGTATATCCCAACCCCAACAAAAGCATAGGTTCCAAGATTATATTCACCTGCTACGACTGGGTAAGCCAGGAGGCGACCAACACCTACGGTATCTACCTGCACAACCCGGCGGCAACCTTCTGCGACGACCTCATCAATCCGGGAACGGACGAGAACTGGAAGTACCCGAGCGACATGCCCACCATTCCGGACGCAAGCTTTGTAAGCGATGGCAGAAGCTACATCGTACCCGCCAACTCGACCCATTACCACTATCTGCCCAGCGGTAACCCGCAGCAGTCCAACATACCTATCATCAAGCTCAACAAGAACGCCAAGTTCGACCTCAGGTACCTGCCCACGATGTCGTACCGCTACTTCAAGGAAGCCTACTACGAGAGCACCGGCAACTGGTGGGACGACCTGTGGGGCAACAACGAAGAGAGGTATGTGCCCGCGGTAACCTGGGACAATGTGTATGTTGCACCGTGGGAGAACGCGCAGGTATACTGGACGGACGACTGGGGCAGCCAGTGGAAACCCAGGCTCGGCCAGTACGGCAACCCGCTGTCCAACGGCTTCAGGGATATCGACACCAGCAAGGAAGGCCGCCGTTATACCCTCAAAGTCGATGTCAAGGGCGGAACGCTGGTTGTGGCAATCGACATACTCTATGGGTCGCAGGAAGCATAAAGCTTCACATATAAAGGAGGGCAGAGGGGTTGCTTCTTACGAAGCAGCCCCTTTCTGCTAAGGTTCCGAAAAATTACCATGTAAAGGCGGGACACCCCTTTATTGACACTATAATAAAACTAATATATACTTTATAATATCTAAAGAGTATCTATGGGAAGGACGACAAAGCCCCAAAAACTAATAATTTTTTCGCTGATTATATGCTTTATGACGGCGATACTTGTCTGTTCCCTGTTTAGCTTTCAGGGCAAAAAGGGCGCGGGCTACTTTGGCGTGTACACTTTCCAAAGAGAAATCGTCAGGGCCGACGGAAGCCGTGTGGAGTTTTACGAAAGTGGCGACAAATACTTCAGCTACTGCCACGACAAAGACGGCTTTATACTCATAAGAGAGGGCGACGAGCTTTATTACGCCTATAACGACAATGGAAGGCCGGTGGCGTCCGATGTAAGATACGGGCAAAAGGGGCTCGCGGCGCTAACCGCCCCCAGGATGCTGGCCTCTGAAATCGACTTCGATTCTAACCCTGACCTTCTGACCGATTACCCCGTAGACGAAGAATTCGCCCCCCGGCCCCTGAACGGCTCGGGAGAGCCCAGGGTTATAGCAAACATCATTATCTACATAGTTTTCCAGGACGAAAGAACGGATCCATTGGAAGCCAATCCCGCGAGGCCATACCTTGAGGATAACGACCCCTCGCTCGCGGATTACTTTTATAAAGCATCCGACGGCGGCATAGAGGTTGTCAACTTTTATCCTCAAAACGGCAGCAATGTATATGTCTATAAGGCCCCCTACAACCGCGAATATTACAATGTCAAGCAAAGCCAAACCACCACAAGGGGGGAGAAGGAATCCCAGCTCCTTACGGCTGCGGTAAACGCCGCGGCGGGCAGGTTTAACTTCGGCGGCGTCGATATCGACACTAACGACGACGGCTATGTAGACAGCGTCACCTTCCTTATAAGCGGCGCTTCGAGCACCGACTGGGGCGGGCTGCTTTGGCCGCACAGCTGGAATCTCGCTTCCATCAACAAAACCTATAACAATCCCAACGAGGCAAGAATAGGGGATATCCTGGTAGGAAACTACAGCTTCAACTTCGTAAGCTCGATAGATGTCGGCGTACTCTCCCACGAGTTTTTCCATGTGCTGGGCGCTCCCGACCTCTACCACTACGATTACGATTTCGTGCCTGTGGGTGACTGGGACATAATGCAGTTCAACAAGCCCACACCCCAGCTTCCCCTAACCTATATGCGCACCCAATACCTCGGCGTTTCGCAAAGCAGGGTAGGAACGGTTACAGGCAACGGCGTGTACAGCCTGACCCCCACGGTAACGGCGTCTCCCGCAGCCCGCCTCGCCTACAAGATACCCTCTAATGTAAGCGGCCAGTATTTTATGGTGGAGTACCGCAGCAATTCTGCCTATCCCACCTACGACCGCGAGCTTCCCGACTCGGGGCTTATCGTGTACCGCATCAAAGAGGGCGTGCAGGACGGCAACAAGAATGCCAGGCACCAAAACCCCTCATATCCCGACGAAGTATATGTTTTCCGCCCCAAACTCCCCGATAACGATTACAGGGTGGCGGGCAAAAACCTCTACGACAGAAGCAAGGTAGAGATAGCCTACGCCGCCATGTCGCCCAACAACTCCCTCTTTTCTAGCGTGGGCGCGACACTAGAGGCAAAGCCCAATTCGCGATACGACTACGGCACGCTTTTCTATGTTGACGGCAAAAACAGCGGCATTTCTATAGAAACCCTTTCGGTAACCGACTCACGCATCGAGTTCAGGGTAAGCCTCAACTCCGCGAACACCATCCCCGACAACTATTTCGACGACAAAATAAACCTCACCTCCGCCGAGCTCGTAAACGGAGATTTCGCGGGCGTAAATGTCGCGTTCACGGTGGGCGAGATTCAGCTTACATACCTCAAAAACATCGCCGTAAAGCTCAAATCGGCGGGCGGCAGCGTGCTTGCCGAAAACAACCTTAACCTTAGCAGGTTCCGCACCGATTACGAAAACGGCGAGAGGATATTCGACTCCAAGTTTGTCGTAAACGATAAGGGCTTCCCCGTTGGCGGCATCTTCGACGCCGGCGATTTCCTGCTCGACGACGAGCCGGTAATGGCAGAGATGTGGGTAACCGACGGCGACAACGACACCAAACTTCTTAAGACCATCTTTATTTCCAAGCCCGTGGGCTGGGATACCGTTCTCGCCACCAGGGCGGAACTTAAAGCAAGCATTTCGGCATCCACCCGCATAACTTTGGGCGTCCGTAAAGACGGAACCGTGCAAAGAAGCGGCGCCGGCGTATACACCGACGGGCAATGGGCGGTAGACGTATACACCAATATTATCTCGGCCTCGGCCGGCTATTCGCACACCCTGCTTCTAACCACCCAGCTCAGGGTAATAAGCCTCGGCGAAAACGATTTCGGCGAGGGCAGCGTTTCCCATTGGAGCGACATAAAACAAATCGAGGCGGGCTACCGCACATCCTACGCCATCAACCTCGAGGGCAGGGTATACGCCGTGGGCGACAACAGCTACGGTCAGCTAAATGTTCTCGACTGGCGAAATATTGTGTCCATCTCGGCGGGCGTAAGGCATGTGGCGGCGGTAGATAGCATGGGCAAAGCCTTCGCGGCGGGCGCTAATACCGAGGGGCAAACCTCTGTCTCCCACATAACCGAGGCAAAGGCTGTGGCTTGCGGGGCGACCTTCTCTGCCTTCCTTCTTAAAGACGGCAGGGTTGCCGTAGTGGGCAGCCTCGCGGGCAAAGAAGAAACCGAAAGCTGGACAAGGATAGTAAAGATAGCCGCGGGCGAAAACTTCATTCTCGGCCTGCGCGAAGACAAAACCGTTGTCGCGGCGGGCGTAAACGACTTCGGGCAATGCGGCGTTTCCCACCTCGAGGATATTATAGACATAGCGGGCGGCGAAACGCATGCCGCCTTCCTCCGCGAGGACGGCGTTGTGTTGTTCACGGGCGTATCCAAAGACGGCTACAACACGACAAGCGGCATCGGCAACCTCATCTACGACGACTATATTGGCGCGACGGGCATAGACTTCAATGTAGGCCGCACCACCCTTTATCTGGGGCTTCCCGAGCGCGCCTTCTCGTTCTCGCAGGCAGCGGTGCTTCCCGCAAGCGCCACCTACAAAAAGATAAATTATTCCTCCTCCGACCCCTTCGTCGCCGACGTTAGCCCTAACGGCACGATAAACGCGCGCGGCGTGGGCACGGCTGTAATCACGGCGAGGGTGAGCGGCACCGAGATTTATAAAGAAATCACCGTAACCGTAAAGCAGTATATAAGGCCGGAATCTATGAGTTTCGCCGACAGCGAAATATCCGTGATAGCGGGCGGCTCGGCGTCGCTTATGCTCAATTTCGGGCCCGAGGGCGCCACAGTCTACGGCAACATAACCTACGAGATAATACAAAACCCCGGGCTTGCCGTCATAGACCAAAACGGCATTATTACGGCGGGCTCAACCTTCGGCGAGGTGCATGTAATCGCCATTCTCACTCAAGGCGACCTCGCCCTCCAGACCGTTACCCCCTGCATAGTAAGGATAGTTTCCAATGTGCAAAGCATA
>DGDU01000052.1 GCA_002385605.1 Christensenella sp. UBA3944
GGCAAATTCCTTGCCGAAAAAATAAACCTTGCCCGAATCGGGGTGCACGATGTTTAGCATAGACTTCAAGGTAGTAGTCTTGCCCGCACCGTTCCGCCCGATAAATCCCGTAATTTTGCCTTTTTGCAGTTCGAAAGAGGCATTGTCCAGCGTAAACCCGCTGTATCTTTTTGTCAGCCCCTCTGCCTTCAAAACATTCATCGTTCCCGCCTCACTAAAAGCGTTATTATTGTTAGTATTATACCACAATAATCCCCGAAGTCTTACCCCATTCGGCTTCTTCCAAACATATTTTGTTATGGTATAATAGAAAAAAAGACAAGGAGAGAGGAGATGATAAACGGTAAAAGGATAGTCATTACGGGCGCGGGCAGCGGCATAGGGCTCGAAACCTTAAAACTTCTTATGGGCGCCAATAAAGTTTTTGCGGTAGACAAAGACACCTCGAAGATAGAAGGCATATCGCCCAATGTTTCCGTCTTTCAGATGAATGTCGGCTCTAAGGAAGGCGTCGACGCCATATTCGACGAGGCAATCAAGGTGCTCGGCGGCATAGACATATTTATCGCCAACGCGGGCTTCCCGTATTACGAGCTGTTTGATTACACCGATTGGGACAGGGTAAAGGTTATGTTCGAAACGAATGTCTTTTCGCCCGTTTATTCTTACTCCAAGTTCCGCGATTATCTTAACGGCTCCTTCGGCATATACGCTATGACGATAAGCGCGATAGGGCAGATGGCAATGCCTGGCTACGCCGTTTATTCCTCAAGCAAGTTCGCATTGGAAGGCTTCCAGCAGGCGCTAAGGCTCGAGATGGGCAAAAACATCAGGCTCACCTGCCTTTATCCCGTGGCGACCGAAACCAACTTCTTCAAGACGGCAAACACCCGCGAGTTCGAAAAGCCCTTCCCCCTCCAAAGCCCCGCATTGGTGGCTAAAAAGTTTGTTAAGGGCATAGAAAAGGGCAAAAAGAGCGTCTACCCCTCGAAATTATTCGGCTTCGCAAAAGTCCTTATGACCATATTCCCCTTTGTGCGCACTATCTACTGGAAACTGGAAACCAACAAGCTTATGCGCTTCAAGGAAAGCCTCAAATCGGAAAACAAATAGTAGCCTTTTACAGTTTCAGGACTGCAAAAAAAGTCAAGATTTTATTTTCGGCGGGCGCTAAAATGGTATCCGACATGGAGGTAAACAGTGGATTTCAAAGCGGAGGCGGTTTATAAAATGCAGCAATATATCCGCGCCAACATCGACAAAGAAATAAACCTTTCCGATTTGTCCGAGGCGTGCGGGTACTCGCCGTGGTATGCCCACAGGCTGTTTATGGCATACACCGGTTACAGCCCTTCGGAGTATCTGCGCAAGTTAAGGCTCTCGCACTCGGCATTAAGGCTCAGGGACGAAAAGGTAAAGGTTATCGATGTGGCGTTGGATGCGGGATTCTCGACCGCCGAAAGCTATTCGAGGGCATTTTACAAAGAGTTCGGCGTAAAGCCCAAAGAGTACGCGATGAACCCCGTAATGATCACGCTGTTCAATCCCTTTAATGTCGAATTCAAAAATAAGGAGAAAAAAACGATGAAGGAAACAACAAGTGTTTTTGTTACTCTCACCGAAAAGCCCGCGAGAAAGGTAATAATCAAGAGAGGTATAAAAGCCACCGATTATTTTGAGTACGGCGCCGAAGTAGGCTGCGACATCTGGGGGCAGCTGTTAAGCATCAAGTCGATAGCCCCCGAACCCGTCTGCATGTGGCTGCCGCCTAAGTACATCAAGCCCGATACCTCGCAGTATGTTATGGGCGTCGAGGTCGATTTAAACTACGACGGCGAAATCCCCGAGGGCTTTGATATAATCGAATTGCCCGCCTCCAAATACCTAATGTTCCAGACCGAACCCTTCGAGGAAGAGGATTACTGCGAGGCGATAGAGGCCCTCTGGAACGCCCTCAAAAAGTACAACCCTTCCGCAATCGGCATGGAGTGGGACGAAAATCTCCCCCGCATCCAACTCGAACCCCGCGGCGAAAGAGGCTATATCGAACTTGTGGGGGTAAAAGCCGCAAGCAAATAAATTCGGGAAAGGAGGCAGCCTATGGCTTATTCTCTTATAATCACCACCTGCGCAACAAAAGAGGACGCTAAAGAGATTATAAACGCCCTTCTGGGCGCAAAGCTGGCAGCCTGCGTGCAGACGCAGGAAATAGAAAGCTTCTACATATGGAAAGGCAAGGCCGAAAACTCAAAAGAAGTCATTCTGTTCATCAAAACTAAATCCGAGCTCTACAAAGAGGCCGAGGCCGCCATCCTCAGCCGCCACAAATACGAAACGCCCGAGATTGTCGAGATACCCTTCAGAAACGGCTACCCCGGATACTTAAGGTGGATAGACGCCGTCACGAAAGATAGCAGCCATCTTCAAAATTTTTAAGTTTAGTATACCTAAAATAAACAAAACAGCGCCCCGAAAGGCGCTGTTTTATATTTTCCGTTGGTTCTTATTTCTTAACCCTTAAGGTGTTATCGGCGGGGGCTTTGTCGTTTAAGAGGTTTTGGGTAAGCCCGCCAAACAGCTCATTGTCTATAAATTTGCCCAGCATAAGCTTTGCGCTCACAACCGTTTTGTTGTTGTCATACACCTTTTCGATGTACTGCGGGAAGGGCGCGCTAAGGGTAATTTTGAAATTCTTAAACCCTATGGTTTCGGTTTTGAACATCCCCTCAAGGAGCTTTACCGCGGCCGCCGAGTTAACCCCCGAAAAGACAGACAGGGAGGTGTCCTTTATAAATTTCAAAGAGGATATAACTTTTTGAATAAGCGCGTTTTCCACTAGCTCCAGCCCGCCTGTCTCGAACAGGGTTTCCACCGGTATCGACATTGACAAAGCCTCTTATTTTGTTAAAATGGAAGAGTATACCATCCGGGAGATTGGGATAAGAGCAACTTGCAACAAAGTGCACATTTCCCTCGAGGACGAATCTAAAATCCCGATTATCATAAATCACCTAAGGCGAAGCTTTATATTCCGAAGGGGTGCGTTGGCTATCTATGTCGGTCCCGACACTATCAGGGATCATTAATTCTTTACAAAGTGCTATCGGCGCGGCAAAATTAAAGCCTGAAGTTGACTTCGCGTGCTGTTTTTTGTGACTCGCCTTCTACATCGGCGAGGAGACTTTATGTTATAACTGCACCAAAAGTCATAAGATCCTTTCTCTCTCCCGAATGCACGATAGGGCACATTCAATTTTTTCCGCAGTATCAGGCAAGAACTTACATTCTTATTGCCTTTGAATTATCAATTTTTACTTTACAAAACCCCGCCCGTTTGCTATTATATTAATGCTTTCGGACAATTAACTCAGCTGGTAGAGTGCCTTCTTGACGTGGAGGAGGTCGGCGGTTCGAGTCCGTCATTGTCCACCATAGACACACGGCGTCAA
>DGDU01000013.1:0-32135 GCA_002385605.1 Christensenella sp. UBA3944
TTGTTTTTTTTTCAAGCAGAAGACGGCCTTCGAGATTTCCCTTAGTCCTGTGGGCTCGGAGATGTGTATAAGAGACAGGGCAAGCCCTTTTCCCTTGGCGAACTGAATGCCCGTGTGGGCGCCCAGCTTCGCCGCTGCACAGAGTATATCTCCAAAAAGGATAAGCAAAAATCCGTAATTTCTTACGGCGAGCTTTCGGTGGACAAAGAAAAGTGCCGCGCCTGTAAGCGTGGCGAGCCGCTGGAACTTGGGGCTAAGGAGTATAAATTGCTTCTTCATTTTATGGAGAACCCCGAATGGGTGTTTACCAAGCAGCAGCTTTACCGCGCGGCGTGGGAGGACGATTATTATTACGACGACAACACCATTATGGTGCATATCAGCCGCCTTAGGAATCGCATAGAGGACGATCCGCAAAACCCCGAATACCTTAAAACCATTCGCGGCATAGGGTATAAGCTGCATTACACGGGTAAAAAACAATGAAGAGCAAAATCTCCAACCAGTTTCTGGGTAATTTTCTTATTATCTTTCTTTTAACAATCCTCGCTACCGCGCTTGCCTTTGTGCTGATGTCGGCGGCGGGCAGCCTTATTGCAGGCTCGCTTGCCAAAAACCGCTATACTGCGGAATCGATTATAAAAGAGGACTACCGACAGATAGACGCATCCGAGGTTGTGGCTAACGGCGGCGGCGTCCAGGCGGTGGATAAGGAATATAGGGTTGTCCTTTCCGAAGGGCTTGATACCATCGGAAAAGATAGTTTAACCGCGCAGGAATTCACAGATTTTCTTGCCGAAAGCAAAACAAAAACCTATCACTACGATATTCTTTATCAGCCCGAGGGCGAATTCTGGCTTATAGTCACCTTCCCGACCTCGATACGCTTAGACTTCAAGCTTATACACAACAAGAACGCCCCGTCCGAAGACTTAAGCCGTTCGGGGCTTGCTTTCGGGCTTGTGCTGGCCATATATCTTGTGATAATAGCCGCCATAAGCTACGCCTATTCGCGCATTTCGGCGCTTCGAATAACCGTACCCCTCAAAAAGCTTGCCGCGGGCACAAGGCTTCTTCGAGAGGGCGACTACTCGGCGAGGGTAGAGCTCAACCTCAAAAACGAGTTCGCCGAGCTTCAGGACACCTTCAACGGCATGGCGGAGCGCATCGAAAAAGAAATCTCCCTTCGCAAAAAAGCCGAGGAGGGCCGCAAGCGCCTTATCCTCGACATCTCGCACGACCTCAAAAACCCCTTATCCAGCATACAGGGCTACGCCGAGATTCTCTCCCAAAAGGCCGAGTCCCCCGAAGCGAAGGCCATACACCAAAACAGCATAAGGGCAAACCGCCTGCTTAACGAGCTGTTCGAGCTTTCACAGCTGGACAGCCCCGATTACAAGCTCAGATTATCAAAAACCGATATCTGCGAAGCCTTAAGACGGGCCTGCGGCGAATTAATCGCACAATTAGAGGCTTCCGAATTCTCCTACGAGTTCGACATCCCCGAAGAAGAAATATTTGTTATGCTGGATGCTGACCGCTTCCGCAGAATAATACAAAACCTCGCCGACAATGCCGTCCGCTACAACCCCAAAGGCACAAAGATATTCGTAAGCCTCGAGGTTAGGGGCGGGGCGGCGACAATCAGGTTTGCCGATGACGGCGTGGGCATCCCCGAAAGCCTCGCCGAGGATATCTTCAATCCCTTCGTGCGCGGCGGCGAGGCGCGAAGCCCCAAAAGCGGGGGCAGCGGCCTCGGGCTCTCCATCGCCCAAAAGATCGCCAAAGCCCACGGCGGCGACCTCATTCTTTGCAAAAACCGGGCGAAAGGAAGCGTTTTCGAACTTACAATCCCCACAATTTAGGCATTTTTCGATTTAAGGTTAATTTAAGGTTTGCTTAAGCTTTATGAAAGATTCGTGTCGTATGATGTATACGGATCGAACATAAAGCTTTTTTTATGGAGGTAAAAGATGCGCAAAGAGCCGCCCCGCCTTGAAATACTTATAACGAAAAATGCCTTTATATTTTTCGGCAAGGCGATTTACAAAGAGTTCGCCGACCGCCTGCCCCTTTCGGGAAGCGAGCAGGTTCTGGATTTCGGTAGCGGTATGGGAACGGTGGCTTATTATGTGGCGAAGCGCCTGCCGCAGGGAAACCTTACCTGCCAGGATATCTCCGAAAGATGGCTTAGCGCCTGCCGCAAGACTCTCAAAAGGTACAAAAATGTCACCATCACAGACGCCGATGCCGCCGACTTGCCCGCCGGAAATTTCGATGTCGTCTATTGCCACTTCGTCCTTCACGAAATAGCGGATAGCGAACTTGCCTCAACTATCCCCGCGCTCGCGAGGGCGCTTAAGCAGGGCGGGTATCTTGTGTTCAAAGAGCCTCTCGCCGAGGCCGATAAGCTAAGGCTTATAAAAAAGCTTGTTTGCGACAGCGGGCTAACCTTCAGAAGCGGCAGGGTGACCGACCTTCCGTTTATGGGCAACGCCCTCGAATGTGTCTACACGAAATAATTACCCACGCGGTATAAAACAGGAGGATATATATGGTTTATGTAATTATCTTTGGTATCTTAACAGCAATTATGGGCATTGCCCTTATCGGCATTATTGTAAATGCCGTCCTGACAATAGTCGCGGCACTGCTCGGCAGATCGATTAAAAGGCCACTTCGCCGCCTGACTAAAGCGGTAATATCTTTTACCGTCGCGCTGATGCTAAACATCGGACTCATCTCTGTTTCGCAGTCCAGGGCATATACGCCCAAAATCAACGGCCTTAACTCGGTTGCCGAACTCACAAGAGTAGAGCTAAACGGAAGAAAACAATGGATAAGCATAAGGGGCAAAGACAAGAACAACCCCGTGCTGTTATTCCTTGCCGGCGGCCCCGGCGGGACGCAGATGGCGGCGGTAAGGCGCGAGCTTGCCGAGCTTGAAGACCACTTTGTGGTAGTCAACTGGGACCAGCCCGGCTCGGGTAAATCCTACGGCGCCCAAAGAGGTGCGGATATGACCGCCGAAACCTACATCGAGGACGGCCACGCCCTCACCGAGTACCTCAAAGAGCGTTTCGGGCAGGAAAAAATCTACCTTATAGGCGAGTCCTGGGGCAGCGCGTTGGGAATCTTTCTGATAGCCCGCTATCCCGAATCCTACCACGCCTTTATCGGCACGGGCCAGATGGTTGACTTTGCCGAAACCGAGCGTATCGACTACCATAAAGCTCTGGAGATAGCCGAGAGCAGAGGGGACAAAAACATAGTTAAGAGCCTTAAGCACAACGGCGAGGCGCCTTATTACGGCAGGGATATGGTTTGGAAGTCGGCTGTCTACCTCAACTACCTCACGGCTTATATGTCAAGCCTTCCCGAAGTCCACGACCCCGGCTACAAAACTTTGGACGATGCTATGTCCGAGGAGTACGGGCTTCTCGACAAGATAAACTTCTTCCGCGGCATAGCCTTCACCTTCAACGAAGTCTACCAGACTCTGTATGGCATAGACCTGAGGAAGGATTACGCAAAGCTCGATGTGCCCGTGTATTTCTTTACGGGAAGGTACGACTATAACGCCCCCACAAGCCTTGTCGAAGAATATGTCGAGGTTCTGGACGCTCCCGAAAAGGAGATCGTATGGTTCGAACATTCCGCCCACAGCCCGTGGATAAACGAAAGCGACAAATTTGTGGACGAAGTGATTAACCGCTTTTTAGGAGACTGAAAATGAACAAGAAGTTACCCGTTATTATACTTTTGTTGACAGTAAGCGCGCTTATAGCCTTTACTTTCGCCGCCTGCATCCCTAAGGGAAGCATAATAATTCTAGAGGACAGGGACGGCAAGGGGGTTTTGGCCGAGCTTAAGGAATACGACAAAGTAGACAAATGGGAATTGCCCCTTAGCAAGGGCGACGAGGTGCGGGTGGAGGTCGAGCGCGTGGAAGGCATCATAGGCCTTACCGTCTCGGGCAAAAAAGGCAGCGAGCCGTACAACGGCAGCAAGCTGGAACCGGGCGCCTTCACCTTCACCGTCGAAGAATCCGACACCTATGTGTTCATATTAAGGGGCAGCAAGGCAACGGGCAAAATAACAGTGAGAAACTTAGGGCAACAGTGATAAAATGTAACGGAGTTATTGTTTGTGAGCTAAAATTGCCGTCAACCCCCGCCTGTCTGAACCATATTATAATGTATGGACGGCGACAGGCTTCTTTGTTTGTGCGTCGAGCTCACAAACAAGGTAGTGGAGATTCATAAATCAGTGTCGGAGAAGGGCGAAAAGTATTTCTGCGACAGGCTGCTGAGAAGCGGCACCGAGGTCGGGCTTAAGGTATTTTCTGCGTGCAAAGCGACGGGTTTTTTAGGCTGCCTCGACAGGTTGGAATCCGCCCTTCTTTTCGTCTACGATACCATCTATTGGGCTAATATATTGTTTATCAACAAATACATTATCCTCGATCAATGCTGCGAGGTGAGATGCCTTTGTGAGGAAATCGCCTGCCTGCTGACCTCAAAGATTTACCTTCTCAAATCTTTAAGGTAAGCTACCCCAGCGCGACATCAAGAACCATCATGATTATAAATCCCAGCATAAAGCCCCAGGTGCTAAGGTGGGGATGCTCGGAATTTTTGGCGTCGGGTATGAGATCTTCGGCGACGACAAAAAGCATTGCGCCCGCCGCGAAAGCAAGAAGCCACGGCTGAAGTATTGATATATAAGACGCCAGAAAGAACCCCAAAACTCCGAACACAGGCTCTACAACCCCGCTTAACGCGCCGTACAAAAAGGCTTTTGTTCGGCTTATGTTAACATTCCGAAGCGGTATCGAAACCGCCGCGCCCTCGGGGAAGTTCTGTATCCCTATACCTATGGCAAGCCCCATCGCCGGCACAAAAGCCGCGGGTGTGCCTATGGTTATCGCCGCCCCGAAAGCAAAGCCCACGGCAAGCCCCTCTGGTATGTTGTGAAGGGTAACCGCTAAGTGAAGCTTGATGTATTTTTTGAAGTCGTAGCCCGCGGCAAGCGGGTTTTTCTTTTCTTCCTTAAGCCGTATGCTATCGTTTAGCCGTACCACAAGCTTATCCAACACCATCAGAAAGGCGCCGCCCAGCACAAGGCCTACGGCGGCAGGCAAAAAGCTTACCGCACCCAGGTTTTCGGAGCCGTCTATCGCGGGCAGAAGCAGCGACCATATTGAAGCTGCCACCATTATGCCCGAGGAAAACCCCAGAAACAAAGAGTTTAGCTTTAACGGGATTGTCTTTCTGAAAAGGAAAACTGTCGCCGCGCCGAGGGTAGTCATAACGAAAATAAAGCTTATGCCAAAAACAGTCATTTGGACATTGTTCATAGGGGTTCTCCCTTTTCGTACATCAGAATTTTTTCACAATATGTAATCTACCTTTTACATAATATGGGGGATGAAGCGTTAATTGTTCCAAATTAAAGCGCAAAAAAGGGGCCGCGCAATAGCAGCCCCAAACAAAAGCCGAAAAGCAAAAGTTTAAGCAATCTTTAATATTGTCATAGAAGCGCTTACGGCGTTGGCTTGCATTGGCAGCCCGTTAGAGAGGTTAACAGCCATCCCCGTGGCGTTTATAAGCGAGATTACGGCCGCCGCGCCAAGGGTAATTAGTGCCTGGCCGTAAAGCTGCGTGCCGTTTTCGCGGTTAACATAGGTGTTGGCTTGCGTTATTATTCCGTTTATGCCTATGCCGAACACCGCGGGCGTTATAGTGTCGTAGGACAAAACGAAGTTAATAAGATAGGTTCCCGCCGAAAGCGTTATCGACGAAGAGGGAGGGGCGAAGGCGATGGGGGCAAGCGAGGGTGACGAGTTGAATACAACGGGCGCCCCGTTCGCTACGGTTTGCGCGTCCGTGGAATAAATATATGCCGCGGCAAGCACGCCCGGCCCGGGCGGTCCTTGCGGCCCCACCGGACCCTGCGGGCCTTGAGGACCTTGTGGCCCTTGAGGGCCCTGCGGCCCCTGAGGGCCTTGCGCGCCCGTAGCACCCGTAGCTCCCGTAGGCCCTGTCGGCCCGGGCGGCCCCGGAGGCCCTTGCGGGCCCGTAAACCCTCTGGGCCCCGCCGGCCCTGGGGGGCCGGGCGGCCCGGGTATCACCCTTACCTGAGGCTGGCCGCAACCGCAACAACCGTTACATATAAGTAACGGGCTAAATTCTCGGATAATCATTTATTTTCCTCCTATTGGGTAATGGAATCATATTACATACTATGAATAATCAGCGCCGATTGAAATATCACGGCGCTTTTATTCAGTAAATCCTTATTGTAAACAACCCCATTTAAGGGCATTTATGTCTATGCAAACGCGATATGTTATGATATAATGACAAAAAAAGACCCGGGGGCGGAGATGAAAAAGAAAATTTGTGTCCTCTTAATTATATTCGCGTTTGTGACTGTCGGCGCGTTTTTGCTTTCGGCGTGCAACAACTATTCCTACGAGCCCGTGGAGGATTTTTTCAATATATCCCTAACCTTTGCGGGAAGCGGCTCTACCTCGAGGGCGTTTTCGTTTATGACGAACGGGACGGACTATGAAAACAAGTGCGCCGTCCAGCTTGACCCCGCAGGCGAAAAGGACGCCGAGCCCAAATTCGGAAGCAAGGATAACATTTTGCTCGAGACGGCAACCCGGCAGCACACACACATAAAAACCTACTATGTCCACTCCGCCTACACCACCGAGCTTACCCCCGGCACAAAATATTTCTACCGTGTCGGCTGCCCCGAAGAGGATAAATGGAGCCCGTGGGGCGTTTTCACTACGGACGACGGCGACGACAGCTTTTCGTTTTTGTTTGTCACCGATATGCAATCGGACGGCGACAAGTATTACCAGATTTTATCCGAAAACATCCGCAAGGCCATAAGCGAAAGCCCCCAAGCCGAATTTGTGCTTTCAACGGGCGACCAGATCGAATACGGCTTTTTGCAGGGCGACTGGGATAAGTTTTTCAGATACATACAGGATGTAATCCTTAATAATACCTTCGCCGTGGTAAACGGCAACCACGAGATTTCCACATATTTGATGGAGGCAAACTTTTATCTGCCACTCGAACTCGAAAGATATTGCTACGCCTTCGAATACGGCAACTGCCTGTTTATGGTTCTGGACAACAACGGCGATATGCCCGAGCAGCTCGAATGGATGGAGGGCGTAATGGCGGCATCCTCCGCCAAGTGGCGCATTATAGGCATGCATATGTCGCCTTATTCCCCGGGCAACCACGCCGACCAGCTAGCGTCACTGGAAGTCAAAAGGCTTGTAACGCCCTTCGCCGCGCGGCATTCCGTCGATTTGGTGCTTTCGGGACACGACCATATTTACTCCCGCACCTGCCCGATAGACGAAAACGGCACCCGCGCCCAGTCCGAAGATATCGTAATAACCGAAATGGATGGCTACACCGCGACCACCCATGTTAAGCCCGGCGGGCCCATCTATATTTCCAACCGCACGATAGGCACCAAATTCTACAACAAATCCAACAGCCTCTACGACCACCTTATCGACAAGGGCGACCCCGGCAAAATCCAGATACCCATCTTTTCGGTAATCAATATAGAAGGCAACAAACTAACCTTTACCGCATACGAGTACCACAGGGACACCACTAAGGATATAAAAATCTACGATTACTTCGAGATAATAAAATAGAACCCGGGAGGGGGCCCGCCAACGCGGGCCCTTTTTAAAAGTCTGTCTTGACTTTACTTTCACAATACTTCATAATCTTGGTATGGATAAGCTTGCGGAAAAAGTCAATGCTTTAATTTCCGCCATAGCCGAGGGGGACAAATCGGCGCTCGGGAAGTTATACGGCCTTACGGCGGGGTATCTTTGTTTTATGGCGCGCAAGTACCTTGCCGACAAAAGTTACGCCGAGGATGTCGTAAGCGAAGTGTTTCTCAGGGTTGTCCAAAGCGCCTATACCTTTAACCAAAACTACAACGGGCTCAACTGGCTTTTCAAGATAACCAAAAACACAGCCTTAAATTTCAACAGCAGGACGAGCAGGTTTTCCTACGAGGATATCGATGCCCACCGCGATATAGCCGATGTGTTCTCGCCCGGCGACGGCGACGAACTCGCCCATATACGGTCCAAGCTCCGTGCGCTCCCCGAGGACGAAAGGGAGCTTTTATATTATCGCTATTGGGAAGGCTATACCGTAAGGGAACTCGCAGGCAGGCTGGGCAAGCCCGTAATGTCCGTATACGACAAACTGAAAAAGATACTCAAAAAGCTTAAAAACGAACTGTAGCCGTACAAACGCCACATGATTTTGTAGTTAATGCGGGAGTAAAACGATGAACTATAGGAAGGACCCGATTTACAAAGCGCTAAGCAAATATAAGCCGGACAAGCGAAGGACGCTGGAAGCGGCCTACGCCCTGATATCCCTCAATAAAAAGAAGAGAAGCTTTGTTTTCAAGGCAAAGTACAGCGGCAACATAACCTATATCCTAAAATAAATGTTTTGGTATTGACAGGTAAGGATATACCGTGTTAAGCTTTTCTTAGGAAAACTAACTAAGATAATAGCGTGGTAAATAGATTATATATAGGGGAAAATGAAGAAAGTCGCTGTTATTTTATCAATACTTATGATTTTTGCCGCGGCCCTCATTCCGTCGGGGGCCGCGTTTGCCAATTCCGCCCTGATGGAGAAAAGAAGCGGTGATAATTTCGGGCTTTTTGCCGTATCTGACGACGATTTATCTGTTATAAGCGAAGAGCTTATCTTCGATTTCCGAGCCCCTTACCCGAGCCGGGAAAGCGGGCCGGTGGGACAGGTGACAGCAAAATACAACATTAATAACGCGGGCGGCAAAAAATCGGCCCTTATGGGCTTCCCCCTAATGACATCGCTGAGGGAAATCTCGTCTATGCGCAATCCGGGCGTAACCTGCAACGGCAGCGCCATAAGCTACGATATTTTCTACCTTCCCGACCCCGCAATCGATATCTCGGAGCTTTCTTTCGAGGATGTCCTCGAACTCATAAACAACCGTTTTATGGGCTTCGGGGGCGAAAAAGGTATATTATACACCATCGACCCGATGATTTTGCAAAAGACAAAAGAGTTGGAGATAGAGTTTATGCTTCCCTCCGCGTCTAAAATCCTTTATGGCTGCTATTATATGGTTGGCATAGCAGATTCGGGCGGCAGCCATTCCAGAATCAAAATGGCAACGGGTTATCATCCGGATATAGGGCTTCCGAGCATATTCGTTATAGGCGAGGATATATCCGACATAAGTATTAAGGCTGTCGATATGCAGGGCAACGGCTTTGGTGACGGCATACTGTCGGAATTAGTTCGTGAAGAAATGGCCATAGATCTTTATATAAGTTCTTACGCCCAATCCGAACTTGACGGCGATAACGCCATCGATTACGACGAAGCCCGTATCCTTACAATAGGCGCGATAAAAAATTTTATCGACGGCGACGAGCGCATTCTGGATATGTCTTATTTAGGCATATCGCTTTTTGATTCGGCGAGGCTTATACTTTTGTCCTACACCGCCGAGCTGGAAGAAGGCCAAAACGAGGTTATAATAACCTACCCGATAATAAACGGCGGCTTTAACAACCATTATCGGCCCTCTAAATATACATATAGCTATATAAGCAGCCCCGCGAAAAACTGGAAATCCTTCGGGAGCCTGACGGTAAGAATCTACCCTTCCGCTGACGCCCCCTTTGTAATAGACTCCTCACTTAATATGCAGCGGCAGGAGGACGGAAGCTATGTTTGCACTATCAGCGGCGTACCCGACAATAATATCACCTTCGTCCTTTGCGCCAGCGAAAACCCTAGATATGTAAGATCCCCCAATTTTAGCCCCTTAATAATAATTATAATGATTTCAATTTTTCTTGTGATTGCCGCTTTTGTGGCAGGTATAGGATACCTAATCGCAAGGTCAATTAAAAGGAAGAAGGGAAATGTGGCAGTCCAAAAGAAAAAACAAAGAGTATAAGCCTAATTTCGCAATTTTTGTTGACAGGGCTAAAGCCCTGCAGTATAATAGCAATAAGAGGAAAATATGGTAAAGCTATCTAATTCCGTATTCGCATATTCTTTTTACTTTAAGGGCTACTTTTACGGCCCCAAGTTTTGATATGCGGTTTTTCGGTAATTAGATACTATATATAATCGGATTATAAGAAAGACCGCCAACCCAAAAGGCGGTCTTTTTGATATATAATACAATCGGGAGTCACAAAAATGATAGTAGTAATCAGGCAAGGGCAAAACGAAAAGCAAATAAACAACCTCCGCAACTGGATAAAGAGCCTGGGGCTCGAAATCCACGAAAGCCGCGGCGAAAACAGCCTGATCTTAGGGCTTATCGGCGACACATCTAAGGTGGATATCGACCTTATCCGCTCTTTAGACATAGTCGAATCGGTAATGCGCATACAGGAGCCGTACAAAAACGCCAACCGAAAGTTCCACCCCGAAGACTCCATTATAGATGTCAGCGGGCACAAGTTCGGCGGCAGGCATTTCCAGTACATTGCCGGCCCCTGCTCGATAGAGTCCGAGGCCCAGATAATAGGCATAGCCAAAGCCGTCAAGGCGGCGGGCGCAACCCTGCTACGGGGCGGCGCGTTCAAGCCCCGTACCTCGCCTTACTCCTTCCAGGGCTTGAGAGCCGACGGCATCGAGCTTTTGCTCAAAGCCAAAGCCGAAACGGGAATGCCCATTGTCACCGAGATTATGAACATCAACCACTTAGATCTGTTCCGTGATGTGGACATCATTCAGGTAGGCGCCCGCAATATGCAAAACTTCGAGCTTCTCAAAGAGCTGGGCAAAACCCGCAAGCCCATACTCCTCAAGAGAGGGCTTGCCAATACTATAGAAGAGTGGCTAATGAGCGCCGAGTACATCATGTCCGAGGGCAATATGGAAGTCATACTTTGCGAGAGGGGCATCCGCACCTTCGAACCCTACACCCGAAACACCTTAGACCTTTCGGCAATACCCATTCTTAAAGAGCGCACCCACCTTCCCGTAATCGTAGACCCCAGCCACGCCTCGGGGCTTGCGAGGCTTGTCGCGCCCATGTCGCTTGCCGCCGTAGGCGCGGGGGCGGACGGGCTTATAATCGAGGTTCACAACCAGCCCGAATGCGCTCTTTGCGACGGGCCGCAGTCCATAAAGCCCGACGCCTTCGCCCAGCTTGTAAAGAAAATAGACATAATGCTGCCCCTTGTCGGCAAGGAGAGGGACTAAGATGAACATTGGCATAATAGGGCTTGGGCTTATCGGAGGCTCCCTCGGCAGGGCGCTTACCAAAAAAACCGGCCATAAAGTGTTGGGCTCCGACATCGACTACGCCACAACCCTCAAAGCCGAGCTCCTCGGCGCCTTCCACGAAAGGCTGGACGAAACCAATATATCCGACATAGATATATTGTTTCTCGCCCTTCGCCCCGCCGCGGCAATACAAACAATCAAGGATACTGCCCCCAAACTAAAAAGCGGTGCAATCATAATAGACTGCTGCGGTACAAAGCGCGGCATAACCGCCGAGATGAAAAAGCTGTCGGAAGAGTACCTGAACCTTTACTTCATAGGCGGGCACCCCATGGCGGGCAGGGAGTTCAGCGGCATAAACCACTCCATGCCCAGCCTTTTCGAAAAGGCATCCATGATTATCACCCCCGTAAACGCCCCCATAGAGGTTTTGGCGGAGGTTAAAAGCCTTTTTTCGGATATCGGCTTCGCGGGCACGGTTATAACCACGCCTCAAAGGCACGACAGGATTATCGCCTACACTTCCCAGCTTGCTCATGTCGTTTCCAGCGCCTATGTCAAAAGCCCCTCGCACGCCGAGCACGCGGGCTTTTCGGCTGGCAGCTTCCGGGATATGACCAGGGTTGCCAAATTAAACCCCGCCATGTGGACGGAGCTTTTTTTAGACAACAAAGATAACCTCATTAAAGAAATAGACACCCTCATTACAAACATAACCGCCTACCGCGACGCCCTCAAAGCAGAGGACGCGGCGGCGCTCGAAGCCCTCTTAGCCGAGGGCGTAGCCTGCAAAGAGGCTGCCGAAAGCGCCCGCAAGGAGAAGATATATGATTAGAATACCCATAAACGCTTCGCGAAGCTACCAAGTCCTTATAGAGAGGGGGCTGCTTTCCAAAGCGGGAGAGAATATCAGGCAGGTTAAGCCCGCCTGCAAAGCGGCAATCATTACCGACGACAAGGTAGCCAACCTCTACCTTGCCACCGTCAGGCAGTCGCTCGAAAAAGAGGGCTTCTCCGTCTGCGTGTACATCTTCCCTAACGGCGAGCGCAGCAAGACGGCGGCAACCTACCTCGATATAATAGAATTTTTAAGCAAAAACAACCTTAAAAGAGGCGACTTGCTTGTCGCTTTGGGCGGCGGCGTAACGGGAGATATAGCGGGCTTCGCCGCGGGCACATACCTAAGGGGCATAGATTATGTCCAAATCCCGACAACACTTCTCGCCGCTGTCGATTCCTCTGTGGGAGGCAAGACGGGCATAAACCTGTCGAGCGGGAAAAACCTTCTCGGAATGTTCAACCAGCCGATAGCGGTGCTTTTCGACCCCGACACCCTCGCCACCCTGCCTGAAGAAGAAAGGCTTGCCGGGCTAGGCGAATGCGTAAAGTATGCCGTGCTTGAGGATGGCGAGCTTTGGGATATAATGAGCCTCACCCCCGACAAAGCCAGCATCGCAAGGCTTGTAGAGCTTTGCGTCAGCTGCAAAAAGAGAATCGTCGAGGAGGACGAACGGGAAACGGGGGGCGCGCGCAAGCTTCTCAACCTCGGGCACACCTTCGGGCACGCCATCGAAAAACTTTCGGGCTACACCGTCCCCCACGGTATAGCCGTAGCAAAGGGTCTTGCCATCATAGCGGACGCCTGCGCGGCAAGGGGCATTCTCGACACAAGCGAGCGGGACAGGATAATTGCCCTTCTAAAAAAATACGGCTTCGATTTATCCGTCCGATACACAGCCGAAGAGATGGCGAAGGCGGCGGTATGGGACAAAAAAGCCGATAAAACCGATGTCGATTTGGTGATAATAAACGGGATAGGGCGGTGCTCGCTGCTCAAAGTGCCCGTCAATAAACTTGCGGAGTTCATAAAATGCTGAAGGCGTTATACCCTTCCGAACTTAAAGGCGAAGTAGAAGCCATAGCCTCAAAATCCTTTGTCCACAGGGCGCTAATCGCGGCCGCCCTCTCCGACATACCGACGCTTATAAAAGGGCGGATAGTCGGCGACGACGCCGCGGCGACTGCAAGCTGCCTCAAGGCTTTGGGTTCGGGCATAGAGATTTTACCCGAGGGCTATAAGGTTACGCCCGTCGGCAAAGCAAGAGGGAAGGCAACGCTCGACTGCTCCGAAAGCGGCTCCACCCTTCGCTTCATTCTCCCTTTAGCATGCGCTTTGGGGGCGGAATGTGAAATTATCGGAAGGGGCAGGCTTGCTCAAAGGCCGCTTGCCGGCCTCATAAAAGCATTAAGCGATAACGGGGCGGAGATAGAAGGGGACACCTTGCCGCTGAAAACGGGCGGCAAACTACGCGGCGGCGACTACATCGTCCCGGCGAATATAAGTTCGCAATATATAACGGGGCTGTTGCTCGCCCTTCCCATACTTGACGGCGACAGCCGCATTATCCTTAAAGGCGAGGCGGTATCGGCGCCCTACATAGACATAACGCTGGGTGTGTTAGAGCTTTTCGGCATAGAAGCAAAGCGTGAAGCCTACGGTTTTTATATAAAAGGCGGGCAGAAATATATTTCATCGGGGCAAACCGAGGCGGAGGGCGACTGGTCTAACGCGGCGTTTTTCATAGCGGGCGGCGCTCTCGGCGGCGATGTCACGGTAAAGGGCTTATCCCTTTCATCGAGGCAGGGCGACAAAGCCGTTATAGATATCCTCAAAAGGATGGGGGCGGATATAACCATAGACAGGGGTTTGGTAAGGGCAAAAAAGAGCGCCCTCAAAGGCGTAACCGAAAACCTCGATAAAGTGCCCGACCTCGCGCCCGTATTATCCATAGCCGCCATGCGTGCGGAGGGCGCAACGGTGTTCGAGGGCGTCCGGAGGCTCAAAGACAAAGAAAGCGACCGCCTTTCGGCAATAATAGAGGTAATTACAGAGCTCGGCGGCAAGGCCGAATACAAAGAAGGCTCGCTTATAATATACGGCGGCTGCGAGTGTAAGGAAGCCGTGCTTTCTTCTTATAACGACCACCGTATGGCGATGTCTGCGGCAATCGCCGCCATAAACCATAACAAAAGAATAATTCTTGATGGCAGCGAAAGCGTGTCCAAATCATATCCCGATTTCTTTACCGACTACAAAAAACTGGGAGGAAAGGCAGATGATATCCACTCTTGAAATTCTGGGCTTGTCCATATTCGGCGAGTCCCACGGCAAGGCGGTAGGATTTACCCTCGAGGGGCTTCCCGAGGGCAAAAAGATATCTTTTGAAGAGCTTCAGGAGTTTATGGAGCGCCGCAAATCCAAGGGGATATTCTCCACGCCCCGCAGAGAGGCCGACGAAGTCGAAATCCTGTCGGGCATCAAAAACGGGTACACCACGGGGGCTCCCGTATCCGGCGTAATCCTTAACGCCGACTCGAGGAGCAAAGACTATTCCCCCCTCACAGACACCCCCCGCCCCTCGCATTGCGACTATGCGGCAATGCAAAAATACGGCAGGTTTTGCGACCTTTCGGGCGGCGGCAGGTTTTCGGGCAGGCTGACGGCGCCCCTATGCGCGGCGGGCGGCATAGCCATGCAGATTCTAAAAGAAAGCGGAGTTACACCCGCGGCATATATCTCGGAACTCGGCGGAATAAAGATTTCGACATACAAACAAAAACTCCCCTTAGCCGAGGATGTAATATTCAGCCACAACGACCCCATACCCATCCTGGACGAAGGCAAGAGGGGGGATATCCTCCGCGCCCTGGACGACGCCCGCAAAGAGGGCGACAGCATAGGCGGGGTAGTAGAGCTGGTAGTATACAACACCCCGGCGGGCTTGGGAGGGCCCTTGTATGAGGGCATGGAGGGCAGGCTTTCGTCGCTGTTTTTCGCGATACCCGGGGTAAAGGGCGTCGAGTTCGGCGACGGCTTCGCCATATGCGACCTAAAAGGCAGCGAGGCCAACGACCCATTCCGCTTCGAGGGCGACAGGGTAGTAACCGCCACCAACAGAAGCGGCGGCATCAACGGCGGCATCACCAACGGCATGGAAATAACCGCGAGGGTAGCCTTCAGGCCAACTCCCTCGATTTCCAAGCCCCAGCAAACGGTAAACCTGAAAACAAAAACCGAAGAAATTATCAGGATAGGCGGAAGGCACGACTGCTGCATAGTCCCCCGCGCGGTTGTATGCGTCGAGGCGGCGGCGGCGATAGCCATACTGGACGCCATGTTAGCAAGGAGGAAATAAAATGTTAGAGGATTTAAGAAAAGAAATCGACGCCATCGACGACCAGATCATCAAACTTTACGAAGAGAGAATGCGCATCTCCAGAAAAGTCGGCATACAGAAAGCGGCCGAAAATAAGAGCGTAGAGAACATCCTTCGTGAAAAAGAAATCATCAACAGGGTAACCTCTAAGGTCCCCGACGAAATCAAGCTTTACGCCAAGCAGCTTTTCACCACCATTTTCGAAACAAGCAAAGCTTACCAGCAGCAGTTCGTAAGCGTCAGGGCGGGCGTGAAGGACGCCATCCAGCAGGTGCTAATCGAGGGCGTAAAGCCATTCCCCATCCAGGCGACAGTCGCCTGCCAGGGCACCGAAGGCGCGTACAGCGGCATAGCCGCCGAAAAGCTGTTTGCCATCTCGGACATAAGCTATTTCAAGACCTTCGACGCCGTATGCTCGGCTGTCGAAAAGGGGCTTTGCAGGTACGGCGTCCTTCCCATCGAAAACAGTTCGGTAGGCAGCGTTAACGCCGTGTACGACCTCATGAAAAAGCACCAATTCTATATAATCCGCAGCATAAAAGTGCCCGTAAGGCACCAGCTTCTTGCTAAAAGAGGGGCTAACATAAAGGATATAAAGGAGATTTTCTCGCACGAGCAGGCAATCAACCAATGCGAAAACTTCCTTAAAAGCCTTAAAGATGTAAAAGTAACCGTCTGCGAGAATACGGCGGTTGCCTCAAGGCTTGTCGCAAACTCCGACCGCGACGACATCGCCTGCATAGCGTCCAGAGAGAGCGCGGGCATATACGGGCTGCAAATCCTTAAGAGCAACATACAGGACAGGGAAAACAACTACACCCGCTTCATAGCCATTTCAAGAAAGCTAGAGATATACGAAAACTCCGACAGGATAAGCATAATGGTCAACCTGCCCCACGAGCCGGGAAGCCTGAACAGGCTGCTCAATAAGTTCTCCTCGCTCGGCTTGAACCTCACAAAGCTCGAGTCCCGCCCCCTCGAAAACTCCGACTTCGAGTTCTGCTTCTACTTCGATTTCGAAGCCAAGGTCACCGACCCATCGGTGCAAAACCTTCTCGCCGAACTGGACAACAAGGGAGGCTTCGTGTTCATGGGCAGCTACAAAGAGGTAATCTGATGGAAAGATACTGCCTCATCGGCAGGCGCCTTCCGCATTCGTTCTCCAAAATTATACATAACCTTTTGGGGCTAGAATACGACCTTGTGGAACTGGATACCGAAGCCGATGCCGTAAGCTTCATAAAAAACAACCCCTACGCGGGCTACAATGTCACCATACCCTACAAGCAGACGGTAATGCCCCACCTTGACGAACTGGACGAATCCGCCGTCAAGGCGGGCGCGGTTAACACCGTCGTAAAAAAGGGCGGGAGAAGCATCGGCTACAACACCGACACCTCAGGCATGGCGGCGGGGCTCAAAAAGATGGGCGCTTCGCTTAGCGGCAAAAAGGTTATGATACTCGGCAGCGGCGGCACCGCGAGCATGGCGGTTTCGCTTGCCAAAGAAAGCAAGGCAAAGGAAATAACCGTCGTGTCCAGAGGCGGAAGCGTTAACTACTCCAACTACCATTTGCGCGCCGACACCGAAATCCTCATTAACTGCACCCCCGTGGGGATGTATCCCGAAAACGAGGGCTGCCCCGTAGACCTCTGCAAGCTCCCCGCGCTTGAGTATGTTTTCGACGCCGTATACAACCCGCTTTCTACAAGGCTTGTAATGGAGGCAAGGGCAAGGGGGATAACGGCCGACGGCGGGCTTTCGATGCTGGTGGCGCAAGCGATTATAGCTCAAAACCTGTTTTTGGGTTACCAAAAATTCGATACGGAAGCCCAAACGGCGATAACAACCGCCGAAATTTTAAGGCGGCAATCCAATATCGTGCTTGTCGGCATGCCCTCAAGCGGAAAAACCAGCGTCGGGCTAGCGCTCGAAAAACTCACCGGCAAGCCCTTTGTCGACACCGACAGCCTGATAATTAAAGAGGCAAGTATGTCCGTCCCCGAGATATTCGCGAAGGAGGGCGAAGCGGGCTTCAGGGCTCGAGAGAAAAAGGCAATAAGGGATTGCTCGAGGGGCTTCGGCAAAATTATCGCGACGGGAGGCGGCGCCATACTGTATCCCGAAAACCGCCCGGAGCTAAAGCAAAACTCCGTTGTTTTTTGGCTTCAAAGGGATATCGGCAAATTGGACACTTCGGGAAGACCTCTTTCCAAAGACAAAAACACCTTGCAGGCTATGGAAAAGATAAGGTATCCGTTGTATAATGATATAAAAGACTATATCATAGACAACAACGGCGGGATAGACGATTGCGCCCAAAGGGTAAAGGATTTGTTCGATGCGCATTTTGGTAATTAACGGTGTAAATCTCAATATGCTGGGGGTGCGCGAGCCCCACTTGTACGGAAGCAAGGACTACAACGCCCTTGTGTCCTACATAAACGACAGCGCCAGAAATCTCGACATAGAAGCCGTATGCTTTCAGTCTAACCACGAGGGCGCGATAGTAGAGGAGATTCAGAAAGCTCTCGGGCGCTTCGACGGTATAATCATAAACGCGGGGGCGTACACCCACACAAGCATTGCCATACTCGACGCCCTTAAGGCAGTAGGGCTTCCGACGGTAGAAGTCCACCTCACCGACATAGCGCAAAGGGAAGAGTTCCGCAGGCACTCCTACATTTCGCTCTACGCCGAAAAGGTAATATGCGGCCTGGGCTTCGAGGGCTATAAGCTTGCCCTCGGGCATTTCGCAAGCGAAAAGCAATGAAAAAACCCGAGCTTTTGGCGCCCGCGGGCGGTTTCGACAGCCTTAAAGCGGCAATCAACAACGGCGCCGACGCCGTATACCTCGGCTTAGGCGGCTTCAACGCGCGAGCAAACGCAACCAATTTCAGCAAAGACAATATCAGGGAGGCCGTAAGCCTTGCCCATCTTTTCGGCGTAAAGGTTTACTGCGCCTTCAACACCGTAATTTCCTATTCCGAAATCCCCGAATTATTAGAACTCGCCCGCGCCGCGGTAGAAGCAAAGGCCGACGCCTTTATAGTCCAGGACATCGGCATTGCCGCGATTCTCAGGCGTTGCTTTCCCGGTATCTGCCTTCACGCCAGCACCCAGATGGGCATACACAACCTTTACGGCGCCAAAATCGCCCGAAAACTCGGTATAAAGCGGGTAATCCTCTCCAGAGAAACAAAGCTGGAGGATATAAAAGCCATAAAAGAAAACACCGATCTCGAGATAGAATTTTTCGTGCAGGGCGCCCTGTGCGTTGCCTTCAGCGGCGGCTGCTACATGAGCGCGCTCGAGCACAATCAAAGCGGCAACAGGGGCAAATGCCTTCAGCTTTGCCGCCTGCCTTACTCCGCGGGAATCGGGGGCAAAAAAGCGGGCGAAGGCTATCTTCTCTCGCCCTCCGACCTCTGCCTTATAGAAAACCTCAAACTTCTTGCCGACAGCGGCGTTTCGGCCTTCAAGATAGAAGGAAGGCTTCGCAGGGCAGGCTATGTCGCCGAGGCGGTTAGCTGCTACCGCAAAGCAATCGACGGGGGCTTCCCGCCGTCCGGCGAAGCCGCGATCGAAAGGCTCAAAAAGGTATTTTACAGGGGCGAATATATTAAAAACGCCTATCTTGAAGACGGCACGCCCGACAGGATAATAAACAAAGAGCACCAGGCCCATATCGGTATCCCGATCGGCACGGTGGAAAGCGTAAAGCCGTTCAAGGACATTTTCGAGATAATAATCAGATCAAAACACCCGCTTATTATGGGCGACGGCATAAAGTTTTTCGGAAAAAACGGCGAAACTTCCAGCATGGGCGCAGGCAATGTAATATGCCTCGCGGGAGGCAGATACAAGGTTTTCGGCAAGGTTCAACCCGCCGTAGGCGCGAGGGTAAACCTTATTTCGGACAAAGCCGCCGAGGACGCCGCCCTCTCAAAAGTAAAGAAAATCCCAGTTTCTTTATCGGTCACGGCAATAGCGGGCATCCCCTTATCCGTAGAAGCGGATTGCGGGGGTATATCTGTTTTTCACAGCTCGGGATATATCGTGCAAACCGCCCAAAGCTCGCCCGCCACCCGTGAACAAATAGAGGAAAGCGCCTCTAAATCGGGCGACACCCACTTTGTAATAGAAAAAACCCGAATCGATTGCGGAAATGTCTTTATCCCCAAGTCGGTTATCAACGAAGCCCGCAGAAGCGCCCTTAGCAAACTGGAAGCCGCCCTCATCGAAGAGGCAGAAAAAGGCATTATGACTGAAATTGACGAAGCCGAAATCCAAAAAACCATAGCGGAGGCTAAGGGTTTTGCCAAAGCGCCTAAAGAAAAGGGCATATATCAAAGCAATATAGACGGCTCGGGATATTTCGCGGGCGAAAACACAGCCGTCCTTTACCCTTCGGATTTTACACCTTCCGTAGTAAAAAAACTCGCCCAAAAAGCTATACAAAACAACCAAACCCCCTGCCTAAGGCTTCCCATGATAGCCAACGGCAAAGACATAAAAATATTAGAAACAATCCTCGAACACAACAAAGAAATAAAGACCCTGCTTATAAACAACCTTTACGGCTTTGCCTTCGCCGACAGGGGATATGAGATAATCGCGGGCTGGGGGATAAACATCTGCAATACCTTCGCCCTTAAAGAAGCCGTCAGGCTGGGTGCCTACAGGGCGATAGAAAGTGCCGAGTCGGACAGCGTTGCCGCCGAGGGCAAAGTGTATCAGTTTACAGGCAAAGGGCTGCCCATGATGACTTTGGCCCATTGCCCGTACAAAACCCTTTACGGCAACACCTGCGAAAATTGCGCCTATAAAGAAGGCTTATCGTATTCGAGAGAAAAGAAAACCTACAATATCGCCCGCCGAAGAATTTATAACTGCTATTTCGAACTTATCGCGGAATAATTATTTAACCTTCCGCCTTAAAATATCTCCCGCCGATACGGCAAATGGGATATCCAAAACCAGCTTTTCCTGGACAAGTTTGGCGTCGTCTATCTCCGACCCTTCGGGATTAATAATACTTTCTACGGCAAATGTCTTATTGCACGCTTCCGAGGGGCTGAGCACTTCTAAAACATCGCCTTTACGGAAGCGGTTTCTCATCTTTACAAAGGCTTTGCCGTCTTTGTAATTTTCGACAACGGCGGTAAACTCGTGCGTGCCGTTGTACTGCTCGCCGTTATAGAATATCGTTTTTTCGTTATTCCCCAAAAAGTAAGCCTTTGTGTAATCCCTGTGGGTGATCTTTTCAAGCTCACCGTTATATAATGCTGCGTTGGGTATGTAGCCCGTTTTATAGTATTCGTCTATCGCCCTGCGGTAGGCGTTAACGACGGTGGCGACATAATATTCGCTTTTCATCCGCCCCTCAATCTTAAGCGAATAAACGCCCGCCTCGGCAAGGTCGGGGATATTTTCCAGAAGGTTTAAGTCCTTGCTGTTCAAAAGATATGTTCCCCTTTGATCCTCCTCGGCAATTAACGCGGGGTGGGGGAAGCCCGACATATCGGTAAGCTTAAATTTCCACCTGCACGCCTGCACGCACTCGCCTCTGTTGGCGTCGCGGTCGGTCATATAATTGCTCAAAAGGCACCTTCCGCTGTAAGATACGCACATAGCCCCGTGCACGAAGGCCTCAAGCTCGACCGGGCAGTATTCGGATATTTCTTTAATTTCGGCAAGCGAAAGCTCCCTCGCCAGCACCACACGGCTAACCCCCAAATCCTGCCAGAACTTTACGGCGTACTTATTTAGGGTGTTGGCCTGCGTCGAAAGATGGATCTTAAGCTCGGGCACTGTATTTTTCGCCAAAGCTATAAGCCCGGGGTCGGTGATAAGCACGGCGTCGGCGCCTATGTCATACAAAAACTTAAAATATCTTTTCGCTTTGGTCAAATCCTCGTTTTTGGCAAAAATATTGGCGGCGACATATATCTTTTTGCCCAGCTTATGGGCGTACTCTGCGCCCTCGGCAAGCTCCCCGTCCGAAAAGTTTCCCGCGTACGAGCGCAGCGAAAATTCCTTCCCGCCCGCGTAAACGGCGTCGGCGCCGAAGTAAAAGGCCGTCTTAAGTTTACTAAGGTTGCCCGCGGGGGCAAGCAGCTCGAGTTTTTTCACAATAACCGCCTGAAAATTAGTATAAGGTAATTATACAAAAATCCTTGCCGTAACACAAGTAAAGCGAATCTTTAGACAATCCTTTGCCGAAATGATATACTAACCGTATGGAAATTCATGTCGGCTGCGGCTCGGGCGTCGAAACGGCGACAAAGCTAGAGCTAAGAGAAATGGGCATAGACGCCCCCTGCATAAACGGAAGGTTTATATTCGAGGGCGGCGGGGACGAAATCGTAAAGTGCAACCTGCTGTTGCGCACGGCGGACAGGGTGCAGGTCCGCCTCGCAAAGTTTCCCGCCTCAACCTTCGACGAACTATTCGAGGGGGTAAAAGAGGTAAACTGGGCGGATATCATCCCAAGGGACGCCGCCATAATCGTAAACGCCAAAAGCGTGAAGAGTAAGCTTACGGCGGTATCTTCCATACAAAGCGTATCCAAAAAAGCCATAGTGGAAAGCCTTAAGAAAAAATACGCCACCCTTCCCGAAACGGGGGCGGCTGTAAGGATAGAGATTAATCTCTTTCAAGACGAGGTTTCCGTCCTGCTGGACACCTCGGGCGACGGGCTTCACAAGAGGGGCTACCGCGACCTGGTCTGGCAGGCACCCATCCGCGAAACACTTGCCGCTGCGATCATAAAATTGTCGGTTTGGGCTCCCGACAGGGCGCTTATAGATGCCTTTTGCGGCTCGGGCACCATCCCGATAGAGGCTGCCATGTCTGCCCTCAATATCCCCGCGGGCTACTTCCGCAAGTTCGCCTTCGAGGATTTAAGTCTAGTCGAAAGGGGGCTTCTCGAAAAGCGCAGGCGCGAGGCTGAGGAAAAAATAGAGCGTGACAAAAAGCTTCGCGTTTCGGGCTTCGACATAAACCCCAAGGCGATAAAGCTTGCCATGCACCACGCCAAAAACATAGGGCTGGAGAAATACATCCATTTCGAAACCAAGGATATGCGCGGGATATCCTCCCGCTACAAGTACGGCGTAATTATTTCCAACCCGCCCTACGGCGAGAGGCTTATGGAAGAAAGAGAGCTTCGCGAGTTATATAAAGATTTCGGCAAGCTGTACCGTTCCATGGACGGCTGGAGCCTCTACACAATAACCGCGTACCCCGATTTCGAGCGCTGCTTCGGCAAAAAGGCCGACGGCAACCGCAAAATGTACAACGCGGGCATTGAATGCAGGTTATACAGGTATTTAGGGCCAAAGCCAAAAGCCGCTTCGGACTGCGACTCCGAAAGATTATAAAAACAAAAGGGTTCTTTTCAGAAACCCTTTTTTATAACAATCGATTTTCAAAAAGTGTTACCACAGCTTAAAATACAGCTTGCTTGCGGCTTCCTCGTCCAGCACAACGGTTACATCGGGATGGTTTTGAAGGATGCTCGCGGGGCAGGCTTCGGTGACGGGGCCCTTGCACATTGCCCTTACCGCCTCGGCTTTATTGGAGCCTGAGGCTACCAAAACTATCTTTTCGGAAGCCATAATCCCCTTGATTCCCATCGATATCGCCTTTTTGGGCACTTCGTCCTCGCTCTCGAAAAACCTGGCGTTGGCGGCTATGGTGGACTTGTCCAGCTCGACAATACGGGTGCCGCCGTCAAAGGGCGAGCCGGGCTCGTTAAAGGCTATGTGCCCGTTGTTGCCTATGCCCAGAAGCTGGACATTGCGGGGCAGTTTTTCCAAAAGCTCGTCGTAGCGTTTGCATTCGGCGGCGAGATCGGCGGCGCAGCCGTTCGGCACATGGGTGTTTTCGGGCAGGACATCTATCTTGTCAAAAAGGTTGGTTTTCATAAACCAGCGGTAGCTTTGCGGGTGTGTTGGGGGCAGCCCGACATACTCGTCGAGGTTAACCGTCTTTACCTCTTTGTAAGACACCTTGCCTTCGGTACATTCCTCTGCCATCCTTTTGTAAATCCCGAGAGGGCTCGAGCCCGTCGCGAGCCCCAGAACCGCTTGGGGGTTGGACAAAACTACTTCTTTAATCACGCCGTAGGCGGCTTCGCTAAGTTCGTCATAATTTTTTGCAACGATAATTTTCATTTTTCTCCCTCGATACCCGTTATTTGCCATGCCCGGAGGGCAATAAGGTACGCTATTGTATTCCTACCGCTAATTATACCGCTTTTTTTTGCGCTAATCAACCCGCGAGGTTTCAAAAAAGCACACCAATCGCTGTTTTTCGCCGCGCTGCCATAATTTATTTAATTATAAACTATTGACAAAGATACATATAATTGTTATACTCTCTTTGTATGTATTATTTATATTAATTAAATAGGCGGACAAGTAAAAAATGCTGGAAATTTCTCACTTATACAAGAAATATCTCAATAGCGAAAGATTCGCTGTCGAAGACCTCAACCTTACCCTCAAAGAAGGCGAAATATTCGGCTTCCTGGGCAAGAACGGCGCGGGCAAGTCCACAACCATAAAGTGCCTTACGGGTATATACCCCTTCAGCTCGGGCAGCATAAAGATATGCGGCTACGACATAGCCAAAGACCCGATTAACGCAAAACTCAATATGGGCTATGTGCCCGACGACCACTCTGTATACGAGAAGATGACGGGCGGCGAATATGTAAACTACATAGCCGACCTTTACAGGGTGCCCAAGAAGGACAGAGAAGAGAGGCTTTACAAGTTTTTAGAGCAGTTCCGCCTCACAAAAGCCGTCGATTTACAGATAAAATCCTACTCGCACGGCATGAAGCAAAAAATCTGTATAATCGGCGCCCTTATACATAACCCCAAGCTGTGGGTGCTGGACGAGCCCATGATGGGCCTGGACCCCCAGTCGATGGTAGAAATCCTGAAGAGGATGCGCGAGCATTGCGAAGCGGGCAACACCATCTTTTTCTCCAGCCACAACCTCGACCTCGTCGCAAAGATATGCGACAGGGCAGCAATCATAAACGACGGCAAGCTGCATTGCGTGATAGACCTTCATGTCAAGGGCAACAAAGAAACGCTGGAAAACACCTTCCTCAAAATAACCGCCGGCGAAACGGTATCTTCGGAGAAGTAGGGGCAAGCGTATGAAAAACATTTTCACCCTGCTCAGGCTGGAATTCAAAAACAAATTCGGCGATTTTTCGTATAAGAGCGGCAAATCGTGGGCTAAGCTCGCGGGCACGCTCGTTTTCTTTGTCATCATTCTGTTTATAGCCTACTTCGGCGCCACCACATTGTTCAGGATGTTCGACAAAGCGGGTATGGCGTACGAAGCGCTTGTCCTTTTGTTCACCATACTTTTCGTATACCTCATAATTTCGGGCACCTCGGGCACAATCAAGGTGCTTTATTACAAGGGCGACAACGAAATCCTTATGCGCTTCCCCGTCACGGGCGCACAGATTTTCGTGTCCAAAACGCTGTTTCTCATAATTAACCAATTTCTCTCCACCATAGTGGTCACCCTGCCCTTCATATTCTCGTACGCCAATGTCGTTGCGGTTCCTCCCGGGTACTATAATATGGTCGCGATAGTTATTGTGTTTTTGGTGCTCATACCCTTCTTCCTCTCCAACATTCTCGCCATACCCATGATGCACCTTACCAACCGCATCCGCAACAAGTTCGTCATACTCATAATCGGCATGTCGGTTATTATGTCGCTGGTTTTCGCGGTGTATATGATCGTTTTCGACAAAATCGTCACATTCCTTAAAGACAGCAGCTTTTCGGTCTTTTCCGAAGAGGTTGTCGCCATCATAAAGGAAGTCGTCAAAAACTTCATACCCACCAAGTATTTCGCCGACCTTCTCCTAAGGCAAAACCTCTTTGTTTCCTACTTCACCCTCGGCGCGCTTATGGTGTTTTTCCTCGCCGGCATGATTGCCGTAATCGCGAAATTGTACCAAAAAACCCTTCTTAAGAATATAGAAGTAGAAGGCAGCGCCTTCAGGCGCAAGACCCGCATAAGGGTAAGAAGCCTTAACGGAGCCCTGCTTCGCAAAGAGTTCGTGCAGGTTTTCAGGTCGGTAAACTACGGTTTCCAATACTTTGTTATGGCCTGCTCAATGCCCGTAATGGTGTATTTCTGCAACAAGATAGCTACGCAAATAGGGCAAAACGATTTGGGCGACCAGATTTCTCTGGGGCTCACCTTGCTGGTTATGCTCATCTTTATGACGATAATCACTTCTTTCGCCTCGACATCGGTTAGCCGCGAGGGGCGCAACTTCTACCAGACCAAGGTGCTGCCCGTGTCCATAAAGCGGCAGATGGGCATAAAGTTCCTTATGTACATGATAGTGTCATTCGCCGCCAACCTTATCTGTATCGGCATACTTGTGGGCACAGGGCAAATGGATTATTTCACCGGCCTGTGGGTGCTCGGCATCGTGCAGTCGGCGGCGATAACCCTTACATTGTTCGCCATGCGATTCGACATAAACAAGCCTCAGTTCAACCTCTCGGGCGAGGGCGAAGTGGTAAGCAACTCTCCCAACACCACTTCGGCGGTAGCCTTAGGCTTCGTAATCGCCCTGCTGGAGGGCATGATCGCGATGGTTCTTTCCTACATCGCCACACAGCAGTTTGTAATGATAGTCTGCTCGGTTATAGCCGCCATTTTCCTCATCATAAGCATAATTTCCTACTACGCGGGCATGGAAAAGGCGTACAACCGCATAGCGAGATAACCCGAAGGCGAACGCCGCGCGGACCCGCGCAAACAGGGGTCCCAAAAGGCGCGAAAATCAGATAAATAGCGCGTTGTGGTAGCCCAAAAAGCGCAAAACAGGCAACCGGGCAAATATGTCCGAACCCGAAAGAAAAATCAAAAGGAAGCTCAAAACAGCGAGAAAACAATGAAAAAATTCCTTATCGGCATAATTTTTCTGATTCCGATCATCATCGTGCTGGCGATTACGGCCACAGGGCGTATTATTGCGCTCACTCATCCCGTAAATGCCAGCAGAATAGAGCTTCGCAACAGCCTTAACGAGGTAATAGAGCAGAATGTAAACGATATTTTCTATATCGACGGCAACGACGACAGCCAATATCTCATAATCGACTTATACCCCTCAATTACCGACCAGAAGATAATCTACGAAATCAACAGGGACTTGCCGGGCGCCGGCGATCTAAAGTTAGAGCGCAAGGAAGGCACAAACCATTACCGCCTCGTGCCGGTATACGACGAGTACGGGCTCCTTAAGAGCGGCGTCGTGCAGATTACCATTTACGCAGCCAACAACATAAGCGTAAGCCGCACCGTCACGGTGGTGGTTAAGGCCGAGGTCATAAAGGAAATCAAGGTTTACGATACCGAGGGCGGCACCGTGGAAGCCGTCGAGCTTTACGCCCCCGCCCAGCTTTATTGCGACATAAACCCCATGGACGCCCTTGTGTACGAAACGCTAAGGTGGACGAGCGGCGACCCGCAGATTTTAGAAGTATCGCCCAACGGCTTTGTAACCCCGCTTAAGCGAGGTGTCGCGGCGGTTACCGTCACCGCGACCGACAAGAAGGGCAATGCCCACCGTAAATCGGTAACGGTAGACGCCCGCAAGGCGCTCCTCAAAGCCTCAACCATAAAGAGCGCATCCGAGCTTAGCCTCGACTGGATAAAATCTAATATCGTGCTTTCGCCTATGGCTTCGGTAGAGAGCTTGGGCGGCGGCGAATATATTGTTTCAGAAGGCGGCGTAAGCCTTCCGCTTAAGGTAACCGCCTGCGCCGCGGGAGAGGGCGTGTTCGAGGAAAGCCTCGCCGTCATGTACACCAACAACGGCCCGTATTACATCGGCTTCGCCTACGCCGACATAACACAGAGAGGGCAAGCCTTGGAGGCGGAGTTTTCGGTAAGCGACGGCTCTGTCCTCGAGTACCGCCCCGAGGCGGGCATGATTGTCCCCCTAAAGGCGGGCACGGCGGAAATTACAGCGAATTACGGCGGCAAGACTACGGTAATGCAAGTCACGGTAAAAGAGCGCCCCTACGCATTTAACCTAATGTTCGGCGAGTCCGACGCGAAGAAGGGCGTGCAAAGAAGCAGAATCTGGGGGCTCAACTGGCTTACCCCCGACAGGCAATACATAAACACCTTCCGGTTCGGAAGCTCGCTTGCCGCGGGCAGCGCCGACTTAAGGTGGGAAACGGATAACGAAGAATACGCGAAAATAGACCAGGACGCCCTGATAACCTTCAACCCCGAAGCGGCGGGCAAAAGCGTCAAGGTGCGCGCGACGGTTCTTGTTAACAACTACGCGACGCCCATCTACCGCGAGTTCACCTTCAACCTCGCACCCGACACCCAATCGGTTAATGTCTATAACTACGGCGAGCTTGCTTATGTTGCGGATACATCGCAAAACGACATAGTCATTCAAAACGACATCAAATTGGAGAGGCTTAATACCCACTTCGCCAACAGCATATACGGCAACGGCTTCTATATAGACGCCACGCATTTCGAAACTCTAAACGACAACGGCATATTCAGGTTCGAGAGCGGGCGCCTTACCGATCCCACCAAGAAGATTGTCTTTAACGACCTTTGGATAGAAGCCGCCGAAAGCTACGAGCAAAGCAAAGACAGGGGCTCTGTGTTTATCATTACCGATATGGCAAACCCCGTCGAGTTCAAGTACTCCGTAATTCAGTTCTGCAATACGGGCATAAAGCTTAACAAGGTTAAGAATGTTCTTATCGAGGGCTGCATACTGGGCTATTCGGCCACCACCGCCATCGACATCAAAAAGGATACCCAGCCCGATTATTTCTTCACAATCAAAAACACCGTAATAAAGCAATGCGGCGGGCCGGGAATACTGCTTGCCATTAACAGGTTCGACCCCGAGGATTTCGACAAAAATTACATGCCGAGATTTACCGTCGAAGGCTTTTTGGATATAACAAACTGGAAAACGACTAAGGAAACGACGAGCCTTGTCACCGGTCTTGACAAAAGCGTGTTTTCGGGTATAGCATCTTTTGTAGACCCCGATAACCTTATGGCGCTGTTTGCCGAGCGCCTCGAGGAGCTGTTTACCTCGCCCAGCATGTCGCACCTTCTGTACACCAACGCTTCCGACGGGCAGCAGTACATCTGCGCGGGCGTGTTTGTGCTGGGAATGTACACCAAGCCCGACAAGAATTTCTTTACCATCGAGGACCCCGCGTTAACCGTCCTTCCCGTGGCGTGGCCAAACGACAGAAGCTCCTTAGGGCTTATAGCGAGAGGCATAGACGCGCTAACCATGCGCTACCTTAACATGACGATATTCCATCCCAACTATTTGCTGTCCTACGACTTCTCGGGCGGCAAAGAACCTAGATACAAGCCGGGAGACTCCATCCCGCAGGATTTCGCCCTTTACGACCGCCTCGTAAACGGCGACCAAAAAAACAAATAAAGGCAAATAACGAGAATAAATGAAAAAATTCCTGTTAGGCGTAATCTTCATAATCCCCATTATCATAGTGGTCGCCATAACCGCGGCTTCCACCATTATTGCCATCGCCACCTCGCCCCTTCCCGAAACGATAAGGATTTTCGAGGAGGACGGCGCCGAACTGTCGGACGGCGACGAGGTAAAGCTCGAAATCACCGACAAGGAAAGGTTTATAATAATCGAGGTCGGCCCCGTCCTGGTGCAGGACGACAGCCTGGAATTTGACATAGACGAAGAGAGCGGCGACGGCAGGCTTTCCTTCCGCAGGCAGGAGGGCACCGACAAATACCTTCTTGTGCCCGAAACCCCCGGCGCCGTAAGCGTAACCATAAGGGCGGCGGCCAATGTAAATGTCACCCGCTATCTTGTGTTTGTCATAAACACGAGGGAGATTACGGGCATAAGCATCTATGACGAAAGCGGCAGCGAGGTCGAGGAAGTAAGGATCCTCGCCGAAAAGCGGCTTTTCGTCGCCGTGTCTCCCGTGGTCGCCCTCGATGGGCATAATTTAACCTGGAAAAGCTCGGACAAGTCCGTCCTTAAAGTTTCCAAAAACGGCCTTGTGCGCCCCGTAAGCCGCGGCAAAGCGTATGTCAGCGTTTCGGCTGTGGATAAACTGGGCAAAACCCACAGCGACAGCGTGCTTGTGGACGCCTCGGGCGCGCTCGTAAAGGAAAGCAAGGTTTATACCTCAAGCGAGATTACCGCGGGGTGGCTTTACGCCAATGTCATTTTGGGCGACTCCGTTTCGCTAAGCAAGATAGATTATACCCATTATGTCGTTTCGGACGGCTCCAACAGCATAGAAATCGAGATAGGCTTTTGCCAAAGCGGCGATTGGGGCTTCGGCGACAGCCTGGATACACTTTACACGAGGTCTGCCCCGTACTTCATATGGGCCGAAAACCTCGACTATAACGACAGCTCCGAGATAACAAGCGTAAGGTTTGTTTCCAACAACCCCGAAATATTAAGAGTTGAGGGCAATGTCCTGGTGCCCCAAAAAGGCGGCGAAGCCACGGTTACGGCTACATACAGGGGCGAAACAAAAACCAAGACTTTCAGGGTCAAAGACAACCCCGCCGTGCTCAACCTAAGCCTTTCGCCCGCCGACGCCAGGCTGGGCATAAAACTCACAAGGGTATGGGGAATGTATTGGTTCGACGAAAACTACAACCTCACGCCAACCTATAAGATAAGCGCGGGCGCGCACAACGATGTCGTCTGGAGCGTAGACGACCAATCCAAAGCCGAAATCTCGCAGGAAGGGCTTATAACCTTTAAGGACGCCGCCAGGGGGCGCAAGGTTACCGTCACCGCGAGCGCAATGGCGTACGGAAAACCCACGGGAGTAACAAGAAGCTTCACCTTCAATATGCTTTCGGACAACGCCATAAATGTATATAATTTCGACCAGCTTATACGCGCCAACGACAGCAAAACCAATATCCTCGTGCTTCAGGACAGCATAGACAGCCACTACCAGGTGCGCCTCAACAACAGCCTTTACGGCAACGGTTTCAAAGTATCCGCCGAGGTAAGGCAATGCGAAAACAAAGAGGACACCTCGAGGATATTCTTTTACTCCTATGACGAGGACCCCTGGCATTACGACAGCCTTGACACCCTCGTGGTTGAGGATATAGTCCTGGAAGGGCGGGCGGAATACGAAAAGGCCACCCATGTGGGCTTAGACAACATCCGGATGCCCAACAAAGTCGTGTTCAGGCACATCGTTGCCCGCAACCTGCACACGGGCATAGCAATCGGGCGTTCCAAAGACACCCTTGTCGAGGGCTGCATACTCGGCGACAACTATAAACACGCCATAACCACCGCTTACACCAGCGAAGAGGCCAATTCGGGAGTGAGGGTAACCCTTAGGAACAATGTCTTTAAGATGAGCGAGGGCCCCGCGGGCATAATAGTGTCGGCGGAATTTAACCCCGATGAATTTAACAAAAGCGTCGTGCCCGAGTTTGTCGTGGAGGGCTTCCTCGAAATCTACAACTGGAAGACCGAAGCTCAAATCGCCCCCGCGTTTAATGTGTTCAACATCGACAAGATGGACTTCTTAAGCGCCTATGTGGACCCCGTGGCCCTCAATAACCTGGTAAACGACAGCATAGCCGAGCTTATAAAGAGCGAAAAGATGGCGCACCTGTTCTATACAGACAAAAACGGCGACCGCTACGGCAGCATGGGTATATTCATACTAGGCGCCCTTTTCAAGCCCGACAAGGACAAGATAACAATAAAGGACGAAAACATCATCCTGTCCACGCTGCCCCTAAGCAATATAGGCGGGCGCGCGGGCTCGATGATAGACTTCATCAACGCCCTTACCGAGCGCAACGGCATGAAGATAAACAACGAGTGTTACATAATAGGCTACAATTTCGCGGGCAGGGAGCCCAAGGTAAAGCCCGGCGAGCCCGTCCCGCAGAATTTCGAGCTGTATGAGAGGCTGCAAAGCGGCCTGCCCCAGCCTCCCGACGACAACGGCGGCGGCGACGGCGATTACGATGTTTGCTAGCCAAACGCCTTGCAAAACGGCGTCCGATAGTGTATATTAAAAAGCGTAAGAAATTTTCCTTTTCCGCCAAAAACGGAAGCTTACACCAAGGAGAACTCTTTATGGCCAAACGAAGAACAGAGGGCTCGGGCTGCCTTGCGGCGGCGATAGCCATTTTGCTTATGATAGCTGTTATCACCGCGGTTGTCGTCGTGCTTCTTAACCTTACACCCAACCAGCTCGGGCTTGCCGAGTTACCTCTCGCTAAGGGCGAGTCCGCCTCCAGCCTCGGGCTTGCGGACGCCAAAATAAAAGAACTAATCGCCCGCGTTTTGCAGATACTAAGCGAGAAGTAGTATGATTGCCCTCATTATCGCAATGCCCCAGGAATTGGAAGCCTTTCTCGAAACCGTCGACAGCGCGGTTTCTTTGCGCTACGGAGGCAAGACGATTTACGAATGCGAATATAAAGGCATCAAGTTTGTTATGGCGCTAAGCGGCATAGGCAAGGTTAATGCCGCCTACACCGCCACGCTTAT
>DGDU01000013.1:32363-45014 GCA_002385605.1 Christensenella sp. UBA3944
GATGTATTCGTCGCCGAGAAGGTTGTCCAACACGATATCGACACCACGGCTTTCGGCGACCCCAGGGGCTATATAAGCGGTTTGGGCGTTGTCTACATCGACGCCGACAAAGGCTTCGTAAAACTCTGCGAGAGCAAATTAAACGGCGTAAAAACGGGCGTAATCGCCAGCGGCGACCAGTTTATCGCCTCGGGCGAAATTGCCCGAAAAATCGCAAAAGAATTCGGCGCTTCCTCCTGCGACATGGAGTCGGGCGCGATAGGGCAGGTAGCCTATATGGCGGGCGTGCCCTTCGGCGTAATACGCACTATAACCGACGGCGGCAACGACGAGGCGCAAACCTCGTTTGCCGAAAAGCTCAAAAAGGCTGTGGAGATTAACAAAAACGCCGTGCTTGGGATAATAGGCCTCGTGGAAAAGCACGGCGAAAAAACCGCCGAATAATACCCTTTTACTCTTTGCGCGCAAAACTTCAGAAGCCCGAAGGGGCTTTTTTTTGCGAAAAAATTTTTCGTGTCTTTTTTGCCGGAAGTATGGCAAGTTTGCTTGCGTTTCCAAAAAACCGATGTACAATACGGTTGAAGGGTGCCGTGCGCCCGCTCTTTCGGTTTTTGCGCTCCCGAAATAACTTTATACACCGAAGGCAAAATTTCGCGCATACAATGGTATGCGCCCCGATTACGGCGGCGCAATCTTTTTCAAGGGTGGTTTTTTATGAAGTATTTCGGCACGGACGGCATAAGAAGAAAGGCGGATTTCTTTACAGAGGAATTTTTGAAAAGAGTGTGCGCGGCGGTGGCGGCAATAAAAAGTGACGCCAAAGTCGTAATCGCGCGCGACCCCCGACCGTCGGGAGTGATTATCGAAAAAATACTTTCGGAAGGGCTCGCCGCGGCGGGCATAAAAGTTATTACTGTCGGGATGACGGCGACCCCCGTTCTCGCATTCTGCGTGAGAAAATACAATGCCGATCTGGGCGTTATGGTTAGCGCCTCGCATAACCCGCCCGAGTACAACGGCATAAAGTTTTTTGACAGCGAGGGCCGCAAGATAACCGAGGAACTTGAGGAAAAAATCGAGGAAATTATAGACGGCGGTTACAAGCCGAGAAGGAAAAAGGGGGGCTCGGTAACTCCCGCCGACGGTGAGGGAGATTATGTAAGGCACTTCTCGGCGCTTCTGAAGCCCCGAATTTCGCCGAAACGGGTTCTTCTCGATACGGCCAACGGGGCAACCTCTTTCGTCGCTCCACGGCTTTTTGAGGCCTTAGGATGCGTTGCGGATGTCATTTTTAACGATGTCGGGGGCGAAAAGATAAACGACGGCTGCGGCGCTACGGCTCCCGAGGCGTTTATCGAGGCTGCGAAGAAAGGGAAATATGACGCGGGATTTTGCTTTGACGGCGACGGCGACAGGGTAGTGGCGTACTGCGGCGGCAGGGTGTTGGACGGCGACCACATGGTGTACATAACCGCCAAATACTTTCTGGAAAGTGGGGAACTGAGCGAAAAAACGATAGTCGGTACGATAATGTCCAACCGAGGGGTTGAGGACGCCGTGCTGCGCTCGGGGCTGAAGTTCGTTCGCACGAGCGTGGGGGATAAGTATGTTGCCTACGAAATGAAGAGGCTTCAGGCCGAGCTCGGCGGCGAGGCAAGCGGGCATGTGATAATCGCCAGATACCAGAACACGGGCGACGGCGTCCTGGCGGGAGCCGTGCTTTTAGCCTGCGACTCGGCCAAGGGGGTAAACGCCTACGACGACATAACTGACTACCCGCAGACGAGCGGGGACATACTCACCACTCACGAGAAGGTGGCGGAGTACAAGGCGAGGCAAAAGGAGTTTGCCCCTATGCTGGAAATTATACAGCGCGAGAGCGGGGGAAGGCTTGTGGTGCGCCCGAGCGGCACCGAACCCAAAATCCGCATAATGGCCGAGGCGCCTACCCAAGCCGCCGCGTATCTCGCGGTTGCCAAGGCGAGGCTTTGCATACTCGGAGGGCTGGGCAATGTGTAAAGAAAAGAAACCTGAAAACCTTATTTCGGATGCCCTAATTGAGGAAAATAAGAATAGCAACCCTTCCGTAAATATTCGCCGAAACTTGCCCCCGAATGTATACATAGACCCCGAAGTGGTCATTGAGGAGGGCGCCGTTATCTGCCCGATGACGGTGCTTAAAGGCAATACTAAGATATGCCGCGGTGCGGTAGTTTATCCCTTCTGCGACCTCACGGACACGGTGGTCGGCGAGAATACAGAGATACGCTCGACCTATTCTGCGGGCGCGGTTATAGGCAAAAACTGCACGGTAGGGCCCTTCGCCTGTTTGAGGAAAGGCGCCGTAATAGGCGACGGCTGCAGGGTGGGGGACTTTGTGGAAATAAAAAATTCCGTGCTTGGGGAAGGCGTAAAATGCGCCCACCTCGCTTACATAGGGGATTCGACGGTGGGCGCGGAAACCAATGTAGGCTGCGGGGCGGTGTTCGCAAATTACAACGGCAAAAAGAAGAGAGGCGTGACGGTGGGCAAGAAAGTGTTTATAGGGTGCAACTCAAACCTGGTTGCCCCGGTAACGATAGGCGACGGCGCTTACATAGCCGCGGGAAGCACGGTGACAGAGGATGTCCCGCCCGAAACTTTGTGCATCGCGAGGGCGCGGCAGGTGCTCAAAAACCGTCTGCCTAACTTAGATAAATAAATCTTAAAGATAAATTATAGTAAATCGGGTTGATGGCGCATTTTAATTATAATATAATACAAATGCCTTAGGGTTACAGAGGGGGCAAACTATGCCCTAAGAGGAGGCTTACCATGAGTAAAGGTATTCGCAAAGCACAGGCATCGCATTACACAGACACCCGAATTATGAAAATCAGCCTGATAACTGTATGCGTACTTGCGTTGGTTGCGATCGGCGTTTCGGCCATTATACTTCCGAAGTATACAGTCGAAAAACCGCCCGTAAACAAACAAATAGAGGCCATCGTTCCCGACAACGACGGGCTCATAGGTGTGGGGGCCGACTTATCTCAGGTTTATGTCACCGTTAAGTACACCGACGGCACTCAATCCAAGTTCTCCCTTAAGGAAGCCCTCCCCTCCGGGCTGGATACCTCGAAGGAACAGCTCCTCGAGAATGTCGTCCTCAACATAGGCGGATACCAGCAGAGGGTAACCTACAAGGTTGTTTCCCCCGCCAAAAAGATAGAGTATGTGGCGGGGCAGGGCGGCATTATCCGCGGCGACACCTCGCAAAGGGTGTTCGCGGGATACGACGCCACAACCGTTGTTGCCGTGCCCGACGAAGGCTACGAGTTCCTGAGGTGGTCGGACGGCAACCCCAGGGCCGAGCGTACCGACAGGCAGGTCTCCCGCGATATGGTGATAACCGCCACCTTCCAGAAAAAGAAGTACACGGTTGTCTTCTACTATCCCGACGGCACGACGGCGAGGGAAGAAATAGTTTTCCATAACGAGTCCCCTACCAGGGCGCCCCGTGCAGAGGAGCCCCAGATGTACAAGTACGGCCATGTGCTTGTTGGCTGGAGCGAGGATTACACTCACATCACCAAAGACACCAACATATACCCGATTTACGAAAAGTTCGCCACAGACATTTACCTCTCCTTTACGCAGGACAAAGAAGGCAGGCCTTTGGGCTTCGCCAAAGACCTTAAAGCCTACTACCCCAAAACCGAAACCTCGATAATAAGAATCGAGCCCAACCCCTACAGGTCTTTCAAAGGCTGGTCTATACAAGCCTACGACCGCACAGAGTTCCTCGATAAAGAGGGCGGCGAGGTTAATTACGCCATAGGCTCGCCCAACAACTTCATGCCCTTCGTAGCTGCCAGGACGGGCGCTTCCGAAGAGTACACGCTGACATTTACCCCCACGGCGATAACCGAAGAGCTGTACATAACCGCCGTATTCGAATACAATTCAAGCACCATAACCTTTTCTTCGATGGGCATTACCCTGCCTTCGATAGAACTGGAGGCGGGCGTACCCATCGGGCGGGAATTTAATGTCTGGCCCGAGCTTTATTTTGACGAAGACACCAGGGACGACTATCTCGAAAGCGAGGAATGCCCCGACTACCTCAAAGAGCCCGGATATCTGTTCAAGGGCTGGTATGTGGCGGGCACCCCCTTCAATCCCGAAACGGGATACCCAGTAAGATTCGTATCCAACGAAGACACCTTCGCCACCCCCACTTCGCTAATCGCTTTCTGGGAAAAGAAGGTGTTTACCGTAGTATTCATGAAAGCCGACAACGAGGACTCCGAGTTCCGCAACATAGAATGGTACAACCCCAAGACGGGCAGAAGCGAAACCTTCTATGACGACGACAGGGGCGGCCTTGTGCTTACCATACTCTATCAAGACCCGCTGGGCGGCCCGCTTACGGGCGTTTACCCCGGGCGCGAGCCTTATAAGGCTTACCACAACTTCGTGGGCTGGTATGTTGCCGACTCGGGCGGCGCCGCCACCGACGAGCTTGTAGACCATACATACAAGGTAACCAAAAACATAAATGTCGTGCCCGTGTTCAGGGTAATCCAAAAGACTCTCAATATTAGCGTGAGAGGCTCAGGCTCCGTCGTAAGAATGGTTAACGGCGCCGAAAACGATGTGCCGGGCACCTTCAGAATGGACGCCACCGGCGATTACCGCTTCAGATTTAAGGCGGGTGACGGCTACCATATCGAGAGCATAACCGTAAACGGCGCCCCGCTTGTTATAACGGGCGGCGAGGAAGGCGACCCCTTCGTGCGCGTGTTCGAGTACGACATCAGCTCCCCCGTCCTCGAGGACTACGAGTTTGTCGTAAACTTCGAGGCCGCTCAGGCGACTGTTACCATAAACAATGTAGCCAACGACAAGGGCGAGAGAGGGCGCATCAAATACGATGACGAACTGGGCTTCAGCACCCTTGCCGAAATTAAATTCAGCGTAAACATCGGCCAGAGCAAGCTGATCTGGATAATCGCCCCCGAAAACTACAGGATTTATAACCTAAGGGTTTCGGGCGTGCCTATCACCGACCTCGGGCAGAACGAGTATTCGTATACCCTCGTGCTTGACAACATAAGGGACGCGGTTACCGTCGAGGTAGAGTACCGCCCCATAGAACTTAGGATAGACCTGCCCGCCGGTATGCTTAACGGCACCATAAGCTACGAGGCGCAGACCGTAAACATGGGCACTTCGCCCTTCGTCGCCTTCGAGGCGAACCCCGGCTACTATATAAAGAACCTCACGGTTAACGGCGTCAGGATAGATCCGTACCATCCGCCGGCAGGCATACTTGTATCCCAGCTGGAATCGGTAAGCAGCGAAACCGACCGCCCCATAGAAAACGATATGAGGGTGACGACCTTCGTGCTTGTATTCGAGCTTATTTCCTCCGACAAGAACATCGATGTCGAGTTCGCTCCCGTATATTATTATGTAAATGTAACCAAAGAGGGCGTGGGCAATGTAAGCTTTACAAATCTGTCGGTAGCCAAGGGCAGCACAATTTATGTCGCAGCCTCGACCAGCCCGACATACTATATTTACGCTTACTCCTACACCAACCCCTCCGCCGACACGACGGCTCCCGGCTATGTAAACGAGATAGAGACGGTGATGAGCAGCGTTTCGCAGGATGTAAATATCATGCTCGAGAACATAGAGCGCGATGTCTATGTAAATGTAGAGTTCCGGAGATGCCGCTACACCGTAAACTTCGCCAACACCGAAAACGGCGTTTCGGGCGAGTTCGCGAGCATTACATATCTTGACAACGAGATTTCCGTAACAAAGCGCCTTCCCTATACCTTAGAGATGGAAGCCCTCACGAGCAGGGTGTTTACCGTTAACGCCGCCGAGGGCTACATAATAGAGAGTATTTTGGTGCAGACCGAGCAGCAGGTGCGCGACTCCGCCGGCGGCATAATTCTTGGCGAATGGCTTAGCGTTTCCTTCAACGCGAAATCGCACACCATAGCTCTGGACAACATAGAGACGGGATATTCGGTTACCGTAAACTGCCGCATAGCCACCTACGATGTTAAGCTGTGGGTTGTTAACGCGCGCGGCGATGTCTATATAGACGGCGTCGAGGCCGCCTATCTGGCGACGACCCTGACGCACGGCGATTTGTACACCGTAACGGTATACTACAACAGCGAGTCCGACCACTTTGCCCCGTCCAATTTGTACGCGGAAAGCCCCGACACCGTTAGGGCGGTAGTGCCTCAATCGGGCACCATAACCCTCGAAATAGAGAGGGTGACGGGCGACGCCGAGATTTTCGTCGTGCTTGAGCCTCCCGTGCCCGAGGATGAACCCGGATACGGGCAACCCGAAGAGCCCCAGATGCCGCTAAACTACTATAATGTAGTCCTCAAAGCCGACCCCATCAGGGGCACCCTGACGGCGCGCAGGGAAACCACGATAGACAACATAAAGGTTATGGTAGACATAACCGACGGGCTTATTGAAGAAAACGGCAAGTTAGAACTAACCGCCCTGCCCGTAAACAACAACTACATCCTTAAGCAGCTTGCCGTTAACGGCAGGATAGTAACGCCATCGGCAAACGGCGTATACCGCATAGAAGGCGTAAGCAGCGATATTTATGCCGAGGCAATATTCGAGCCCAACGAGCTGCCCGTGATACTTGATTTGCGCAACACGCACGGCATGCTTAGCGCGTCGGCTAACTCTTTTGTGTACGGCGACCTCGTAACCATAAGGATAGTCGCCGCTACGGGCTACAAGGTGTCCTATGTCGCCATAGGCAGCAGATCCAACCCCAACATCTTAAGCAATGTCGAACTTGATAAGTTTAATTCGGCGGGCCCCGACAGGATAACCGACTATGTGGTGGACACCATGGGCTATACCTACGCCGAGATGAGCGACGGCCTGTATGTTTCGGTCGAGTTCGCCCCACTTACCTTCTCGCTTTCGGTAACCATTAACGGCAACGGCGGGGTGAGCGACGAGTACGAGGTAGGCAAAGACAGAATTAACTACGGCACCTATGTGGATATTCCCATTGAGGCCGACGAAAATCATTTTATATCCTATATTAAAGTAAACGGCATAGTTTACGACCCCTTCGAGCTCAACAAGAGGGTTATAGACGGCTCCATACAGAAGTGCATAGCGGGAGAGCTTAGGCTTCTCATAACCCAGAACACGGTTATAGAGATAGGCTTCTCGCCCAATGTGTACGGCGTAACCATCGTAAGCTCGTGGGGCGGCACAACCCTTGTTCGCACCGAGGGCGGCATTTATTCGGACGGCAACGGGCTGGAGCTTTACGCCGGGCAAAACCTCGAAATTTATATGCAGGCCGACAAGAGCCAGGGTACGCACATAAGCGCCCTGTATATAAACGGCCAGCTCATCAGGCCCGAGGAGTGGAAGCTCGACCTGTATTCGCCCAACAACAACCGCAGCATTACCTATCAATACAAAGGCCCAGCCGGCAACGGCATAACGGGCAATGTGCATATCAGGGTAGTGTACGAAATTAACGAATACACCATCATTGTAAAGCTTAAGAACAAGAGCCTTAACTTCCGCGATGTGCATATTAACAACACATCCTTCGGCTCGGTGAACCTCTCCAACTTCTCGCCCTTCGAGACGGTGAGGGTGAACGACACCGACGAGTACCTCATGACGGTGCAGACCTATAAGGGCATACCGCACGGCACGCCCATAAGGTTCCAGTTCCTGCCCGAAAGGTACGACGGCTACATCATCGACTATGACACCGCGGCGATAACATATTACGACCCCAACGACACCACAAGCTCGGAGCCCAAGGTGCTGCCCCTGAGGTCGCTTGTAAACAACGATATGTATATCCTGCCCGCCCTTAACTTCGATATACAGAGCGTGTATGTCGAGTTCATAAAGGAGAAATACACCTACAGCTTAAGCCACGAGTATAACTCGATGGGCTCGGTGTATATCCCCGAGGTGGAGAGGCCGATAAGCATAGAATTCAGCAATCCTTACTCGCCCGGCAAAGAGGTAATAGTCGAAAGGATCAACAATGTCGAGTATTACGAGAGAGGTTTGGATTTTGTTGTTCGCTGCGTACCCGGCGACGGCTACTCGATAACCGCCTTCTCGGTTAACGGCAACGGCGCGGCGCTCTCGTCGCTAAGGAACAACAATTATACGGGCCGCCTTACCAACGATATCAGTATCGCGGCGGTTTACACGATAACCACGCACAGGGTGTCGTTTACGACAAACCTTAGCGACAGCCAGATTAACTCCAACATCGGGCAGCTGGCAATTTACTCGAGCGACAACATCCTGCTCTGGAAGCCCGGCATGGCAAGCCCCGTCCTGCCCATCCAAACCCCCGACGGCGTTGTTGTGGGCTTCAACCAGAACTACATAACGGTTACCTACAATACCGTTGTCAAGTTTGCCGCGACACCTAACTATAATTCTTATGGTTATAAAATAGATTACCTCACAATAGATAATTCGCAGCAGTATATCTCCAACCCCGATACCGAGAATACCGCCCAGCATATCGTCAAAGGGCAGACCAGAGGGCATGTAAGCTTCTCGATCCATTACTACCTTGTGTCGATAGCCTTCTTCGACGGCGGCTCCGCAATGGTCGCGGGCAACGCCACGGTGCCGTGGGATTCCGACTGCACGGTTATCGTTAACATCTACGCGGGCTACAAACTGAACGCCATACTCGTTAACGGCACGGCGGACGCCGCCCTTCTTGCCAACGCCAGAAGGACGACACTTAACGACGCCAGCACGCAGTACGAGATAACCCTGTTTAACATCAAGTCCGACAAGGCGCTTTCGATGGATACCGAGAGGATACCCTACGACATGACCTTCGACGGAGGGTTTATGGAATCCTTCGAGGTGCTGGATTATATGCAGGACAGCGTAACCGGTATCGTGGTGAACGAGGGCAGGGCAGGCGAGGCCGCTTACTTCTCCAAGCCCTCGGCATGGCCGGGTTCCAACCCCCTGCAGATGTCCACCGTACCCACCGACCAGAGAAGGTATGTCTACTCTGGCTTCAGGTATAAAGACAGCGTAACCATTTACTTCATGCCCATAGACGGCTACAAGATTAAGAATGTAACCGTGACGATGCGCACGGTGCGCGGCGTCGTGAACACCATAGTTAACAGCGTAGACGCGCTTACCCTGTACGACCCCCGCTACGGGCATTATTATTACAGGATATCCGAGGCTACGGGTGCGATAACCGTGACCGTAAACTACGAGATTAAGACCTACAATGTCACGATGAGCACCTCGGGCAGGGGCAACATCTCCAAGGTTGAGGTAAACAACGATACCCAGACGGGCTCGACCGTGGTAATCCCGCGTACGGTAAACCATTACGACCGTATCACGATAGAGTTCACAGCCGATTACGGCTACCATCTCGAGAACCTTGTTATTAACGGCAGGACGATATCCGATGTCCAGTATGAGAAGGTTTCGAGGGTGATAGAGGGTGCCCCCAGGCTGGTATACAGGTACACCACCGACACCAGCACGGGCAGGATGATTATCGATTCGCTTGTGATAAACGGCAGGCCCAACTTCACGGTAAGCGCCGAGTTCGATATAAATACCTTCCCGATCAGGACATTCATTAACGGCGTCGAAACCGATTTCGATATCGCCCTGGCGCTGTCGCTTTCCAACTCGAGAATGGAATTTAACTCCAACTTCACCATCTTCCAGCAGATAACCGAAGGCTACAGCATAACCGATATCACGATAAAGAGCGCAGCCGGCCAGATTATCGCGGAGTATGTGAGGAGCAACCCCGCCCACGAAAGCATCCTTAAGAGCCCGCAGCTTACCTTCGTGCCCTCGGGCAATTATATCGATTACCTCGATTATCACGACTTCACGGGCACGGGAGCAATACTCTATGTGTACTACAACACCGTAATAAATACGCATACCAGCGTGATTAATACCTACCTGTACGAATACGAAAAGGTGGGCAACGACTATGTGCTTGTGTCCGACCCGTACGGCGTGCCTATGGTTGAAAAGATTACCACGGGCGGCGTGACGATAGTGCCCGCGTATTCGCTTACCCGTACCTTCAACAACATCGTAAAGGACAACAACGCCATACATAACTACAATGTAGAGGCAAGGTTCAGGTTCTTCATGGATCCCGCCGCGTCCGAAAAGTATGTTTTCGCCGGATATCAGGTTTACGAGAACGGCGCCTGGAGATACATCAACGAGGGCGACAGCGGTTTTGTGCTTAGCAGCAACTCGGTGTCACCCACCGGCGAGCCCGTGCTTGATACCTTAGAATATACTATTAAGTCAGACAAGGAGTTCCGCGCGGTAGTATACAGGGTTTATGAGGTAAAGGTAGAGGTTCACCCGCAGTTCAAGTGGCAGTCAGGCAGCCTGTCGCTGACAAACTTCAACATGGAGTATGTGACATACGCCAACCTTACGGCGACGGCGACCTTCGCGCCCAATATGAACCCCAACCTGCCCTCCAACCAGGTAACGCTTGCGGATATCGACGGCGTTCAGGACGCCAAGTACACCTTTAAGGTCTACTGCGGCGCAAGGCTCAACCTTACGGTAACCGACAGCAAGGCAAGCATCAACCCCGTAACAAGCACTTCTTATTATGATATTACCTACTCTGCCTCGGGCAAGCTGACACAGACCCAGAGGACTTACGGCATCCTAAATACCGTTGTAATAAATTCGGACAGGCTTGTTCACGCCTACGCCAACAACGACAGGATGCACCTCGATGTCGCGCTCGAGACACAAGGCGAGGCCGTGGGCAGCGAGGGCGGCTCGGTTAAGTACTACACATATAACGAGGCCACAGGGCAATATATAAGCAAGTCACTAACGGGAAGCTATCTCGCCATACCCACCAATACTGTGGTAATGCTGGAGATAACCCCCAAGATAAGCTACGCCATAGACGGCGTCTATATGATGGAGTCGTCGGAGCAGGCGGTAAACGGCAAGCAGGTGTTTATGCCCGATTCGTGGCTGCCCATCGAAACCAAGAGCGACGGCACCGTCGAGGTATCGCGGCCCGACGATGACGGCCCGCTTTATGTCGTAATGAGGCTTATAGAGAACACCATTATAAAGGTTAAGTTCTGGAAGCAGATGCAGGTAACCAGCTCGATTAATGTTCTTTACGGAGACGCCGAAAGGACGATAACCGAGAGTGAAGCCTCAGACCCCAACAGCATATTTAAAGGGCTTTGGTTTACCAACAGATCGGCTGATAAGATCTACGATTACGAGGACGATATACACTTCGCAGTGCCCAATTTTGTGTACAGTGACAGATGGGACATCCGTTACCAATTCGTGGGCTTCTTCGTAAACGGCGTTAACAGCTATCAGCAGCTGGACAGCGGTTACCCCGACAGCACCAGCGTAACTTACAGGCTTTACAACTACGACCCCGTTTACAGAGCGGACGGCGTAACTATGGTAAGGAACTCGGCGAACGAGATGTTCAAGGTTAATATCGTCGCCAAGTTTGTGCTCGTGTTTAATATTACCTTCGTAAACGAGTACACCTACAATATCCCGGGCGGCGAGACGGTATACTTCAACCCCGGCTACTTCAGCGCCGACTACATACCGTACAGCCCCGAAGCACCGCTGTATTATACCGAACAGTCCTACATCTGGGCGAAAACCGCCGCGGGCGAGCACACCGACTATTCGATACAGATGTTCGCCAAGATTAACAGGGTGTCGGTTGTAGGCGACAACAGGGAATCGCCCACCTCGGCGTACAATACATGGAGCGACAACTTCATAAATGTAAAATGGTACAGGGATGAGGGCGAGAACCCCAACGCCGTCGGCTTCATCTTTATTGAGTGGCAATACTGGGCATATGATGGCAGCGGCTGGAAATGGATGACCCTTCCCGATACCAACCTCGCCGACCAGAATAAGCCCACCAACACCGAGTACAGGTTCTCGGTGAGCAGCCTCTTTCCCACCTCGTACTTCAGCCATGTCATGAATCCCGTAAGTGTTTCGATGTACGACGACAACGGCGATTACGATGGCAATAAGTCTATATATACTATTATGATAAGGCCGAGGTTCCAGCGCATAGAGGATATAAGCATTCAGAAAGTTGTTTATACCCAATCCTACGGCATACCCGACGAGTCGGCCGCCAACCAAGGCCCCGCCAGCATCGAGGAAAGCGGCGCAACTTCCGGCACCTACAATTACTACGATGTCGTAACCTTAAAGCCCGGCACCAGAAGCGGCTTCAGGTTCCTCGGTTGGTACTACTCGTCTACCGGCCTTGAAAGCGATTACATCCTTGTGACTCACGCCGACGCCAGCTCGCCCATGACGCCCACCCGCAACTATCAGCTTGTGGGATACGAGGAGCGCGACGGCCAGGTGATTTACGGCGGCGACCTTAAGGTAAGACTTGTGAGAAATACCGTCGTAAAGGCCGTGTATATCAAGATATGGAACATAACCGTAAGAGCCTTTAACGAATCGGGCGACTCCGCCCTTATGAAAGACAGCGTGCCCATTCTCGCTTACTACGGCGTCGCGCAGACCGTGAACGGCCAGGAAGTGTACAGC
>DGDU01000013.1:45261-45773 GCA_002385605.1 Christensenella sp. UBA3944
GAATACGACTACTTCGATGCCATCAATGTCTATAAGTCGGGTATTCTGCAAAGCTGGGTGACAACCGCCGAGGCGGCGAACAGTGTAAATATCCCCATAAAAGGCGAGTCGTCCAGGACAGCTCTAGAGAGCGCGGAGCTTATAATTATCGCTAACGACAACAAGACAATCGAAATTGTCTTCCGCACCTACGGCAAGCTGCAAATAAATAACATCTATCCGATGTCCTCCGTGGTTCTGCCCGACGCCTTCTATCAGGCGATGTATCAGGAGCACGGCTCGACCAACAACTGGAACATCAACTCGATTGCCGATAACGGCCCCGTGGATATGGACAGCAGGCCGGGCTATATGCTCATAACCGGCATACCCATCAAGAAGGAAGGGCACCTTACCTACGACGGAGTATTCAAGAACAAGCTGCCTTCGATGAGCGGAAACTACGCCTTAGAGCCGCGCTCGGTAACCACCTTCGGGATTAACTTCAGCGGCGCCTGGATAGGCAACGGCTA
>DGDU01000013.1:45893-86182 GCA_002385605.1 Christensenella sp. UBA3944
AGGCACCTCCGATTCGCCATTCCTGATTAGCACCGTAAACCATCTGAGGTCCATAGATATCTTTATCGCAAGCAACGGTAACACGGCAAGCGGAGTTTACTTCAAGCTGAATAACGACCTTGATATTACAAGCTTGCTGACAACGGGCGCCACGCAAGGTATAGGCACCGAGAGCAAACCGTTTGACGGCATCTTTGACGGCGGCGGCAGGAATATGTACTTTAACTCTACGGTGACCATCAGCGGGGCCCTTAACAGCCTGGGTATATTCCGATATACCAGAAACGCCACCATAAGCAATATCAGGATAGGGCAAGCTTCCAACTCTACCTTATCCGCCACATCGTCCTCCATCGTCGGCTACCTCGTAGGCACCGCCGATAGTACGATAATAGAAAACATAACAACCCAAGCAGGCCGCATAAGCATTTCGGGTATCAGTACGGTAGGCGGCCTCGTAGGCCAAGCCAAAGGCAGCACCGTAATACGCAACTCCACGATTTCGTGCAATATCAATATTACCGCTACAAACAGCTCGGTAGGTATAGCGGGCGGCGTAGCCGGCTTCCTGGACGGCAGTTCGAGGGCGGAAAATATTGATTTCACCACAACCGTAACCGTTGCGTCGGATAGATATGCGGGCGCTATCGCCGGCAAGGCCGAAGGGCAAAGCTCGGTAGCCGTAGATAATTGCAGAACCTATCTGCCCAGATTGAACAACACCGCCGTACAGGCGATAGGCGGCCTTGTTGGCTACATAGGCGCTAACCGCAGGGTGCAAAACAGCTATATAAAGACCGAAACCCAGGGCGTGGAATTCTACTCGGGTATCCTTAATACCTTTAACGCCTCGTCGACGGCGAACGCCGAACAAAACGGCGGCGGACTGATAGCCGGTATCAACAGAGGTTCGATATATAACTGCTATGTGTCCAACCTCACGGTAACCGCCTACGGCTCCTTCTTCGGCGGCATTGTGGGCGTCAACTTCGGCACCGTGCAGTCCTCCTACACTCAATATGTCAAGATTACGGTGGATAAGAACAGAGTAGGCTCGGGCGGCATTTACGGAGGCATAGTAGGATACAACGCGGGCACCGTAACCGGCTGTACCTTAACCGGCTGGGGCAACAAAAGCCTGGACTTCACCAATGTAAACTTCCTTATTAAATCGCACACTTATAACAGCGACCCATTCCAAACCGGAGGTATAGACCCCGCCGGCAAGAACATACCGAGCGACGGCGGCTACATCTATCTGGGCGGTATGTCCGGTTACAACGCCGGCGGCGGTGTAATAACGAATACGGTTTCCAACGGCGCCAAGATGCTTGTAAACAGGTGGTCTAACAACAATGTCGACAATTATACTTATGTAGGCATTGTCACGGGCTACAACGGAAGCGGCAACAGCCAGTCAACGGGCAACAGAATGACAAACAGCAGCGCACAGATTTATCTCTGTGTCGCGGTAGACAACGGCAGCACGGCGTATGTGGGCAAGATAGCCTACGCCTATGTGGGCGATTTGTACGGCTTTAACCAAAGCGGCTCTCTCGGCCAGAGCGGAAGCGGCGGCAACAAAGCCCACCTTACCGCCATCTGCATAGGCAGCTACATGATCCCCTGGCAGATATACTCCGATTCTCCCTTAACGACCAACAGCAACGAAGGCAGGGACGCGTCGGGTTACCAGGTAGGGCAATTGAGGTATCAGGTTAACTATAACTCGAGCTATACAGCCGGCTCGTTTACCAGGGCTTTGACAAATGAGAACCTGCACGCCAGCGGAGTGCCGGGGCGCGAAACCGGCACCAACTGGTGGTGGAAGAGGACGGGCTCTTTTTTGGGCATACCGACTTACAGCCTGCAGGAACAGACTGTTTACAGAAACACCGGTAAACTGAGATTCTTAAGGATTGTCTGATAGCGCCATACGAACATAAGCCCGAAGATTAAAATTTATTAAAACAAAACGAGCCTTTAACGGGGCTCGTTTTTGTTTGCGGTTTTCGGGCTTTTTTGCGCGAAAATATTTATAATTTTACGCTTTAAAGGGGCTGTGTATTTCCGCGAAAAAAGTTTAATAATTTTAATCAAAATGTTTGACAACGCTAATGCGTTTTTGTATACTTATGCTAAACTATTTGTTAAAGGGGTTGCTATGGACATCGGTGCGAAAATAAGGTCTTTACGATTGCAGAGAGGGCTGACGCAGGAAGAACTCGCCAGCCGCTGCGAGCTTACAAAAGGCTATATCAGCCAGCTGGAAAACGACATCGCCAGCCCTTCGATTAGCACTCTTATTGATATCCTTAATGTATTGGGCATAAAGCCCCAGGACTTCTTCGCCGAGGACGACAAGAACGAAAAAATCGTCTTTGCCAAGAAGGACTTTTTCGAGTCCGAATGCGGCGACGGTAAAATAGTCTGGCTTATACCCAATTCGCAAAAAAACGATATGGAGCCTATTATCCTTATCCTGCCGCCCGAGGGCGAATCTTATATTCGCTACCCGTTTGAGGGGCAGGAGTTCGGGTATGTGCTTGAAGGAAAGATAGAAATAATCACCGGAGAAGAAAGTACTTCGGTGCATCAGGCAAAAAAAGGAGAGGCGTTCTACATCGACGGCGCCGCTCAGCACAAAATAAGAAATGCGGGAAGCTCTACCGCCAGAATTATATGGGTCACAACCCCCAGTAACTTTTAGAGGAGAGAAAAATGACCAATCAGACTATCATCGAGTTCAGGAATGTATCCAAGACTTACAACGAAAAGCCCGTTGTAAAGAACATCAGCTTCTCCATCAAACAGGGGGAGTTTGTGACCCTTCTGGGACCCTCCGGCTGCGGCAAGACGACAACCTTAAGAATGCTCGCCGGCCTTGAAACCCCCACCGAAGGCAAGATTTTTATTAACGGCAAGGATTATACGGACACCCCTCCGCATAAGCGCCCCGTTAATACCGTTTTCCAAAGGTACGCGCTCTTCCCCCACCTCAATGTCTTTAACAATGTCGCCTTCGGGCTTAAGCTTAAAAAGATTCCCGACGGTACCTACACCGACAAAAAGGGAAGGACCTTTGAGAAGTTCCGCAAGTACTCCAAAGAGGAAATAAGGGAAAAGGTGCACGCCGCCCTCAAGATGGTAGACCTCGAGGACTACGAGCAGCGCAATGTTAACAGCCTTTCGGGCGGGCAGATGCAGAGAGTGGCGATAGCGAGAGCGCTTGTAAACGAGCCCAAGGTCCTGCTTCTGGACGAGCCTTTGGGCGCCCTTGACCTTAAAATGCGCAAGGACATGCAGATAGAGCTTATGAATATGCATAAGAAGGTTGGCATAACCTTTGTGTATGTCACCCACGACCAGGAAGAGGCACTTACGATGTCGGATACCATTGTCGTTATGCGCGACGGCGTAATCCAGCAGATAGCAAGCCCCCAGAAAATCTACGACGAGCCCGCAAATGTCTTTGTCGCAGACTTCATAGGCGAAAGCAACATATACAGCGGCATTATGCTTGAGGACTTCAAGGTTGAGTTCTGCGGCGCCGTGCTTGAGTGCGTCGACAAGGGCTTCAAGAAAAACGAGCCCATAGATGTAATCATAAGGCCCGAGGATATCTATATCCTGCCCAAGGATAACCCCGCCGCGGTGCTAAGGGGCACGGTTATTTCGTCCGTCTTTAAAGGCGACCATTATCAGATAACAGCCATAGTTAACGGAAACGAGATACTTATTCACGACAATGTAGAGTGCAAAGAGGGTGACGAGATCGGGTTGTTCATAAAACCCTTCGACCTGCACATAATGCAGAAGCCGCGCATCATAAACGAGATTATCACCGAAATGTGGGACAAAAATGTCGTTGAAATCTGCGACGGCAGGTTCCCCTGTAACTGCGACTTCGAGAGCGGCACCCCCGTTAAAGTGTCTATTAAGTTCGGCGATGTCATCATTCATGACAACGAGTCCGACGGCATTATAGGCGGCGAAGTTATAAGCAGCATTTATAAGGGCAGCTATTATCAGTGCATTGTTAAGACGGATAATTATTACAACTTCTTCGTCGATACCCAGGACGAGTGGCTTAAGGGCGACAGGGTGGGCATCTCGGTCGCGCCCGAAAACATCCAGGTCGAAAGACTGGGCGAATAAAGCAGCAGGGACAGAAAGATGAAAAAGGCTATAGACAGAATTAAAAACTTCCGCATTACCCGCAGGGTTTTCGCGTATCCGTATATCCTGTTCCTCGTGCTGTTTGTCGTCGTACCGCTTGCCATGATATCGGTTAACGCCTTTATCGCGGGCGGCAAGATAACCTTGACTAACTTTGCAGAGTTTTTCGGCTCGGCTACGGGTTTGAGGGTTTTGGGCGACTCTATTCTTATAGGGCTTATTACCTGCGCGATTTGCCTTCTGCTGGGCTATCCCGTGGCGTATATCCTTAATAAGTACAGCTCGAGCAAGATACTTGTTTTGTTGTTCATACTGCCGATGTGGGTCAACTTCCTTATAAGGACGCTTGCCACGAAGTCGCTGTTTCTTATGCTGGGGCTCCCGCTGGGGCTGGGGTCGGTGCTGTTCGGTATGGTATATAACTACCTGCCCTTTATGATACTGCCCATTCATACAACCCTTTCGGGGCTGGGCAAAGAGTACGCCGAGGCGGCGGCAGACCTTGGCGCCGATAATATTACCGTTATATTGAAGACCATACTTCCGCTTTCGCTTCCCGGAATCATAAGCGGCATTACGATGGTGTTCATTCCCACCATTTCGACATACGCTATAAGCCAGCTACTTAGCAACGGCACGATTTACCTTTTCGGTGACTCGATTAATACCAAGTTTGCCAACGGCCTGTACGGCGTGGGCAGCGTTATGAGCCTCATAATGCTGGTGCTGGTTGTTATCTCCAACATCTTTATAAGCAAATACAACAAGGGCAACTCGGGGAGGACACTATGGTAAAAAAATTGTTCGCTAAAGGGTATCTCTGCGTTATTCTCGCGGTGCTGTACCTGCCCATTATACTCATTATAGTTTACAGCTTCTCCAACTCCTCGAACTTCAGCTTTGCCAAAGGCTTTTCGTTCGGCGCGTACGAGGCCATAGTCACAAGCCCCCAGACCCCCAAGCTGATGAAGGCGCTTGAAAACACCTTCATTATCGCCGCGGTGTCGTCGGTGGCGGCGACCATTCTAGGCACGCTTGCCGCGATAGGCATCTTTACGATGAAGAGCAAGCTTCGCGGGCTTGTCGAGAACATCAACCAGCTGCCCATCATTAACTCCGAAATAGTTATGGCGGTTTCTTTGATGCTGTTTTTTGTAACCTTCAAGATTCCCGCAGGGCTGACCCGCCTGATACTTGGGCATATCTCTTTCTGTACGCCTTATGTTGTGCTTTCGGTTATGCCAAAGCTTGTTCAGATGGACCCCAATATCTATGAGGCCGCCCTCGACCTGGGCGCAAGCCCCTTTAAGGCCATGATAAAGGTGCTGTTCCCCATGCTCGTGCCGGGTATCGTGTCGGGCTTCGTTATGAGCTTTACGCTTTCGATGGACGACTTCATCATCACGCAGATTAACAAGAGCGGCGGTATAGAGACCCTGAGCACTTATATATATGAGGATGTAAGGATTAAAGGTATGGAGCCTTTCTGGTTTGCCATATTCTCGATTATATTTGTCGTCGTGCTGGGCATCATGCTCATCATTAACCTGTATAACACCCGCAAAAAGAAAGAACAATCGGAGGAGAAGGAAGTATGAAAAAGATTGCCATAGTTTTGCTTGCCGTGTTTGTACTTTTCTCCTTAGCGGGCTGCGCTTCTGACGGCGGAAACGGGGGAGGCTCTCCCGCAGCGACCGAAAGGCTTGTTATTTATAACTGGGCCGACTACATCGACGAGGGCGACAACGAAAGCGGACGCCCCGGGCTTATAGCGGCGTTTGAGCAGTATTACTTCGAGCAGACGGGCGTAAGGATTTCCGTTGAGTATAACACCTTCGAAACCAACGAGGAAATGGTCACCAAAGCCATGGTGAGCGACACCGAGATGGACCTTATCTGCCCCTCGGAGTACACCATACAAAAGCTTTTGATTAACGGAATGCTAAGGGAGATAAATTTCGATAATATCGAAAACTCCGCGAATATCAACACCGATATCCTGGACACCATTTCGGAAGTCTTCGGCGAGATTGAAGGAAACGACGGCACAAAGTACGACATGACCAAGTATATGGTGCCTTATTTGTGGGGCACGCTGGGTATCCTTTATAACACCGAAGTTGTTACCGAAGAGGATCTTGCGCACGGCTACGGGCTTCTGTGGAACGAAGGCAATAACCCCAAGCTTAACGGCAAAATCCTTATGAAGGACAGCGTAAGGGACTCGTATGTTGCCGTCGTGCTTTACGCCAAAGAGCAGGGCCTGCTTCCCGAAAAGTACGATGCTCTCAGCATACAGGACCTCATTAACTCGGTTAATAAAGAGCTGCTCGCCGTTGCCGAATCCCTACTCCTTAAGCAGAGCGGCCTCCTTTACGGCTACGAAGTCGACTTCGGAAGGGACGATATGGTAAAGGGCAACGCCTATGTGGACCTTGCCTGGAGCGGCGACGCCATTTACGCCATAGAGTCGGGACTAGAGGAAGATGTCTATCTTGATTATTTTGTGCCTGAGATAGGCGGAAACATCTGGTTTGACGGCTGGGTTATCCCCAAAAAGGTTAAGAACCTGCGCGCCGCCGAGATGTTTATAAACTTTATGTGCGACCCCGTAAACGCCATTTATAATATGACTTATATAGGGTATACCTCGGCTGTCGATAAGGAAGTCCTCATGGAAAACGAGGAAGTGCTTGAGATCCTCGAATACTACGAGTATGACCCCGAGGAGTATTTTTCCGACCCCATCCGTTATCCCGAGATTACAGAAAACATGGGCGTTATGAAGGACTTCGGAAAAGAAGCCGACGCTGTGATTATGATGTGGGAGAGCATAAAGCCCTACAAAACCACCGAGCTGGGCATTATTTTGGGCGTAATAATAGGCGCCGTGGCGCTTGCCGCGGGAATATACTTCGCGGTTAACCGCCTTAAGATGAGGCCGAGAAGGGTTAAATAGCTTTTGGGAAATATAAGCCAAAATAAAAGCGGGGCAATAAGCCCCGCTTATTTATTTGTTGAAAACCTTATTTGTTTAATTCCCCTATCTTTTGGATGAGGTTGTAAACGGTTTTGATGCCCGTTTCGAGGGTGGATTCGCTTATCCTGTCGCTCTTGTCGTTGTTGGTGTGGTAGTAGTCGGTGCAGCGGGGGTTCTGGGCGGCGATTGTTATGGTGCGGACGCCGGCTTTGCAGAAGGGGGTACTGTCGCAGCCGCCTACGGGATTGAAGATGACTTTGGGGTTGCCTACGCCGGCTTCTCTCATAGATTCGAGCCCGAGGGAAATAAGGGTGGGGTCGAACTTTGTGCCCTGCCAGGTGTCGCCCTTTATAACTTCGAAGTGGTCGGCGTCGGCTATCGAGTCCACATTGATAAGGAAGGAATCTTTGAGGGCGCCGTCGTCTTTGTGGGCTTTTACAAAGGCGAAGCTGCCTTTTAGCCCCGCTTCCTCTGCGGCGAAGCAGATGTTAACAAGCCTGCAGTTTTTGGGCAGCTTGTCGGGATTTTCTTTGAAATACTTCATTACCATTATGTTGATGGCGATGCCCGAAAGGTTATCCATCGCGCCGGGCGAGCCTATGGCTTTGTCGTGGGAAACATACTGCGAGATGAAGAAGAAGCCCGGGATGAACAGAAGGGGGAGGATATAGGCGATAACCACATACGCCGAATAGGAGATATTGGCCCCGCCGAATTCGCATATTGCCTTGAAAAGGGAAAGCGCTATCATAACTACAACGCCGACAACGCCGTATGCCACTTTGGGGATTGCCGTATTGGGGTTTTTGGCGGCGAGCTTCCAGCACCAGCTGCTGTCGTAGTGGGCGCCGAGGTAAATGGTGTAGTCCGCCTTTCCGTCTTCGGGGGATAGTTCTGTTATAATGTTTTCGGATACCGCCTGCTTAAAAGCCGAATCGAACCAGCCCTTGTAAAGGATTATTTGTATTACCGTAAATACCATCATCCCCACATATCCGATGAGCGCGAGCAGGGTGCCACCGTAGCTTACATAATAAAGCACGAGAAGGATGAGGGCTACCCAGCCGAGGTATCCTATGGCGCCTATGCTGGCATTGGGGGCGTATACAAATTTTTCGGTTTGGGGTTTGAGGCTTGTTTGCTCCTCGATGATGCGTTGAAGCTTGACAGACGCAGCCTTTTCTTCGGGGCTACCAGGGAACCTGCAGCCGTCCGCCTCAATCTCTTTGATTATCTGCATGGTTTGAGAGGCATGCTTGCTGAAATCCATAATTTTTTCTCCTTCAGGCATTTTCCTAAATTATAACAAATTTAAACATTCTATTCAATAAGAAATAATTCATACGGGCGGAATATCTTATGACGAATTTTTTATTTTTGTGCGGGAAATCCCTTAAAAATAAGGGAATAATAAATAAAAGTTGCAAAATGTTCACTTATATATTATACTTATAAAGGCAATTTATCTGAGAAATAGCTTTTTTGATATGCTGCGGAAGGGCTTTCCGCATTAACATAAGGAGAGAATATGGATATCGATATGAGATTATTAAGATACGGGTTGCTCGCGAAGGAAATGGCCAGAATAAACTGGATAAAAAATAAAGCCGTAACCAGAATCGGCTACCTTAACGCCGAATATATGTACGACAAAGAGCCGATCCCCTTCGAGGAGAGGCTTACCCGCCCCATGAAACCCATTTCGGTGGGCAGCGTGTGGTGCAACGAGTCCTACGGCTGCAGCTGGTTCCGCTTCAGGGGCAGGGTGCCCGAATCTGCCAAAGGCAAGCATGTTGCCCTTCTTATTAACATCGGCGGAGAGGGCTGCGTCTTCGATAAGGACGGAAACCCCGTGGCGGGCATTACAAACATACACGCCCTGGAGATTTTCCACCTCGGCAAAGGCAAAAAGGTTGTGGAAGTATCCAATTCCGCCGAGGGCGGCGAGGAAATCGATATCTGGGTCGAGGGCGGAAGCAACCGCCTGCCCACAAGCTGGTGGAAAAAAGCTATCCTGAGGCAAACGGATATTGTCGCCCTCCGCGACGATATGGTGGAATTATATTACGATTACATGGTGCTCGCCATGCACAAGCTCAACTACCGCACGGGGGACCCCAAACTCGCTAGCATAAAGAAGGCGCTTTGCGAGGCTTTCAAAGCGGCTAAGAAGCTTACCCCCGACGCCATACAGCAAGCGAGGGGCATAATTGCCGCCGAGCTTAAGAACGGCGAGGTTTTGCCCTACACCGCTTACGCGACCGGACACGGGCACCTAGACCTTGCCTGGCTTTGGCCCGTAAGGGAAACAAAGCGCAAGGCATGCCGCACCTTCATAAACCAGCTTAACAACATCGAAAAGCACGAGGGCTATGTGTACGGCGCCAGCCAGCCCCAGCAGTTTGCATGGATGGAAGAAAGGCACCCCGAGCTGTTTGCGAGAATCAAAAAGGCCGTCGAAGAGGGAAGCATAGAGCTTCAGGGCGGCATGTGGGTCGAGTGCGACACCAACCTGACCTCGGGCGAATCGCTTATAAGGCAGAACCTGTACGGAAAAAAGTACTGGAAGGAAAAGTTCGGCCTGGATATGGATTTCTGCTGGCTGCCCGATGTGTTCGGCTTTTCGGGTAACCTTCCACAGATTCTTAAAAAGTGCGGGATGAAATACTTCCTTACCATAAAACTTAGCTGGAACGAGCACAACAAGTTCCCGCACAAGTCCTTTATCTGGGAAGGCATAGACGGCAGCAGCGTGCTTGTGCATATGCCCCCCGAAAATAACTATAACGGCTTCGCTTCGCCAATAACCAACTGGATAGCTTTGGATAACTACCCCGAGAAGGACAGGATTAATGTATTTTCGGTGCTGTACGGCATAGGCGACGGAGGCGGCGGCCCGAGCGACGGGCACATCCAGCTTATGAAGCGCCAAAACGATGTCGCGGGGCTTCCCAGAATGATAATGTCGCCTGCCCGCAAGGTGTTTGAGGAGCTCGAGAACTTCCGCGACAAGATGGTTACGGTAAAGGGCGAGTTGTACCTCGAAAAGCATCAGGGCACCTATACCACCCAATCCAATACCAAGTACTACAACAGGAGAATGGAGTTTAAGCTCCACAATGTGGAGTTTCTTTCGAGAGCCGCCGAAAAGTTCGGTTGCCCGTATCCCGCCGAGGCATTGGAGAGAATATGGAAGGAAGTGCTTTTGTACCAGTTCCACGATATTATCCCCGGCTCGTCGATAGCAAGGGTATATGAGGAGTCCAACGAAAGGTACGCCAAGCTTCTTGCCGAGCTTAACGAGCTTGAGGCAAAGGCGCTTTCGTATCTTACCGACGGCAAGGCCCCGAGCGCCGTTAACTGCACCCCCTTCGACCAAAGAGAGCTTATCAAAAAGGACGACGCCGTTTATGAGGCAATCGTGCCCGCCTACGGCGCCGCCGAGCTTATACCCTACGAGGATAAGGGCTGCATGAAAGCGGACGAGGATACTTTGGAGAGCGACCTCTTTATCGTTAAATTCGACCAAAACGGCAATATCTCCAGCTTGTTCAGCAAGGAGCTCAACAAAGAGTTCTGCGGCGATTACCTCAACAAGCTGAATGTCTACAAAGACAAAAGGATGTTTTACGATGCCTGGGATATCGACATCAACTACACCAAGAAGCGCCCCAAGGCTTTCAAGCTGCTGGATTTCAGCTTCAAGGTTTACCCCGGCTTTGCCGTAAGAGAGAATATTTATAAGTACAACAAGTCTTCGATAACCCAAAAAGTCATACTGACGCAGGGCAAGCCCGTTATCGACTTCGTGACGACGGTGGACTGGCAGGAAACCCACAGGATGCTTCGCGCCGACTTCCGCCCAACCGTGTTCTCCGACGAGGTTACCTGCGAAATCCAGATGGGCAATATCAGAAGAAGCACCCGCAACGCCACCAAGATAGAAAAGGCGCAGTTTGAGATTTGCGCCCACAAGTGGATAGACCTAAGCGAAGGCGGCTTCGGCTTCTCGGTGCTTACCGAGGCCAAATACGGCTGGAGGGTAAAAGACGGCCTCGTTTCATTGAACCTCTTAAGAAGCCCGATGTACCCCGCCGTGGACGCCGATAAGGGTACCCATACTATAAAATATTCGATACACCCGCACGCCGGCGAGTACTACGAGGGCGATACAATCAAGCTTGCTTACAGCCTCAATAACCCGCTTATCGTGTGCGACAAGACGGTAAAACTTGAGCCTTACGCAAAGGCGGATAAAGAAAATGTCGTTGTAGAAACGATTAAGCGCGCCGAGAGCGGAGAGGGCACCGTGATCAGGCTTTACGAGAGCATGGGACAGGAGGCGGAAGCCGGCCTTGCCCTTAGCGAAAGCTATGAGAAGGCCTATGAAACCGATATGCTTGAGAATATAATAGGCGAGATCAGCCTCGGAAACCTCAGGTTCGAGCCCTTCGAAATAAAGACGATTCTCGTAAAGTAAACAAAAAAATTAGCTTAATTATGCCTTGTCCTCCGAATAATTTTTCGGGGGACAATTTTTTTGCATAAATTTTGCGGAATAGCAACCTTATGACACGAAAGTGTAAAGTTTGCGTATTGACGAGTTGAATTTTGTATTATATAATTTATGCAGAAACTTTCCGATTCGGTTTTTTCCGACAAAAACATAGTTTAGGAGGTATTTATGTCAAAGCTGTCTATTGATGAACTCAAAGCTAAAGCCAAAGAGCTTAGGACGCTTATAATCGACACAACGGTTTGGGCAGGCTCGGGGCACTACGGCGGAGCGTTGAGCAGCGCGGATATCCTGACGGCTCTGTATTTCCGTTTTCTCAATATAGATCCCGCAAATCCCGATTGGGACGACAGAGACCGCTTCATCCTTTCCAAAGGGCATTCGGGCATAGGGTTTATACCCTGCCTGCACCTTAGAGGCTATTTCCCCGTTGACGAACTTAAAAACTTCAACCACTTCATGTCCCCCTTCGGAATGCACCCCGACTGCAAGAAGGTTAAAGGCTGCGACGCCAGCACCGGCTCTCTCGGGCACGGGCTCCCCATGGGCGTAGGCATGGCCCTGGGCGCAAAAGTGCTTAAGAAGGACTTCAAGACTGTTGTTCTTCTTGGCGACGGCGAATGCAACGAGGGTAGCAACTACGAAGCGATGATGGCGGCGTCCCACTACAAGCTTACAAACCTTATCGCCATCGTGGACAGAAACGGCTTCATGATAGACGGCCCCACCGAAACGGTTATGGGACTTGAGCCCTTCGCCGACAAATGGGAAGCCTTCGGCTGGACGGTATACGAGTGCGACGGGCACAATATGCAGGAGCTTTGCGACACCCTCGACAAGGCGTGGGCAAACGACACCGGCAAGCCCGTGGCAATTATCGCAAAGACCGTTAAGGGCAAGGGCGTTTCCTTCCTCGAAGGCGATGTACGCTCCCACTACGGCGCTTTCGACAGCGCACAGGCCGAACAGGCGAAGCAAGACATAGCAAATATGTAAGGAGGTTTACATCCATGGCAGAAAAGACTATCACCGGGACATCCTGGAATGTTTATGACGCTAACACAATGTCCGCCAGAGAAATCTACGGGCGCGTTATGAGAGAGTTGGCAAAAACCAACGATAAAATAGTAGGCGTTACCGCCGACCTCGAAAAGTCCACCAATATAGGTATATTCGGCAAGGATTTCCCCGACAGAATGTTTAATGTGGGTATCGCCGAGCAGAACCTGTTTGGCGTGGCCGCAGGCCTTGCCAAGGTCGGGCTTATACCCTTTGCCTCCACCTTTGCCGTGTTTGCCGCCCTTCGCGGCGCCGAGCAGGTAAGGACGGATATCTGCTACCAGAACCTTCCCGTAAAAATCATAGGCACCCACGGCGGAATCTCCTTCGGACAGGCGGGCTCCACCCACCACTGCACCGAGGATATCGCCATAATGAAGTCCTTCCCCAACATGACCGTCATCGTTCCCGCCGACGGCTTCGAGACGGGCAAGGCGGTTGAGGCCTGCCTCGACATACCCGGCCCCGTTTACATCCGTGTAGGCCGCGGCTTCGAACCTCCCTTCCATAAAGACCACAACTTCGACTTCGAAATCGGCAAGGGCCAGCTTGTTAAAGACGGCACCGATGTTACCATTATCACCTGCGGCATAGGCGTTCTGCAATCCGTAAACGCCGCTAAAGAGCTGCAGGAAGTTGACGGAATTTCGGTTCGCGTTATCAACATCCACACCATCAAGCCCATCGACAAGGAAATCATCCTTAAGGCCGTAAAGGAAACCCGCCGTATCGTAACGGTAGAGGAGCACAGCATAATAGGCGGCCTTGGCGACTCTGTTGCCGCCGTTATAGCCGAAAGCGGCAAGGGCTGCGCCTTCACTAAGCTGGGCTTAAACGACGAATTCGCCGTCGTCGGCTACCCCGAGGACCTCTACGCTCACTACAAGCTCGACTCCTCCGGCATCGCCGACAGCATCCGCGCGATAATGGGCAAAGAGTTTGAAGCTGACGAAGATTGGTCGGACGAAGTCTAAGGCTCCGTCTTTGGCCAGAAGGAGTTTGAGATGAAAGCAACCGAACAAGATATTTTAGTCGCAAAACTATTCTATATAGCGGCGTTTCCCGTTCTTAAGGTGGTAATCCAGGAGGACGAAGCCATTCGCAAGAAATGGGAAAATGTCAAAGGGGTAGTGCAATTCCGCGCCAAGGACGAGGGCGGCGACCTTGTCTGCCACCTGATTTTCGACAACCTCGACCTCAAGGTAGTGCAGGGCGAGTACGCCGAAAAACCCGACATCGAGTTCACTTTCTCTTCCGTAAAGAAGATGAACATAATGTTCAAGGGCGGCCCCGCTGTGCCCGACATCGGCTCTCTCCTTAAGAGCCTTGCCTCCAACCCCTCGCTTACCCTTAACACGCTTATGGCGCTTATGAAGCTTAAGCTCATGCTTCCCACCGCTAAGCTTAAGAACGATACCCAGAAGTACCTTAAGGTTAAGCTGTCGCTGTATATGATAACCACCGCTCTCTCGACCGCCAACAAGCTTGGCTGGGAGGGTATCTCCAGATGGACGATACAGCCCGACCGCATCTATCAGTTTGCCGTCGGCGACCTCGAAAATCCCACCGTTGCCTGCTACCTCAGGGTAAAAGCGGGCACAAAACCCGACGGGACGAGGTTTGGAAACAGCAAGGCAGGGCGCGGAATGTACGAGCGTAAATCGCCTTTTGTGCTCTTCCACTTCAGGGATATAGACGGAGCGTTGAATGTGCTTCTTAAGAAGTACGGCTTTGTCGAATCCGCCGAGAGAGGGGATGTACAGGTTATCGGCTCGCCCGAATACGGCGCGCAGTTAAACGACATTATGGCGATACTGCAGGATATGCTAACAAAGATTTAAGCCAAAACAGCATAATAAAAAAAGAGGCTCGCAAAAAGCCTCTTTTTTTATGTTTGAAATTATGTTTAGCCTAATATATAGTCGGTTGTGATAAAGTCCGCGCCCTTCTCTATAAATCTTTGGGCTTCGGCTTTGTCGTTTATTGTCCACACATTTACATAGCGGTTACCGAAGGGGTGAACGAAGCCCCGGGCTGGGGTTTTGCCGACGCCGAAAGCCCGACAACAACGCCCCCGAAAGCCAAAGACAAAGTTAATATAAAAAGAGTTACAGCCGCAATGATGTTTCTTAAATTAATCTTCATATTCCGCCTCAAAGAGATTATATCACAGCCTTGGCGCAAGCTGCATATTTTGCCATCAAAAAATAAACCAACCTTGACACAATGGTAATTATATTGTAATATATTTTCATTACTGTATGAGAGGCTGATATGGTTATAAAGCTGCTCAAAAAAATAAACAAAAGCCCCGAGGATGTCGCGATTTTATCGCCCATCAACGAACTTATATGCAAGGTCGCTTGCTTAGACGGCGGGTATTACCTCTATAACAAAACGGGCGATCAGATTGCCCAGATTATATTTGAGGGTAATACGGCGTATCTGTCGGTTTCAAGCCCCGTGCCCGTATTTCCCGCGTCCATAAAGATGGTTTATGAGGGCGGATATTTTGCCTTCCCGCCTATGGAAGTTGCCGCTTCCGACCGCGAGATTATCGCGAACATTAAGAATAAAAAAGACCTCGAGCTGTTCAGCCTGAGGGGCGACCCCGCGGGGTATTCCTACGATGTCTATCTGGGCAACAAGGTGTATTCCAATGTCGTTCCTTCGTCGACCGACAAAAAATACTACCTTATGCGCCTCGCAAAAGACGCCAACCTGCTTAAGGCCTTGCTGATATCGCTTGCCATAGATTACTACGCCGGCGAGGCTGTACCCAACGCAAAATAAATGACACTTCTTATTAATACCTCAGACGGGCTGCCGATGGTTGCCCGTTTATTTGTTGGGGTTATCGGGCGGGTAAAGCTCGCTTCGGACATTGGAATCCTTTAGCGACATTATGCGGTTTGCCCTGTCTATCTCGCGGCGGATGAGGGCTTCTTTGGGGACTTGGTTTTTCTTCTTTTTCATACGGTTAGGATATGCAAAAAAGCCTTAGTTAAAAGTATGATTTGAGGGTTACACAATAAAAAAAAGAACGCCCACAGGGGGCGTTCTCTTTTTTGTATTGTTATAATCTTACGCTGTAAAGCAAGTCGGTGTAAGTGGGGAATGCCCAGTACTTCTTTGCGACTTTGGTTTCCAGTTCGTCGGCGACGGCGCGGAGGGCGTTCATGCTTGAGAGGACTTCGTCGTGGTAGTATTTAGCCAGCTCGAAGTGCTCCATTCCGTTGGCGGCGTTAACCTTGCGCTCGAGCTCGACGGTGGCGCCGTTTAAGGCGGAGAGCAGGAGGGAGAGGTCTCTTAGAAGCTCTTTTTCGTAGGCGGGAGTGAGCCCGATGTTGCTCATGCCTTCTACTGTCGCAGCAAGGTCTTTCTCGTAGGAGATTACGGAGGGGATTATCTGCTTGCGCGACATCTCTATCATGGTGAGGGCTTCGATGCGCAGGACTTTGCTGTAATTTTCGAGAAGTATCTCGTAGCGGGAGTGGATTTCGGCCTCGGACAGCACGCCGTGCTTTGTGAATACCGCCACATTTTTGGGCTCGATAAAGCAGGGCAGTACCTCGATGGTGGATTTGAAGTTTTTGAGCCCGCGCTTTTCGGCTTCCCTTACCCAATCTTCGGAGTAGTTGTTGCCGTTGAAGATTATGCGTTTATGGGCTTTGACGGTGCGCTTTATTAGATTGTTGAGGTCTTCGGTGAAGTTAGAGCTGTTTTCGAGCTCGTCGGCGAATTCGCAAAGGGCGTCGGCGACTATGGTGTTCAAAACAATGTTGGGGCCCGAGATGGAGGAGGAGGAGCCGGGCATGCGGAACTCGAACTTGTTGCCCGTGAAGGCAAAGGGCGAGGTACGGTTGCGGTCGGTGGTGTCCTTCGGGAAGCGGGGAAGGAAGTCTACACCGATTTCGAGGGTGGTCTTTTTGTGGCGGCGGCTGTAGCCGTTGCCGTTGCAGAGAGCCTCTAAAATCTCTGTGAGTTCGTCGCCCAGGAACATCGAAACGATGGCGGGTGGGGCTTCGTTGGCGCCTAAGCGATGGTCGTTGCCCGCGCTGGCGGCGGACATACGCAGTAAATCCTGATACTCGTCTACCGCTTTGATGACGGCGGTGAGGAAGAGAAGGAATTGCGCGTTGGCGTCGGGGGTGTCGCCGGGCTCGAGAAGGTTTATGCCCGTGTCGGTGGAGAGCGACCAGTTGTTGTGCTTGCCGCTTCCGTTTACGCCCGCGAAGGGTTTTTCGTGCAGCAGGCACGCCATGCCGTGGCGGGGGGCGATGGACTTCATAAGCTCCATCGTTATCTGGTTATGGTCGGTTGCGATGTTGGTGGTGGTGAATATGGGGGCAAGCTCGTGCTGGGCGGGGGCAACCTCATTGTGCTTGGTTTTAGCGAGGACGCCGAGCTTCCAGAGCTCTTCATCCAGCTCCTGCATGAAGGCGGCGACCCTGGGCTTGATGGCGCCGAAGTAATGGTCGTCCATCTCCTGTCCCTTAGGCGGCTTGCTGCCGAAAAGTGTGCGCCCGCAGCAAAGAAGGTCGAGGCGCTGTTCGAACACGCTTTTGTCTATAAGGAAATATTCCTGCTCGGCGCCCACGGTGGTGTTAACCTTTTTGACATTGGTGTGCCCGAACAGTTTGAGAATCCTGAGAGCCTGCTTGTTGAGCGCCTGCATGGAGCGGAGCAGGGGGGTCTTTTTGTCCAGAACCTGCCCGTTGTATGCGCAGAAGGCCGTGGGTATGCAAAGGGTGTTGTTTTTTATAAACGCGTAGGAAGAGGGGTCCCATGCCGTGTAGCCGCGGGCCTCGAAGGTGGCGCGAAGGCCGCCCGAGGGGAAGCTGGAGGCGTCGGGCTCGCCCTGAACGAGGGATTTGCCCGAAAAATCCATTATTACGCCGTCGCCCTTGGGTTTTATGAAGCTGTCATGCTTTTCGGCGGTTATGCCCGTCATGGGCTGGAACCAGTGGGTAAAGTGGGTTACGCCCTTTTCGATTGCCCAATCCTTCATCGCGGCGGCGACGGCGTTGGCGACTTCAAGCTCTAAAGGCTTGCCCGTGTCTATTGAAACCTTGACCGCCTCGTAAATCTCGGGCGGGAGCTTTTCTCTCATTACCTTATCGTTAAACACCATGCTGCCGAAAATGGCGGGTATGTTTCGCATATATCCTCCGTAAAAAGAAAAGGGCAAATATAGTTTAGGCGCTGCGGAAAGAAATAATCCGTAGCGCCTTCAACCGTGTTGATTATAGCACCGTTTCGGGCGATTTGTCAAACGATACTGCGGGCATATCGGGTATTGATAAATTTTTTTTGATGTAGTATGATAGAAACATAAATTTTATTTAAGGTTTAAGGATGGAATATGGCTAAACCCAAATCCAAAGTTACCCCCCTTAGCGCCAAAGTGTGGACATCCGTCGTCCTCTTCGGGCTGTTCGGGCAGATTGCCTGGATGCTCGAAAACATGTACTTCAATGTCTTTATGGACAGGACGGTTACCACCAACCCCTTTGCCGTGCAGCTTATGGTCGCCCTTAGCGCCATCGTGGCCACGGCTACAACCCTTGTTTCGGGCACGCTTACCGACCGCGTTGGCAAACGCAAGAGGTTTATCTGCTGGGGGTATATTGTGTGGGGCTTAACGGTTATGATTTTTGCCCTTATCTCCAAGAAAAACACCGCCGCCATATTCGGGCTGGACCCCGCCGGTCAGGCGGTTATCACCATAACCGTTTCCTTTATAGTCTTTATGGATTGCGTGATGACCTTCGTGGGCTCTTTTTGCAACGACGCCGCGTTTAACGCCTGGGTAACGGATATAACCGACGAAACCAACAGGGGCACCGTGGAGGGCGTGCTTGCCATTATGCCGCTTATGGCGATGGCGGTAATTTTCGGCGGCCTCGACAGCCTTACTTGGAATACCTACCTTCTGCCCGACGGCTCGCAATCGAATATATGGCAGGAAGGCGCCGTTTTGCTGTCGCACGGCAAATGGTGGCTGTTCTTCGTGCTTGTGGGCGGCATTACGACTTTGAGCGGAATAGCGGGGTTCTTCCTTATAAAGGATTCGCCAAAGCTTATGCCCAACAAAGAGGCGAGCTTCAAGAATATCCTTTACGGCTTCAAGCCCGCCGTTTTAAAGGAAAACAAAGACCTTTATATAACCTACGGCGCCATGGCGCTTGTGGGCATAGCTAATATGAGCTACCTGCCCTATATAGTGCAGTATGTCGAGCGTACCCTTAAGATACCCGATTATATCATTCCGATTGCCGCAATAATTGTGATATCGTCCATTATAAGCGTCGTCCTGGGGCTTTTGTATGATAAGTTCGGGCGCAACAAGTTTGTTATTCCCGTTAACATCTCCAACATAATGGGCGCAGTCGCGATGACTGTGGTAAGCCCGCTTGTGTTTGACACAACGCCCATTTGGCTTCTTTGCATAGCGGGTGTGCTGCTTATGGCTTCCAACCTCGCTTTGGGAGCGGTGTTTGCCTCTACGGCAAGGGACCTTACCCCTCCCGACAAGGTGGGGCTCTTCCAGGGCGTAAGAATGGTGTTCTGGGTGCTTTTGCCCATGGTTATAGGCCCGCTGATTACCGCCATAATTACCACGCAAAGCAGCGTTGTCGGCATAGACGAATACGGGCAAAAAGTATATGAATATACGCCCTATATGTTCCTTGTGGGAGCGGGCATAATGGCTTTGGGGCTTCCTTTTACTTTCCTGGTAAAGAAGTACCTCGACAAACAGGCAAAACCAGCCGCCGAGGTCAAAGAGTAAGCTCGGCAGGAATAGATTTAGCTATCTCGTAGTTTGTATAGCCCTTTTCTTTTGTGACTTCGCGGATAACCTTTACGAAATAAGGTAATGGGGGTATGGCTCTTGAGTTTGGGAGCTCTACCTCCATTATCGCTTTAGATACAGAAAAATCGAAAATGTCTATTTCGTAGACATAGCCCATAAACGGCACGGCGTACCTGGTTTTTATTATGGTAGAGAGAGATGGGTCGGCCTCTTTTAAGAGTTCGATATACCCGGCCTCGGTGATTTCGGCCTCGCGCTCGATTCTCGTCAAATGGGACAAAGGGGTTTTTTCGTTGTAGATGTAGCGGGTAACGCCGCCGCGCACCGATTTTCTTACACGCCTTACCGCGAAGTTTTTTATTGTGAGATAGGTTTGGGTGATTTGCGTTATTGTGGCGCCCTCGAGGGATTCGAGAAGGCCTGTGTCGGGCATTTCGATGAGGTATTTGCGCTCTATTTCTTTTGAGGTATTTATCTTTTTGTTATTCATAGCCTTATTTTACACCAAAACAGGGGTTTTGCAAAGCCTCGATATTGACACATCGCCATTTAGAGGATATCATATAAACAATCACATTAAATTTTTACTTTAAGGAGAACTGTTTTGCGCATCGAGTACAGGGTAGAGCCCACACAACGCAAGTCCTACATTTACATTCCTTTTGAAGTGCCCGAGAATGTCGAGCGGATGGAAATCCGCTACACCTACGAGGGCGACCACGCCAATTCGCGCCAGACGGGCAAAGAAAAGAATGTCATAGACTTCGCCCTTCTGGACAATAACGGCGACGATATCGGCACGAGGGGCAGCGAAATCCGCCACGCCGTGATATCGGGTACATATTCGACCCCCGGCTTCAAAAAGAGGGAGCCCGCCGCGGGCACCTGGACTATTATACTCGGGGCGTATCAGGTCGTTTCAAAAGGGGTGACAGTATATTACGACATCGATTTCCAATACAAAAAGGCGCGCTGGCTTAAGGGCGACACCCATTCCCATACCACCAACTCGGACGGGAAGCTCGATTACAAGCAGCTTGCCCTATACGCCAAAAAGCTGGGTATGGATTATATCATAATAACCGACCACAATAACAGCACCGAAGGAAAGGAGATGCCCGATGTGGACGGCATAACCTGCATAAGAGGGCTGGAACTTACAAGCTACTTCGGGCACATCAATATGTGGGGCGTCGCAAAGCCGTATAACGGAAGCTTTGCCTCGAAAGACAGGGAGGACTTCTTAAAGCGCAACAAGCAGGCTCGCGAGAGAGGGGCGGTACAGGCTATCTGCCACCCGCTTTGCTCGCTATGCCCGTGGGAATACGGCTATGAGGGAGTGGAGTTTGACGCCTTGGAGGTCTGGAACGGCCCAATGAGAAAGGATAACCTGAGAGCGGTAGAATTCTGGGACGGGCTACTGAAAGAAGGCAAAAGGATACCCGCAGTGGGAGGAAGCGATTTCCACAGGGATTACGGCTTCAAATATCTGCTGGGGCAGCCCACCACTACGGTTTACGCCAAATCGCAAACGCCGTACGACATTCTTGCCGCGCTTAAGGAAGGAAGGTCGGTGCTTACACACCGCACCAACTCTACATTCCTGACCATCGAAACCGCGGGCGGGGCGATGATAGGCGATGCCGTGAAGTATAAGGAAGGCGAAGAGATTATCGTTAAAGCGAAGGGGCTTCTAAGGGGGCATACCGTTAAGGTGATAGACGCCGAGGGCGTTTATTATACCTACACCGCGAAGCGCAAGCAGGACTTTGAGGCGAGGGTGCCCGTGAGGGGCAGAGGCTATGTCCGCGCCGAGATAGAATATAACAAGAAGGGGCTTTTTAAGCTTGCCCACAAGCTGATAATGAAATTTATGCTGCCCAAAGAGGCAAAAGAGCCCGTGCCGCCCTTTATTTACGCCCTCACCAACCCCATTTATTTCGAATAACCTTAATTTAAGGCGGCAATCTTATTGAAATAACCGAAAATCGCGGCCAAAACCGCGATTTTGTCTTTTTATATGTTCGTATTGAAGTGGCAGCGCTCGTAAGCTGATAAACAAAAATACCGTAACGATTCCGGGCTTTGCTCCCGAGTGCCCTCATGGCAAAATAGGCCACATTTCTCGGGAAAGACGGGGATTTTAGTTTCCACGATTGCTTTTTATTTAAGAAAAATATATACTTATATATGGAAATCCCCAAAATCTGTGCGGTTTTGCCGCCGAAGAGAGATTTTTTTGTATGAAACTTCTTTTCAGGCTTGCTAAAGAGGCATCCAGATATAAGATTTATTATGTTATAGCCATAATTTCGACCCTCATTATGTCGGGCATAGGGCTTGTCGCGCCCAGAGTGCTTTCGATGATGACGGGCATAGTTTCGGGCGGGGTGAACGAGGAAAGCCTTAGAAGAATCCTAGAGCTTGCCGCCATTCTTGTCGGCTCGTATCTTATAAGAGGCATTTGCAGGTTTTTCTCCAGCTATATGTCGCACAAGGCGGCGTGGAACCTGGTTAACGAAATGAGGGTAAAGCTCTACGGGCATATTCAGATGTCCTCTTTAAGCTTTTTCCATGAGAGCCAGACGGGCGACCTTATGAGCAGGGTTGTTAACGACACGGCGACCTTCGAGCTTCTTTTCGCCCACATCATTCCCGAAATGATAACCAATATCGTAACCGTTGCGGGCGTTGTCACCATACTTATTCTTGTAAACTGGAAGCTTGCCCTTCTGACATTTATACCGCTTCCTCTGCTCGCTGTGGCGGGTATATACTTCATAAGGAAAATCCGCCCGGGATTCCGCAGGGCGCAAAAAGCGGTGGGCGAGCTTAACAGCAAGCTGCAGGATAACTTCTCGGGCATACACGAAGTGCAGGCGTTTGGGCAGGAAAGGCACGAGTACAAAAACATAGAGAAAAAAGCTAAAAAGCACACGAGCGCAATACTTCAGGCTCTAAAGAGAAGCGCAATATTCCACCCCATAGTGGACTTTACAACCTCGCTGGGCACCGTCTTTATAGTCGGCTTCGGCGGGTATCTTGCTTTCAAGAGCGAGATGAATGTAGAGGACATCGTGGCGTTTTTGCTGTATCTGTCGCTGTTCTACGCCCCCGTTATGGGGCTTGCCCGCCTTGTTGAGGACGCGCAGCAGGCGCACGCGGGCGCCGAAAGGGTGCTTTCCATTATGGACAAAGAGCCCGCGATTAAGGATTTGCCCGAGGCCGAACCCATAACCGATGTAAAGGGCGAGATAGTTTTTGAAAATGTCACCTTCTCCTATGACGGCGTGACCGATGTGCTTAAGAATATTTCCGTCGAGTTCAAGGCGGGGCAAACCGTCGCGCTTGTGGGCCCGACCGGGGTAGGCAAGTCGACTCTTGTAAACCTCATATCCCGCTATTACGAGCCTTCGGCGGGCAGGATACTTCTGGACGGAAAGGATATCCGCTATCTAACCCTTGCAAGCCTCAGGGGCTCGATAGCGCCCGTGCTTCAGGATACCTTCCTGTTCAACGATACCATTGCCGAGAATATCCGCTATGCCAAGCCCGACGCGACTTTAGAGGAAATCAAGAGGGCGGCGCGTATGGCAAGGATAGACGACGAGATAGAGAATATGCCCGAGGGCTACCTCACAAGGGTAGGCGAGAGGGGCGTGCGCCTTTCGGGCGGGCAGAAGCAAAGAATAGCCATAGCGAGAGCGATACTCAGGGACGCCCCCATAGTGATTCTGGACGAGGCGACGGCGTCCGTCGATAACGAAACCGAGAAAAAGATTCAGGAAGCCATAAACGAGCTTAGCAAAAAGCGCACGATAATCGCCATCGCCCACAGGCTTTCGACCATACGAAACGCCGACAAGATAATCGTGCTGCAAAACGGCATGGTAGCCGAAACGGGCACCCACGACGAGCTTATCGCCCTCGGCGGGGCGTACAGCAAGCTCGCGCGCACCGAAAATCCTGTATAAACTAAATAAATAATTATACTGATATTGAACGGGCAAAGGAATTCTGATATAATAAACTATATAGTTTTAGGAGGATAGCATATAATGAACCGTTATTTGATTAGGCAAAAGTTTTTCAAGATCGCAGATCATTTTGATATCAAGGACGATCGCGGCTATGTGCGCTTCACCGTAAAGAGCAAAATCTTCACGATAGGCAAAAAATTCTGGATATACAGCCCCGGCGGACAGGAGATTTTCTATATTAAGCAAAGGCTTTTCCGCCTGCTTCCCCGCTACGACCTCTACAACAACGGCAATTTCGTAGGTAAGATTAAAGGCAAGTTCCGCCTCTTCGTAAAAAGGCTTAAGGTTACAAGCGACTACGGCGATTACACCATAAAGGGTAATGTCTTGGCGTGGGACTTTAAGATTCTGGACGAGAACGATAACATCGCGGGCGCCATCAGCAAGTCCATACTTAAAATCGCCGACACCTATACGGTGGACGCTTACGCGAACGACGCCCTCATTCTCGCGATAGCCATCGTTCTGGACAGGCTTTATCACCCCAAACACTAATCGGATAAATTTCGATAAGCTTCAACAAATCGAATTAACTACTTTTTTGGGAGATTTACTATGGCAAAGGTTAAAGTTGGAGTAGCCGGTTACGGCGTTATCGGTCAAAGATTAGCTGACGGTGTCGCCCTTCAGGGCGATATGGAGCTTGTGGGCGTTGCCGATGTTGCCCCCACCCTGTCTATCAGGGCGCTTAAAGAAAAAGGTATGCCATACAAACTGTACCTTGCCGCGCCCGACAGGCGCGCCGAGTTCGACGCTTTGGGCATCGAGGTTTCGGGCACCTTCGAGGATATGATTAAAGAGTGCGATGTCGTGCTGGATTCGTCCCCCGGCGGCATCGGCGCAAAGAATAAAGAACTTTACGAAAAGCTGGGCAAAAAGGCCATCTTCCAGGGCGGCGAGAAAAACAGCGTGGCAGATGTGTTCTTCCACGGCTACGCAAACTACGAGAAGGGCTTGGGCAAGCAGTTCCTTAAGCTTACCTCCTGCAACACCACGGGGCTTATAAGAAGCGTGGATTGCCTGGACAGGGCTTACGGATTAAACAGGGTTGCCATAACCATCATAAGAAGGGTTGCCGACCCCGGCGACTATCACAGAGGGCTTACCAACGCTTTGCAGATAGACAAAGCCCCCTCGCACCAGGCGGTAGACCTCATGACGATTATGCCCCATGTAGAGGCGACTGGCATACTTGTACATACCCCCATAACCCACGGGCATATCATAACCGTCGTTGCGACGGGACCCAAAAAGATTACCAAAGAAATGGCGCTCGAGGCGTTCTCCAAGCACCCCCGCATCCGCTTAGTTAGCATAGCGCAGGGCTTTTTGGGCAACGCTTCGCTCTTCCGCTACGCCCGCGACTTGGGCAACCCCCGCGGCGACATGTACGAAATCGCAGTTTGGGAGGACAGCATAGTCGAGAGCGGCGACAGCATAATGTACGCCATAAATATCCCTCAGGAAGCCGTCACCATACCCGAAACGATAGACGGTATCCGCGCCGTTATGAATATGCAGGCCACCTCTGCCGAGGCTACAGCCGAAACCAATAAGTATCTGGGTATAGGGAAATGGAAGGCATAAAGAATATTATAGGCGTCGATGTAAGGGGCAAAAGGGTACTTTTCCGCCCCGACATCAACTCGCCCGTAGACAAAGAAGGAAACATAGTTAACGACAACAGGCTTGTGCAGACCGCCCCCACCGTAAAGTATCTATTGGACGGCGGGGCTAAGCTTGCCATAATAGCCCATCAGGGCGACACTTTGGATTACCAGAACCTTATGCCGCTGGCGGCGCACGCAAAGCGCCTGAGCGAGCTTTCGGGCTATAACATCGAATACATAGACGATGTCTGCGGCGACGCGGCTGTGCAGAAGGTAAAAGAGCTTAAGGAAGGCGAAGCTGTGCTTCTGGGCAATCTCCGCTATCTCACCGAGGAAGTAAGCACCTTCGAAAAGGATGTTAAGCTTACGGCGGAGGAGATGAAATCCACCTGGCTCGTGAGAAGGCTGGCGCCCTTGTTTGATATCTATGTAAACGAGGCGTTTTCCGCCGCGCACCGCAACGCGCCAAGCATGGTGTGCTTCCAAAAGCTTATGCCCTCATACGCAGGCCCGTTATTCTTCAGGGAATACGAAGCCCTTTACAAGGTTATGCACGGCGCCCAAAGGCCGGTAACCTTTGTCTTGGGCGGCGCAAAGATTTCGGACGCCTTCGGGATGATGGACAAGGTGCTTGCCGAGGGTAGCGCCGACCATATTCTCGCCTGCGGCGTTACGGGCATTATTATGCTTATTGCTAAGGGCAAAAAGATAGGCAAGGCGTACGAAAAATGGCTTGCCGACAGGGACCTGATGGTGTTTGTAAAGCAGGCGGAGGAGCTTCTGGCTAAATTCGGCGACAGATACATACTTCCCGTGGATTTCGCCTGCGAAAAGGACGGTAAGAGAATCGAGGTATCCGCCGACGAGTTTCCCATAGACGACGCCATGTTTTTGGATATCGGGCACAAGACGGTGGAAATCTTCCGCGATTACATTAAGAAGGCGGGCACGGTGTTTGTAAACGGGCCCGCGGGCGTATACGAGAATCCGCTGTTCGAATACGGCACCCGCGAAATCTGGAGAGCCTTTACCGAAACCAAGGCCTACACTGTTATAGGCGGCGGCGATACCGTAAGCGCGGCTTCCAGATTCATAGACCTCGGCAAAGTCGGATATGTCTGCACGGCGGGCGGCGCTATGGTGAGGGTCTTGAGCGGAAAGAAGCTGCCTTTAATTGAAGCCTTCAAAAATTAGTTAATAGTTTACAAGAGGAATATATGGGATTAAACGAATACATAATCAGAAAGATTCCCGAGCTTATGGGAAAACACGACAGCAAGCGACTTTTGAAGTATAAGGTAGAGGTCGAGGGCGTAAAAGAGTTCTGCGACATTCCTTATATGGAAGGCGGCCACAAGCAGCACCTTCTGGATGTTTATTATCCTGAGGGCACAACCTCTCCGCTGCCCATAATTATCGACATTCACGGCGGCGCCTGGGTATACGGGTATAAGGAGATAAATAAGCCCTTCTGCCTCACCCTCGCCAAAGCGGGCTTTGTGGTCGTGAACATAAATTACAGGCTGCTGCCGGAGGTTAGCTTCCCCGAAAACCTCAGGGATATATTTGCCGCTTTCAACTGGGTCGAGGCCAACGCCAAAGAGTTCTACGGCGACCTCAATAATGTATTCCTCGTGGGCGACTCGGCGGGCGGGCACCTCGCGGCTACGGCTACGGCGGCTATCGTCGACAGCGAGTTTGCCAAAAAATGCGGCGTGAGGTCTTCTCTTAAGTTTAAGGCTCTCGGTATGATTTGCCCCGCGACCGACATCGAGAAGTTTACAAAGCGCGACCGCATACCCATTCTTAAGTATTTCCACAAGATATTTTTGGGCGAGGATTACCGCAACAGCGTGTACCTTAAGCACCTTACCGTGCGCAACAATATGATGGAGAAGTTCCCGCCCGTATTTATAATAAGCAACGAGGGCGATTTCCTCAAACGGCAGGCTATCGATTTCGCAAAAGAATGCGAAAAAAGAGGGGTAAAATACGAGTTCCATTACACCCGTAAAAAGGGCTCTACTACAAAGCTGGAGCATGTAAGCAATGTGCTGTACCCCACCTACCCCGAATCGATTGCCGCAAACGACGCAATGCTTGAGTTTTTCCTTAAGCATGCCGCAAAATAATAGATGGTGTACGATGTAGCGATAGCGGGCGGAGGCGCTGCGGGGCTTGCCGCGGCGATAACCGCGGCCAAAAGAAACCTTAGGGTTATCGTCATAGAAGCCGCCGAGCGAGTGGGCAAAAAGCTGCTCGCGACCGGCAACGGAAGATGCAACCTTGCAAGCACTCTCCCCATTAAAAACAGATACAATACCGACGAGGTAGAGGCAACTTTCGCCAAAGTGCCTCTTTCTTGTATTTTAGCTTTTTTCGCCGACCTTGGGCTTGCGGTAAGGGAAGAGGACGGAAGGCTTTATCCTTACAGCAACCAGGCGTCAAGCGTGCTTAACGCCCTGCGCGGCGGGCTGGCTGAATACAATGCCGATGTTCTTTGCTCCGCTCCCATAACCAAAATAAAGGAAGGCGGAAAGGAAGGCAGGTTTATACTGCAAACCTCCGAGGGCGGGATATACGCGAGCAACATAATTTTTGCCGCGGGAAGCCCCGCGGGCGGCGGGCGGGACAGCCTGCGCCTTCTTGAAGCGTTCGGGCATAAAGCCAAGCCTCCCGTTCCCGCTTTGGTGCCTCTCCTTACCGATATAACATGCCTCAGGGGGCTTAAGGGCGTGCGCACCGAGGTTAAAGCCTCGCTTATAGCCGACGGCAAAGAGGTAAAATCGGCAAAAGAGGAAATCCTTTTTAAGGATAACGGCGTTTCGGGTACGGTTATATTCGAGCTTTCCTCGGCGCTGGCAAGGCTAAGGGACTACCAAAGGTTCAACATCCGCCTTGACTTCGCCCCGGAATACACCGAAGGCCAGCTTGACGCGTTTGTAAAAGGCAAAATGGGTGCCGAGGGGCTTTTCCACAAGGAAATCGCCCAGAATATTAAGAGGTATGCCGCCGATAAAAGAATATCCTTCGGGCGGGCGGCTAAAAATCTTGTTATAGATGTAAAAGGGCCATCCTCATTCTCGCTGGCGCAGGTGGCGTCCGGCGGGCTGGAGATTAAGGATTTCGACCTATCCACGATGGAGTCGAGGCTCAGAAAGGGCCTGTTTGCCGCTGGCGAGGCTTTGGATGTGGACGGCGACTGCGGCGGCTTCAATCTCATGTGGGCGTGGGCGAGCGGCATTCTGGCGGGTAACAGCGTTTATGATGTATAGAATAAATGAAATAAGATTGCCGTATAGCCATTCGCGGCAGGATATGTTAGCCGCGGCGGCCCGCAAGCTGGGTATCGACCCCGGCGGAGTAAAGAATATAAAGGTAATAGGGGAAGCAATCGACGCCCGCAGAAAGCCCAACATCCAAAAGGTGTACTCGGTTGCCGTCGAGGTTACAGATAACATAAAAGACGCCGAAATCTACACCCCCGCAAGACGGCTGATATCCGAGCTCGGGCTTTCGCCCAAAAGGACGGACAAAAGGGTATATGTCGCGGGCAGCGGCCCCGCCGGCTTGTTTTGCGCCCTCACCCTCTCGCGATTGGGCGTAAAGTGCGTTGTATTGGAGCGCGGCTTCGATGTAGACAACAGGGACATAGCGGTAAACGAGCTGAAGGTGAAAGGCGTGCTTAACCCCTCGTGTAACATTCAGTTCGGCGAAGGCGGCGCGGGCACATATTCGGACGGTAAGCTGAACACAGGCACCCACGACAGCCTGATAAGCATTGTCCTGGGGGAGCTGGCCGATCACGGCGCGCCGCCCGAGATAGAAAGGCTGAGCAAGCCGCACATAGGCGCCGACTACCTTAAAAAGGTTGTAAAGAACATAAGAAACGACATTATAGATTCGGGCTCCGAATTCCGCTTCGGCACAACCCTTGAGGATATCGAGGTAAAATTCGGGAAGCTTTCCGCCCTCAAACTGAAGGGCAAAATCGGGTACAGCGAGGATTGCCGAATTCTTGCGCTTGCCGTGGGACACAGCGCGAGGGACACCTTTGAAATGCTAAAGCGGCACGGCGCTGCGCTGGAGCCAAAGCCTTTCTCGATGGGGGTAAGGATAGAGCACCCCCAAAGGGTTATAAACCTCGCCCAGTACGGCACCGATGACACAGCCCTTCCGCCCGCCGACTATAAACTTAGCCATAAGCTGGAGGACGGCAGGGGGGTATACACCTTCTGTATGTGCCCGGGGGGAGAGGTTGTTTACGCGGCCTCCGAAGAGGGGATGCTCTCGACAAACGGCATGAGCGAGTTCGCCCGCGACAAGAAAAACGCAAACAGCGCCGTACTTGTAAGCGTAACTCCCGCCGACTTCGGCGGCGGCGACGCCTTGGCGGGCATAGAGTATCAGAGAAAATACGAGAGGCTTGCCTATCTGGCGGGCGGCGGAGGGTACAAAGCCCCCGCGCAAAGGTTGGCGGACTTTATAAAAGGTAAAGTAAGCGGGTTTGGGAAGGTACTGCCCAGCTATATGCCCGGGGTTACACCGTCCGACCTTAACGCCTGCCTGCCCGGTTATGTTAGCGGTGGCATAAAAGCGGGGATTGCAGCCTTCGGCAGAAAGCTTAGGGGCTTCGACGACGGCGACAGCCTGCTTACGGGGGTGGAAACAAGGTCGTCCTCGCCCGTAAGGATATTAAGGGACGAAAACCATTGCAGCTCAATCGAGGGTCTTTACCCCTGCGGAGAGGGCTCGGGGTATTCGGGCGGAATAGTTTCGTCCGCAGTGGACGGCATAAAGACCGCTCTTAAAATATACGAAAATCTGTAAAGGCCCGGCCTTTACCAAACAAAAGGAGGATGGCTATGTGGTGGATAGCTCCCGCAGTAGTGGGATTGTTATTGTTGGCGTTTATCGGGGTTGTGATAGGCAGGGCGATTGCCTTCAAACCTAAGGCGGTAAGCGTTCCCGTGCCCGTTAAGGTGGCGTTCGATAAAAAGAGGGTGGAGCAAAACCTGAGCGAGCTTATAAAGTTCAAAACGGTATCGCATTACGAAAAAGAGCTTGAGGACAATGCCGAGTTCGAGAGGTTTATAGAGAGGGTAAAGACGATGTACCCTCTGGTGCACGAAAAGTGCGAGCTTACAAGGCACGGCGACAGAGGGCTTTTGTATAAGTTAAAAGGCCAAAGCCGCGGCCCCTGCACCGTTCTTATGGCGCATTACGATGTGGTGCCCGCACAGGAGGAAGCCTGGCAGAAGCCGCCGTTCTCGGGCGCAATTGAGGACGGATATATTTGGGGAAGAGGCACTTTGGATACCAAATGCACCTTCTGCGGTATCCTGGAAGCCCTGGAAGCCCTTCTTAGCGGGGGTTACATACCCAAGCGTGATTTATACCTTTCGTTCGCGGGCGACGAGGAAGTGACGGGCAACAGCACCCCCTCGATAGTAGAATATTTCAAGAAAAACAACATAGAAATAGGGCTTGTCGTGGACGAGGGCGGAGCCGTTGTCGAAAACGCCATACCCGGGCTCAAAAAGCCTTGCGCCCTGATAGGTACCGCCGAAAAGGGCATAATGGATTTGCACTTTAAGATGAAGTCGGACGGCGGGCACGCCTCGACGCCTCCCGCCCACACCATTGTGGGCAAGCTTGCCAAAGCCATAGTTAAGGTAGAGGGCAAGACCCCCAAGGCAAGGATGACCCCCGATACCAAAGAGATGTTTGACACTTTAGGCAGGCACTTGAATTTCGGGCTTAAGATTATATTTGCCAACCTGTGGTGCTTCAAGCCCCTACTTGCCCTTCTGGGCAAATTTATAGGCGGCGAGATTAACGCTCTGTTGCGCACGACTTACGCCTTCACGGCTATGAAGGGAAGCGATGCCGCGAATGTGCTGCCGCCCGAGGCTGAGGTTATTGCAAACATCCGTATAATACCCGGCGAAACCTGCGAAAGCGTTGTGGAGCGTGTGCGCAAAATAATAAATAACGACTCCATCGAGCTGTATATGACAGAGGAGCTAGACCCCTCGCCCTCCAGCGTAACAGACTGCGAAGGCTACGAGGCTTTGGCCGAAACCATAAGGGAATGCTGGCAGGGCACGGTGGTGTCGCCTTACCTTATGATAGCGAGTTCGGACGCCAAGCACTACTCGCTTATTTCGGACAAGGTATACAGGTTCTCGCCGATGTCGCTTTCCAAAGACGAGCGCTCGATGATACACGGGCACAACGAAAGGATAGCGGTAGAAAAAATGCACAGGATAGTTAAATTCTATATGAGGCTCATGCTTAAGAGGTAAAAATTATGGATAAGGAATCACGACGAGAAAAAAAGAGCGGCAAGGGCGGTTCGGTTTTAACAAAGATCCGCAGCATTAAAGCGATAGACATTGCTAAGACGGGCATATTCGCAAGCCTGATCTTTCTTTCGACGGCGTTTCTGAAGGTGCCCATCGCTTTGGGATATATTCACGCCGGCGACATAGTAATTTTTGTGTCCTGCTACTTCCTTAAACCGAGGTACGCGGCTATCTCCGCGGGCATAGGCAGTATGTTTGCCGATCTGCTTGCGGGGTATGTGATTTATATGCCCGTAACCCTTGTGGTAAAAGCATTGATGGCGCTTATTGCGGGCGTTATCGTGTATAAAAAGACGGATGTATACCGCCTTGTGACTGGCTACATATTCGCGGGGCTGTTTATGGTAGGCGGATACCTTGTGTTTGAGGGCTTCTATTACGGGTGGGCTCCCGCAATCGCAAATGTCCCGTTTGCGCTAATCCAGCCCGCCGTAGCCATCGCCGCCGCCGTGCCCATGGTGCTTCTGTTCTCGAGAATAAGGGGAATAGAAAAATACAGATAAAAAAAGCGGGCATTAAACCCGCCGCGCTAAATCCAATAATGAAGCCGGCTTAAAGCCGGCTTTTTGTTTACTTGGTTATCGTTATCTTTTTCATGTTTCTCGGCAAGTCGGGGTTGATGCCCAAGGTTTCGGCGAGGTAGGCGGCGTAGATTTCTACGGCTATGGTGTAAAGGAAGGGCGTTTCCATACCGCGGCAGAAGGGCATTCGGAAGGAGTTCTGGGCGATGTCTTCGACTTCCTTAATATCGGTAAAAGCGGTTATTTGGGCGCCCAGAATGGAGAGCCTGGTAGCCATATTTATAAATTCCTGAGAGAATTCGGAGCTGGGGGCTAGCATCATAATCTGCGTGCCTTCTTCGACGAGGGCTATGGGCCCGTGCATAAATTCGCAGGTCGAGAATGGGCGGGAGAAGCGGTAGCAGCTTTCCATAATCTTGAGCGAAAGCTCGCTGGATACGCTCTGGAGCATGCCTCTCGAAAGTATGATGAAGTTGTTTAGATGCTTGGTTTTTTCGGCGAAAAGGCGAAGCTCCTCTTTGTTTTCGTTTATGAATTTGTCCAGCATGGGAGGGAGTTCGCTTACATTCATCTTTGCCGGGGAGGGGCTTAAGGCGTTGGCAAGCAGGTACATCGCGGTAAGCTCGGCAATGAAGGTTTTGGTTGCGGCAACGCTGCGCTCTTCGCCCGCTCTTAGATAAATATGAAAGTCGCAAATTTTGGCGAGGGGGGAATCGGGATTGTTGGTTACGGCCACGGTAAGCGCGCCTGTTTCTTTGGCGCTCTCGGCTACCATAAGCGTGTCGGTGGACATACCGCTTTGGGAGATGGCAAGAAGCATATTGTTGCTCAGGTTTACCTTGGAGCCGTATATCGTCGTAATGGAGGGGCTGAACTTGGAAACCATTATGCCGCCTATAACCTCTACGAGATATTTGAAATAGGTGGCCGCGTTATCGCTTGTGCCTCTGGCAACCGTTGTGATATTCGTAATACCACGGCTTTTGAATTCTTTGGCGATAGCCGCTATAATCTGCTTATTATTGACCACTACCTCTCTGACGACATCGGGAGCCGTCAAAAACTCGTTGAGCATTATAGACATATCATTTCTCCTGCCATAATTATGAGTCCCTGTTTAATTATAGTATATAATTTTTGCTTTGTAAAACGAATTGCGGCAAAAGAAAATTATCATTATGCGAAAAAAGAGCCTTGTCCTCCCGCGATTTTCGACAAAAATATACAAAATCCGGCCAAGCATACATTTGACTTACTAAGGCCGCCGCAATTTTTTGGCGGGTATTGCCAAAGCGCCATATATATGCTAAAATTAAAAAATTAAATAGGTTTGGTGGAGAAATGAAAATCGGTTTACAGACTTATACCATAAGAAAGTCGATAAAAACGCTTGAAGGCTTCGACAAGGCTATGGCGGAAGTGTCCGAAGCGGGTATAAAATATCTGGAAATAGCGGCAGATTACCTGAAATTCCCATTTGACGAAACAAACTCCTTGAGAATGAAAGAGATTCTCGATAAGTACGGCATCGAGGCGGTGTCCTGCCAGATAAGGCAGAAAAGGGTCGAGTCCGACTTCGACACAGTATACAAAGCGTTTAAGGCTTTGGATGTAAACAATATAACGAACAGCCTCATGGATCTGAGGTGCTTAAAAGACGGAGAAAAGGGCGTTGTCGCGTATTGCGAAAGCCTCGAAAAGTACCGCCTCAAAATGGAGGCTAACGGCTTGTTTGTAGCCCACCACCATCACCATTACGAGTGCCTGCGCCTGGGCGACAAGACCATTTTGGAAATAATGGCCGAAAACTTCGGCGGCGGTTTTGTGCTGGATACATATTGGCTTGCCCGCGGCGGGATAGATCCCGTAGGCCTCATTATGAGGCTTACCGACAGGGTGCGCATTATGCATATAAGGGATTATAAGCTGAAGCTCAGCCTGCTCGGGCTTCGCCCCACCGATACCGAGATAGGGCGAGGCAACCTCGACTTTTCCTATATACTGTTTAAGGCGGCAAAGTACGGGGTAGAGTACGGTATGATAGAGCAAAACACCAAAAACGAGCTTGAAAGCGTAAAAATTTCTGCCGCCAACGCGTTCGCGGCAATCGGGAGGATATCTTAATGAAATCGGGTGTGGCAAAAAAACTTAAATTTGCGGGAATAATACTTATAGCCCTGGCGCTGATATTTACGATCGGCGTCGCCGTCTTCGTGGGCGGTACCAATTATATCTACCGCATAAGGGCCTCTTACATAGAGTCCATAAAAGTCGAACTCGCCGAGGGCGCCGAGGTAAAGAATACCATCCTTATGATAGGCGACGGCATGGGCCCCTTGCACCTCGAGGCGACTAAGGGATATTTCGGCATGGACACACTTTTTATGGAAACGATGTCTTATAACGGCATGGTTACAACCTTCTCCAAAACGGGGGTAACAGACAGCGCGGCCGCCGCGACCGCCCTTTCGACGGGCGTAAAGATTCAAAACGGCGGCGTGGCAATGGACGGCGGCAAAAACCTGGAAACGATGGGCGAGTTAGCCAAAAAGCACGGAAAAAGCGTTGGAATCATAACCACCGAAGCCCTTTACGGCGCAACCCCCGCCAGCTTTTCGGCGCACGCGCAGTTCCGTGGCGAGTCGGACAGGATAACCAAGTCCCAGTTAGAGAGCGGCTTCGACCTCTTTATAGGCGCGACCGACCTATCCAATTACGCCTCCTACGAGTATGACATCCGGGCGGCGGGCTACGACTATGTAAACGAGTTTGACGATTTGAGCTACAGCTCGGACAAGATTTTTGCCGTGTTCAGCAAAATATCCACCTCAAACGGCACCAACGAGCAGCCCGAGCTTAAAGATATCGTCAGGTTTGCCATCAATTTCCTCGAGTCCAAGAGCGATAACGGCTATTTCCTCATGATAGAGGGCGCCCATATAGACAAGAGAAGCCACTCCAACGACATAAAGGGTATGGTCGAGCAGCTTAAGGCCTTCGACGAAGCGGTTAACGCCGTTATGGACGAAGCCTCCGTGGATACCTATGTGTTGGTAACCGCCGACCACGAAACGGGCGACTTAAGATATAACGGCGAAACGGGCGACGCCATTAAGAATTCGCTGTACCACTCGGGCGGGCATACCGGCAAGGATGTAAGGTATTTCGCCACCTCGCATGTAGTCAACCTGCCGAGAAGAATAGACAACACAAATGTGGCGAGCGTTTTCAGGCAACTGATTTCGGGAAGCTATGCCGCGTAAAGGTATTTGCTATATAGTTGGGGCGGCTGAGGCGGATAGTATTGACTTTTCGCCTTCGGAAAACGACCTTGTGATTGCCGCCGACGGCGGCTATGCCCACCTCGCGAAAGCGGGGATTAAGGCGGATATAGTCGTGGGCGACTTCGATTCTTTGGGCAAAGAGCCCGACCACCCCTGCGTGGTAAAGCTTAAAGTAGAAAAGGACGAAACCGACCTTTACAAAGCGGCGCAGATAGGGCTCGGGAAGGGCTATACCCGGTTTATGTTTTTCGGGGCGAGCGGAGGAAAGCTAGAGCATACCATTGCAAACATCCAGCTTCTCAATATGCTTGCAAACAAAGGCTGCAAAGGCACGATTGTCGGCAAGGGGCAGAATATAACCGTTATCAAAAACTCCACCCTTACCCTTCCCGCCCGCGACAGCGGCAGGGTTTCGGTGTTTTCGCTAAGGGAAATGTCCTTCGGCGTAACGCTAAAGGGGTTAAAATATCCTTTGAATGAGTACAATATGGACAACCTCTTTCCCATAGGGGTTAGCAACGAGTTCACGGGTAAAGAGGTAAGTATCACGGTTAAAGACGGCGAGCTCGCCGTAATTTACGACGCTTAAAATATAAAGGTAAGGAGAATTATTATGTTCAAAGAAACAGACATAAAGAAACTACCGTATAACCCCTTTACGCTTATAGGCGACGAGTGGATGCTTATTTGCGCGGGCAATGAAGAAAAGCACAACTTCATGACGGCAGGCTGGGGCGGACTCGGCGTACTCTGGAATAAGAATGTCGCCACCGTTTATATAAGGCCCACCCGCTACACTCTGGGATTTGTAGAGAACGAGCCGTACTTTGCCTTGTGCTTCTTCGGCAAGGACAAAAAGGTTCACAAGGTTGGCGGAAATATGTCGGGCAGGGATGTGGACAAGACAAAGGCGGCGGGGCTCACCCCCGTATTCGCCGACGGCACGGTGTACTTTGAGGAAGCCGAAATGGTGTTTATCTGCAAAAAGATATACCACAGCGTGCTGGATAACGCAAATTTCCTCGACCCCGAAACAGAGGGCTTTTACGAAAACGATTACCACAAGATATTTGTGGGCGAAATAGTAAAGGCGTTAATTAAGCCCGGGCGGGAAATTTAATATAAGAAAACAACGGTTTGACATAAAAAAGAGCGCCTTTAGCGGGCGCTCTTAGTTTTTTCGATTTTAATTTATTCTGCCGCTTCGGCAGCCTGGGCTTCGGCAACTTCTTCCGCAGGCTCAAGCTCTTTAAGCTTGTTGTTGGGGATATCGGCTTTGTTCTTGGGCAGGAAGAAGAGGATTATTCCGCCGATAATGAAGAAGAGTATCAGCGAGGATACGCCCCAGCGAGGGCTGCCGAAGATTTCGGTCGCAGCCGCCATGAGGGCGGGGCCGAGTACCGCAGCACCCTTGCCGCAGATGTCGTACACGCCGAAGAACTCGTTATTCTTTTCTTTGGGCACAAGCTTGGCAAAGTAGGAGCGGGAAAGCGCTTGTATACCGCCCTGGAACAGCCCGACAAAGAAGGCAAGAATAAAGAACTGGTAAATCTGGCTCATAAACGCGCCGTATACCGTAATGGCTATGTAGCCCACAATGCTAACAAGTATGAGGATGCGGGGGCTGTATTTGTCGGCAAGCTTGCCGTTGAGGATGGCGAAGGGCCACGCCACAACCTGCGTCATAAGGAGGGCGATAACAAGATAGATGGCGTCTATATCGCCCAAAACCTGCTGGGCGTAGACAACGCTCATACCGATTATGGTGCTTACGCCGTTTATGTAGAAGAAGAAGGCGAACACAAAAAGGAAAGCCGACTTGTAGTGGCGAAGGTTTTTGAAGGTGGAGCCCAGCTTGCGGAAGGCGTCCAGAACCTGGTTCTTTTGCGGCTCTACGCCGTAAACCTGCTTGTAGTTTTTTACAAGCGGCATCGACATCGCAAACCACCAGACGCCCGTTATCGCCATACCTATTACTATGGAAGTGCCTTCGCCGATGGGAAGTATGGGGTTTTCCTTAGGCATTGTAGCTAAAGCATAAAGGCCGAGGCAGACGGTAAAGGGAATGCAGCTTCCGATATACCCGTAGGCGAAGCCTCTTGAGGAAACGGCGTCCATACGGTCTTCGCTGGTGACATCCACAAGCATCGAGTCATAAAAGACAACCGAACTTGTCATTGCCAAGCGGGAGAGTATGACGACGGCGGCCAGATAGGGGATGCTGTCGTCTATGCCCAGCAGGAAGCAGCACGCCACGCCTATGCACATGAAGATGAGAAACATCTTCTTTTTCATGCCCTTGTTGTCGGCTATGGCGCCGAGTATGGGGTTAACGAGTGCGATGGCGAGCGCCGAGAGCGAGAGCAGGGTGCCGAATATCGAGGTGATCTGGGTGTCCGACATCCCCTGTGCCTTGGCTAAGGTGTTGTAGTAGATGGGCAGCAGCGAGCAAATCATCATAACAAACGCCGAGTTGCCCACATCGTACAGGACCCATGACTTTTCTTGCTTGTTCAGTTTTAACTTCATACTTCCTTCCGCCTTGAGATTTATTTTTATGGATACGCGGCCAACCTTACTATAAGGTTATTCTTCGAGTTGGAGCTCGATGAGGGTTTTTTCGCCGCAGTATTTTTTGCGCAGGGCGGGCTTTTCGATTTTGCCCGTCGGGTTTCGGGGGACTTTATCAAATATGATTCTCTTGGGCTGCTTGTAGCGGGGCAGCGCCTTGGCGCAGAACTCCATAAGCTCTTCTTCGGTGGTATTCCTGCCTTCCTTAAGTTCCACTATGGCAAGCACGATTTCGCCGAGCCTCTTGTGGGGAGCGCCTATTACCGCGACATCCTTAATGTCGCCGTGCGAGCGCAAATAATCCTCTATCTGCACGGGGTAGATGTTTTCGCCGCCCGTAATGATGACATCCTTTTTGCGGTCCACAAGGTAGATAAAGCCGTCTTCGTCCTCCATAGCCATATCGCCCGTGAGAAGCCAGCCGCCCTCGCGAAGCACGGCTTTGGTAGCGGCTTCGTCTTTGTAATAACACTTCATCACGCCGTCGCCCTTTACGGCAAGCTCTCCCACGCCGCCGCGGGGTACTTCGTTAAAGTTTTCGTCGACGATTTTGGTTTGCCAGCCCCAGCCTGCGCGCCCGATTGCGCCGACCTTGTGGATGTTTTCGAGCCCGAGGTTTACGCACCCGGGGCCCGTCGATTCCGAAAGGCCGTAGTTGGTGTCGTAGAGGTGGTTGGGGAATTTCTCCAGCCATCTGCGGATAAGCGAGGGGGGCACGGGCTGCGCGCCTATGTGCATAAGCCGCCATTGGTCCAGTTTGTAGTCGTCGAGGTTGATTTCGCCGCTGTCGATCGCGTCAAGAATGTCCTGCGCCCACGGCACGAGAAGCCACACGATGGTGATTTGCTCTTCGGACACGGCTTCGAGTATCCATTTGGGCTTTACGCCGCGAAGTATCACGCCCTTGCCGCCGACATACAGCGAGCCGAACCAGTGCATTTTGGCGCCCGTGTGGTAAAGCGGGGGTATGCAAAGGAAGCTGTCTTCTTTGGTCTGCCCGTGGTTGTGGTATTCGGTGAGGCAGGCGCACATGAGGCTCTTGTGGGTGTGAAGTATGGCCTTGGGAAGCCCCGTCGTGCCCGAGCTGTAATATATGGCTGCGTCGTCGTCGGGGGTAAGGTCTGCGGTTATATATTTTGTAGAGCAGTCTGCGGTGAGGAAGAAATAGCTGTCGGCAAAGGTCGGGCAATCCTCGCCCACATACAGAAGGTTTCTTAGTTTGGGAAGCTTGCCCATGCCCACGAGCGGTTCGACACGGCTTATAAACTCGGTGCCGAACACGAGAACCGAGGCGTCCGAGAAGTTGAAGCAATATTCGATTTCTTCGGATGTATATCTATAATTGAGCGGCACGGCGAGGGCGCCGGTTTTTAATATTCCGAAATAAATGGGCAGCCATTCGAGGCAGTTCATAAGCAGGATGGCAACACGGTCGCCCTTCTTTACGCCGAGATTGGTAAGAAGGTTTGCGAACCTGTTGGCCTTTTGGTTGAAAATTTTCCAGCTGATTTCCTTGCGGCGCTTGTGGTTGCGGATGCTGGGCACAAGCTCGAAATCCTTCCATGTCACCGGCTTTTTGATGTCCTCCTGGGGGTTAAGCTCGACCAAAGCCACATCATTGGGGAAGGAAGCCGCGTTTCTTTCGAGAAGTTCGGTGATAATCATTGTTGCTCCTTGGAATTGCTTTTGCGAAAGCCTTTATTATAAAAGGTAAAGGCGGATCGTATACAATAAACAATTATACATTATCATAACGCGTATGGCAATCCCAAAACACCAATTAAATTTCGGCCACGCGTATAAAAAACGGAAATAATTGGGGCCGATTTAACTCTTTTTGCGCGGCGCGTATTTACTTAAATCGAATTTTAAGGTAGAATATTCGATAACAAATTGTTTTTTACCCGTATATTATTGAACGCGGAGGGTTCTATGAAAAAATCGGTAAGAAAGATTGTTTGCGGAGTGCTTTGCATCGTCATGCTTGCGTCGGTTGCCGCCGCTGCCGCGGCTTGCTCGGGCAAGGGCTACGATAAAACCATTGTGTATCTGGGCGACAGCATTGCCGAGGGCATACTTGGCCCCTCGCCCTTTTCGGAGAGGGACAGTTACTGCTATTACGCCATAGTGGGCCGGGTTAACAATTACCGCTATGTTAACTGCTCGGTTTCGGGCGATACCACGGTATGGATGTACAACCGCCTTGTGGGGGACTCGACCCGCGACAAAATCCGCAGATACTGGATTTCGGAAGCAGACATAATACATATCTCAATTTTGGGCAACGACCTTCTGGGCGGCGACATCGGGCAGACGGCTTACGAGGCTGCGAGAGAAGAATATG
>DGDU01000027.1:0-420 GCA_002385605.1 Christensenella sp. UBA3944
GGTATTTGATTTCGCCGTCTACATTATAAATGTTTACAATTCTGTGGGTTACAACCTTCCAGTCGTCGCGGTTGTTTCTGGACGGGTAATATTTATACGCTATAACATCTTGTTCTTTGAGGTCGCCTGCATCTACTTCCTTGATGAAGATCAGATCCTTCTCGCGTATTGTGGGGCTCATCGAGTCCGAAAGGACAATTAAAGGCGCGATACCGAATATTGTAGGCACTTTATCCTTATTGACGGCACCCTTGATTGTTAAGGTAAGATTAAAAATGAAAACGGGAATAAGTACAACGCACAACAATATGCCGATTACCGTCAACGCGATGAACGACGGAGAATGTTTTGCCTGTTTGTCTGAAGCACCGGGTTTTTTGGCCCCGGGCTTGACTTTACCGATAAGTTTCTTAATTACAG
>DGDU01000027.1:524-11305 GCA_002385605.1 Christensenella sp. UBA3944
TTAAGATTATAATATGGGGAGCAACATAAGTCAATATGTTTCTTTTTGAAAAGTTCAGGTTAAGTTTTAATTTTTGTCACAAAAAAATGAATAAAATCGTAGCGTTTTTGCCCGAATTGTAAGAAAAACGGCAAAAACTAAGAATAATCGGGGCAAGCTTTGTATAAATCGGGTTTGGAATAAAATCTAAACTTTATATAAAAAAGTTTACTTTTTCGCAAGGATAATCGTTACAGGGCCGTCGTTTACCTGCTCTATGCGCATTGGCGCTCCGAACACCCCTCTTTTTGTTGTGATACCCTGTGCCTCCAGGGCCTCGCAAAACCTGTTGTAAACTTCAAACGCCGTCTGCGGTTTTTCGGCGCCCGTAAAGTCGGGGCGGTTGCCCCTCGAGCAGTCGCCGCACAGCGTAAACTGCGAAACCGCAAGCACCTCGTACCCTAGATCCGATACCGAAAGGTTCATCTTTTCGCTGCAGTCCTCAAAGATACGCATATTGGCGATTTTCTTGGCTAAATAATCGGCGGTTTTTATGTCATCGTCCTTCTCGACCCCGAAAAAGACTACCAGCCCACGCCCTATCTCGGACACATCTATGCCCTCGACAGACAATTTTGCGCTTTTAACCCTTTGTATAACGGCTTTCATATCACTGTCCCGAATCCGATATCGCTTTCCATAATTATGATATCACAATACAGGCATAGTGACAATACCAATAATATACGATAATTTACGCCCTTGCCGCCGCCCTCTTCGCACCGCTTTTCTTGGGCGCGGGCTTATTGGTATCGGCTTCGGCCGCGGGGGCTTTCTGAGCGCTTTTTGCGGGCGTCGTTTTTGCCGTGCTTTGCAGCGTCATCTGCAATGCGTCCATAAGGTCGGCAACCTTGTTTACCCTTTCGGCGGGCGCTTCTATCTCCTTGCCGGCAATCTTGTCCTCTATCGCCTTAAGCAGCCTTTCGCGGTATTCGTCTTTGTACTGCTCCGGCTCGAATGGCCCGCTCATGTTCTTTATTATCAGCCTGGCTATCTCCAGTTCCTTGCCGTTTTGGTTATATTTAATGTTTTTCGCAGGGTTGGGAAGAAGCTCGTCGTAAAAATACAGGGTATTAAGGTAAAGTTGCCCGTTGTTTTCCCTTACCGCTATAAGGGTTTCCTTGGTGCCCAGCACGCATTTGGCTATGCCTACCTTATTTTCCTCCCTCATTGCCTGCACGAGCAGGGCGTAGGCGTTCTCGGCGCCCGTTGGGACTACAAAATACGGCGTATCGTAATATATCGGGTCTATGTCCTCGAGATTTACAAACCTTTCGATGGTTATGTTTTTATCCTTTTGGGTCTTGATTTTCTCGAAATCGCTTTCCTCGAAGATTACATATTTGTCGTCCTCGTAGTTATATCCCTTTACGATATCCTCCTGCGGGACTTCCTTGCCGCCGCAGTCGACGCAGGTTTTCTTATATTTGATTCTCGACATCGTTTTTTTGTCCAGAAGGTTAAAGCCGATTTCCTTTCTTTGAGCGCACTTCTGAAGCTGTATGGGTATATACACCAAACCGAAGCTTAACGAACCTTTGTAGCTGTACGCCATAATTCCTCTTATTATATAATTAGGTTATACATTCAAAGCGAAAAAACTACCTTTTAAGATCGGTAATTACACCGTAGTAATAGTCGAACCTGTGCGGCCTTATGGGCATGGGGATGTTGTTGTCGAAATACAGCAAAAGACAGGGCGAAATCCCGCGGTATTCCTCTACAAACTCGTACCGCACGAGATGCCCTGTCATAATAAGATTGACAGCTTTTGCGTGATAATTAAAGTACATCGGGGTTAGTTTGCGCCCCTTGCCGCCCTATTAATTACCTTCGTTCTGCGGGCAGATAAACGGGTTGAGGATCTGGTTGACTGCGTCGTAAGGGATTTCAAAAACCACTATGCCCGTGGAAAACGGCGCGATTTCGTACTGCTGATAATAGATAGCGTACCCGTTTGGGGTAAGGTAATAGTTATCGGGATTGAAGTTTTTGACTATCAGCTCCTCGTAGTTTTCAAAGAAAACGGGGTTGACTTCCATTATCTTTTTGGCTTCGGTTAGTATTTGCCCTATGAAGTACTCCCTGTAATCGAAGCCCCTCGGGAAAAACGCCGCGAGAGGCAGCACGCGCCCGTTATTGAGGTTGTAGGTGTCCGACTTTCTTACCGTGTTCCCGTGCGCCCCGCCCGTGAATTCGTAGCGGTCATAATAGAGGCTCAACAGCCCGCAGGTGTTGAAGGGCGCCGAATACTTCATAACAGCCTCAAATGGCCTCACGGGATAATTGTTGGCTATCGACTCTTTGTAAACTCTTACCGCTTCGGGGAAGAGGTTGTAGGCGTTGTTTTTCATGTACTGGGCAAGCTGCCCACTTATCCTAGCGTTAATCCTTTCTTCGGCTTCCTTGCGCTCGGGCACATCTACGACATAGCTTTCGAAGGACGCGTTAAGAAGTGCAATCCCGTCGAATATGTACTCTCTCTCGAACTTTTGCCTGTTAAGAACGGCGGATAAATTATTTTCCATATCAATACCTCGCAATATTAAAATTGTCGCCTAAGAGCAACCAATTCTGGGGGAACGGGAACCCGATTTTCCAATAACTGATTCCCCTAAGCCCCAGCCTCTTTACCAGGTCGAACTTGGCCTGGATGCTTCTCGCGTCCTCAAACCATACCTCGTGCGTGCGCCCATCGGCGTCGGTATACCTGAAATGCGGCGCCTGCGCCCTTGTGTCGTAGGAGATTTCCACCCCGTTTTCGCGGGCTATGTTTATTGACGTCTGCGGGCTTACCGCCCTCGCGAAACTGCCTTGCACGAAGGGCAGCGTCCAGTCGTACCCGTAGAGGTTTTGCCCCATTAAAATCTTGTTCGCGGGCATGCGTGAGATGGCGTAGCGGAGCACCTGCTCGACGGGCCCGATAGGCGAAACGGGCATCGCGGGCCCACCGCTGTAGCCCCATTCGTAGGTCATAATCACCACAAAATCGACGATGTTGCCGAGAGCCCCGTAATCGTGCGCCTCGTACCATTGCCCTGCCTGCTCGTCGCTTGTCTTTGGGGCAAGGGCAACCGAAATCTGATACCCCTCCGCCCTTATCCTTTGGGCTGCTTCCCTTATAAATTCTATATACGCGCCTTTAAGGTCGGCGGGAATGAACTCGAAGTCGAAATGGATATCCGAATATATGCCCGCCGTGTTCGCCTCCAGGATTATGTTATCGATAAGCGCGCTTCTGACAGTCGGATTGGTGAGTATCTCCCTCGCCAGCTCGCCCGAAAACTGCCCGTTTCTTATATTCGTTACCGCCATCATAAGGCTGTTGCCGTACGACCTCGCGATAGAGGCGATATCCGCCGTCGGCGGAGGCGCGAGAGTGCCGTCCGCCCTTACCTGATAGCTGAACGGCGAAAAATATGTAAGATACGGCGCGGCAAGGCGGGCGTCGTCCAGAAGCGCCTGCGAGGGCCTTGCCCCCGTGACCTCAAAATACGCGTTGGATACGGCGTTTGCCCTCGGCCTGGCGGGAATATACAGCCTCAGCCCCACGCTTAGCGGGGCGTCGGGGTTAATGTTATTTATTCTCGCTAGCTCCCTGAAATCTATCCCCAGCCTCTGCCCTATTATCCAAAGGCTGTCGCCGGGCTGAACAAAATAGTACATACCTTGTATGGGTATGACCAAAGCCTGCCCTACAACAAGATTTTCGGGCTGGGGCAACGCGTTGGCCTCGACGATATCGGTAACGCTCGAATTAAACGCCCTTGCGATGTTCCAAACGGTATCCCCTGCCCTTACCACATAAATCTGCATAAAGTTACCCCCGAAAATAGCTAGAATACAATATGAAGCTATCGGAGAAATTGTTACTGCCGCCTAAATAACAAAAAAAGAGAGCTTAAAAAGCTCTCCCGATGAATCCGATTAAGAGGTTTACATATTAATTCTCGACTATCCTTACTACCTCGTAACCCGCGTCCTCTATGGCGGATTTTATGACATCGTCCGCAAGGGGCTTTGTTAAAGTAATTTTCGCGTGCTTTTTGGCGAGATCAACGGCGGCGACCAAAACCCCGTCGAGGGACAAAAGGGTCTTTTCCACCCTCATCTTGCAATGGTTGCAGCTCATGCCTTCGATAATTATTGTTTTTTCCATGGTTTTATTCTCCTTTTGGGCTTTTTTCTTATTGAAACTTGCCTTAAACAACCTGAGGCGCAGGGCGTTGGTTACCACGAACAAAGAGCTTACGCTCATCGCGGCGGCCGCAATCATCGGGTTGAGCCTGATATTCAGCCCGACATAAAGCACGCCCGCCGCAAGGGGTATGCACAGCACATTGTAGAAAAACGCCCAGAACAGGTTTTCTTTTATGGTGCGGAAGGTGGCTTTGCTTAGCTCGATTGCCGCCGCGGCGTCCCTCAAATCGCTTTTCATCAAAACTATGTCGGCGGACTCTATGGCGATATCACTTCCCGCGCCTATCGCAATTCCGACATCGGCAGCAGCAAGAGCGGGAGAGTCGTTAATACCGTCCCCTACCATGGCTACCTTTCTTCCGGCCGATTTAAGGGTGGATATCTCCCTTTCTTTTCCGTCGGGCAAGACTTCGGCGATAACCTTTATGCCGCCCAACCGCCTCGCAATGGCGCTTGCGGTGTTTTGGTTATCGCCCGTAAGAAGGATAACCTCCATACCCGCCTTTTTGAAAGACTCAACCGCCTCGACGCTGGTTTCTTTCAGCTTGTCGGCGACAGCGATAATCCCTAGCATTTTGCTTTCCGACGCGAAAAACAGCGGTGTCTTACCGTCTTTAGCGAACGCCTCGGCTTTGCCCGTATATTCGGATAAATCCAAACCTGTTTCTTTCATGTAAGAGGCGTTGCCCGCGAAAACCCTTTCGCCGCCCACTTCGGCGGAAACGCCCTTTCCCGTAACCGATTTGAAATTGGTTGCCTCGGGTATAACAAGCCCCCTGTTTTTTGCCTCGACTGTAATCGCTTCGGCAAGGGGGTGCTCGCTCATCCTCTCTACCGCCGCCGCTAGCGTAAGAAGCTTGTTTTCGTCGGTATCTCCGTAAATATCAGTCACCGAAGGCTTGCCTTCGGTAACGGTGCCCGTCTTATCCAAAACGATTGTGTCTATAGAATAAGCCGTCTGTAAAGCAGCGGCGGATTTTATAAGTATTCCGTCCGATGCCCCTCTGCCCGTGCCCACCATTACGGCAACCGGAGTGGCAAGCCCCAAAGCGCAGGGGCAGGAGATGACAAGCACGGAGATTGCCATATTAAGTGCAAAATCGAAGCCGTAGCCCGCAATACCCCACGCAAGCCCGACGATAAGGGCAATGCCTATTACAACGGGCACAAAGTACCCGCTTATCCTGTCGGCAAGGGCTGCGATTGGGGCTTTTGAGGATGCCGCCTCTTCGACAAGCTCAATTATCCTGGAAAGCGTGGTATCCGCCCCCACCTTTTCGGCCTTGAACTTAATAAACCCATTTTTATTTACTGTTGCCGCCATAACCTTGTCGCCCGGCGTCTTTTCGACGGGTATGCTCTCGCCCGTCAGCGAGGATTGGTCTATCGAAGTGCTGCCCTCGACGATTACGCCGTCGACGGGTATTATCTCGCCGGGGCGGACGATAACGATATCGCCCGCTTTTATTTCGCCGTAAGGCACTTCGCGCTCGATGCCGTTTTCCTCGATAACGGCGGTTTCCGGCCTTAACTTAAGAAGCTTTCCGATGGCGTCCCCCGTCTTGCCCTTAGAGCGCGCCTCGAGGTATTTGCCCAAAGTTATAAGGGCGAGAATCATGGCGGCGGACTCGAAATAAAGGTTTTCGGAAAACTCCATAACCGCCATATGGTTGCCCTGCCCCAAAGCGTGGCCGATTCGGAATATGGCGTAAACGCCGTATAAAAGCGCTGCGAGCGAGCCTGTGGCTATAAGGGTATCCATGTTGGGATGCCCGCGGAAGAGCGAGCTAAAGCCCGAGAAATAATATTTTTTGTTTACATATACGATGGGCAAAGTGAGCAGAAACTGCAGGAACACAAACGAAACGGCGTTTTGGTGCCCGCTAAGGAATGAGGGAAGCGGCGCACCCAGCATATGCCCCATCGCGACATACATCAAAGGGATAAGGAAGGCAAAGGAAATAATCACCCGCTTTTTGGAATCGGCTATCGCCTCATCCGCCGCGTTTACCTTCTTTTGCGCGGGGGCTTCCTTTATGCCCCCGCTTTCCTCTACGGGGCTCGCCGAGTATCCCGCCTTGGTTACGGCGTCTATTATTGTTTTATCGTCTATAACGCGGGAGGACTCCACAACCATGCTGTTGGTTAAAAGGTTGACATTTACATTTTCTACGCCATCAACCTTTTGCACAGCCCTCTGCACCGCCGCCGAGCAGGCCGAGCAGGTCATTCCGCCCACATTGTACTTCCGTTTATCCATGTTAATCCTTATATTAGTTTGGATTTTTACAATCTAATTGTATAGCCTTAGGGAAAAATTGTCAATTGTTTGTTAGATTAGCCTAACTTTTTACGAATAATATCCGTTTTGCGTATGCTTAAGAAATTACATATACAAGTTGAAATCGGCGGGGACAATTGTTGGGATTTCTTTTTCGGATTTCTTTGTTGTAATACCGCTTCGGCGCTCGGCAAGCTCCTGCAGAATGCGCTTTCTTTTCTCGCCGCCGAGGTCGCAGAAAAACAAGGGGATGGCGCTCAAAAACTGGAATATCCCGGGCACAAGCGTCGCCAAAGCGACAAGCCCCCTTCTCGTGTTTTCCCCGGTTATCATACCCGGGTCGTCGGTGCGGAAGCCCGTCCTTACAAGCAGCATAGCCGCGAAATATGTGATCGGCAAGGTTGTAACCTTATGAATGTTGTCCACTATAAAATTGTAGGTACATTCGTTTCTTTGCCCGGACTGCCATTCCATATAGTCAAACCGCTATATAATTCACGGGCGCGCCGAGGCTGCTTATCGCCCCGCTTATAAGGTTTCGGATGGTGTGGAAATAGCTTCTGTCCCTGTCGTCGGCGGTAAGCCTTATATCGAGAAGCCTCCAGGCGTTGCTGTTCATCGCGCCGAAAGCGCTCTGTAAAAAGGTGATGCTCACCACAAATACGATTTTTATTGTATCGGATACTCCCGGGAAAAAGTACGCCATGGGGAGAGTTAATATCGCCGGAAAAATACTTGCGGGAAAATACATTACGGCGGCAAGCCGTTTGATGTTTTTAATGCGGTCGGTGATTCGCGCCAGTACATAATACAGGGGTATCATAACGACTTCAAGCGCGACAAGGTAGCCGGAAAGCGTCACATAGTTTTCGGGTGAAAACTTGAGAAACACCGTGAGAAGCAAGCCGCTCCATATATTCATTGCCGCCTTAAGCCCGTTAACTAAAGAATCGGCAGCCCCCATCACATATTCGGCTTTGGTAAGCCTTCCCTGTTTGACTTCCTCCACTACTCCACCCCGACATAAAATTACTTTCTTAGTCTAGCAGATAACATTTTGTTTTACAAGACGGATTTTTGGCGAAAGCGGCAAAATGCGCAACTTTTCGCAAAAGCCCGAATACCGTATTGCCAGAGAGTGCGAATTATACTATAATGATATTCGGATTAAATTTACACGGAGAAAGGTTTATGAGATTTTTGATTGTATCCAAGACCGAAAACGAAGCGGCCTCTTTGGCGGCAAAAGCGGGCTTACAGGGCTCGGATGTTGCCTTTTGGGCAATTGAGTCCAAAGCCGCCTCTGCCATCGACGAGATTGCCAAAGCCGACGCAGTTATAACCGCAATAGGGGCAGAGCCCGTCGTTATCGACAAGCCTGACAGCGCCGGTTTCCCCTTCGAGGGAGCCAAAGCCGAGGTACTAAACAACACCATAGGCTTTATGAGGGTAGCCGGGCTGTTTGACACCTTTGCCGAAGCCTATAAGCTTAGCGGAAGCAAAGCCCCCGTTATTAACGCCGCCGACCTTTCGGAGTACGCCGTCGGTTATCTTTTCAAAAAGCACCATATTATTAGTTACGGCGCCCTTTCCCAAGCAAAAGGGCTCCTTAAATGCCTGTTGATGAGAATCCCCATTAACGGCATAAGCGAAGAAATGCTTCGATACAAAGCAGCGGGCGTAGGCGACATCATCTGGATGTACGAGCTTACGGACAAGAACGGCAAGGATATGTACCCCCTCTTCAGGGTGGGCGCCGGCGAGGAGTCTTTGGCCCTCCGCCGTGTGGACTTGCTGAAAGACCCCGCTAAAGCAATGAAGCTTTTCGGATACTACCATTCGCTAAACGCCCCCGTCCAGACGACAGCCGAGCTTGTTGCCGACATCGCCGCAGTTATGACGGGAGAGTCGCCCTCGTCGCTGTATCTCGCAACGATAAATAAGGACAAAGGCTATGTTTACGGCGTAGACGAGCCCATGCCCGTGGCCGTAAACTGCGTAATAGACGGCGCAAACATAACGCCGCAGAAAGCCGATTTGCCCCTGCCCTGCGTGCTTGCCTCTAACGATTATGTAGGCGCATTCTTAACAGCCGTAAACGCTATCGCCGTCAAATGCAAGACGCAGTTCAGGCGCGCCATAAAGCTCGACCCCTATGTTTATTCCCTGCTAGCGCTTGACGAGGCGGATATACTGAGCGACAGCGTTTTCGCCAACAACATCGTTTCCGCTTATTTTGGAGGTAAATAACTATGAGAATATGCTTTTTAGGAGCGGGCAGCACGGTTTTTGCCAAAAATGTTCTGGGCGACTGCATCCGCACCCCCGAACTCGGTAAATTCGAGATAGCCCTTCACGACATAGACGCCACAAGATTGGACGAATCCTTTGCCGTAATTTCGGCAATCAATAATAATTACGGAAAACCCGCCACCATTTATAAGTTCCTCGACCGCAGAGAGGCACTAAAGGGGGCCGATTATATTATTAACGCCGTTCAGGTTGGCGGATACATCCCCTGCACGGTTACCGACTTCGAGATTCCCAAAAAATACGGGCTTCGCCAGACAATAGCCGACACCCTGGGTATTGGCGGAATATTCCGCGCCCTTAGGACGATAGCCGTTCTCGAGGACTTTGCCAAGGATATCGAGGAGCTCTGCCCCGACGCCCTGTTCCTCAACTACACCAACCCCATGGCAATGCTTACGGGATACCTTCTCACCTACACAAAGGTTAAGGCTGTCGGGCTTTGCCACAGCGTGCAGTCCTGCGTGCCGTGGCTGTTGTTTAACGCGGGTTTGTCTAAGCAAAAAAAGACCTGCGCCTATTCTATAGGCGGCATAAATCATCAGGCATGGCTTCTTGACATCAAAGATAAGGACGGCAACGATTTGTACCCCACCATCAAAGAACGCTCGCTGAAGAAAGGCAGGCGCAACGCATTGGGCGGGGTAATCCCCGATGTCGTAAGGCACGACATCATGAAGCACTTCGGCTGCTATGTGACCGAGTCCTCGGAGCACAACTCGGAGTATATGCCCTACTACATCAAGGCGCGCCGCCCCGACCTCATTAAGCACTTCCGCATACCTCTGGACGAGTATCCGAGGCGCTGCGTAAGACAGATAAAGCTGTGGAAGTTCCGCCGCTTTACCCTTATGTTCCGCAAGAAGCTAAAGCACTTCAAGAGCCACGAATACGGCTCCTACATCATCGGCGCGGCTTACAGCGGAAAACCCTTTAACTTCAACGGCAGCATCCTCAATACGGGATATAGGATACCCAATCTGCCCGAATACGCTTGCGTCGAAATCCCCATGACGGTAAAGGACAACGGGTTCGACGCGCCTGCATTCAGGCGCCTTCCCGAAGAGCTTGCCGCCCTCAACCGCACCAATATAAATGTGCAAACCCTCACCCTGCTAGCCGCGAAAGAGCGCCGCATGGACTATCTCTACATGGCAGCCGCCCTCGACCCCCACACTTCCTCCGAGTTGCCCGTGGACAAGATAATCGCCCTCTGCGACGAGCTTTACGAAGAGCACCACAAAGGCGGTTGGCTTCCCGAATATAAATAACCCTTCCCTCAATAGGTAAGCATCAAAAACGCCCGCGGTAACAATAAACCGCGGGCGTTATACTTTTGTTAAAAAATTGTTAGATGTATTTACTGCCTTCCCTTATGCTTAATTTATCCATTTTATTTTTATATTTGCCTATAAAATACCTTACCCAGTCGGGATTGGTTTTGGAATAATCCCTCAGAGCCCAGCCGATGGCTTTGTTTATAAAGAATTCTTTAGAGCCGAAGTTGTTGGTAAGTATCTTTTCCAACAAATCGGTGTTGGTTTTTTCTTTTCTGCCTAACTGGTGATCGATTGCCACTCTTCTGACCCAAAAATCCTCATCGACAGACCATTTGAGCATAAGTTCATCCACCCTTTTGTCTTTCAGCCCGATATCGCCTATAATTGGACTTATCCTATAAAAGTAGACACAAAATATGATATGGGCAACGATTGGTATGAATATGTCGAATACGGAACAATGAGTTCGTGGATGATTAATCTTCAAAGGATAGGCTTCAATAGGGAGTCTGCAACCATTATTCTTAATCAAAAGAAAAGATTCATAGATGAGACTCGTCAATGCAATGAAGCTCCATTTATGCTTAATAAAGCCGAATTGTTAAATTGTCGTGATGAAGGCATAAAGCTTGAAACACAAGATATATCAATAAATATCCCTGACTTATTCT
>DGDU01000047.1:0-11844 GCA_002385605.1 Christensenella sp. UBA3944
GTCTATGCCCTTGCCCATCTGCAGGTTGTTTATGCAGCCGAAGCCGCCGTTATCAAACAACATGATATTAATCTTTATCCCTTCCTGAACGGCGGTCACCATTTCGGAGTGCAGCATAAGGTAGCTGCCGTCGCCCGCGAAGGCATACACTTCTTTGTCGGGGCAAGCGATCTTACTACCCAAAGCGCCGGCTATCTCGTAGCCCATGCACGAATATCCGTATTCCATATTGTAGCTGTCCCTGGCGTCCGTCGTCCACATCCTTTGCATGCAGCCGGGCAGGCTTCCCGAAGCCCCTACCGCGATGGCGTCGGCGGGAATCAGTTTGCGGATTATTGCAAGAGCAGTGGTCTGGCAAAGCTCGGAGCCGGAAGCCCTGCGGAAGTCCTCCACTGTTGTGGGGAACATATTCTTTACCTCGGGGGCCATGCCTTCCTTATAGGTTATATTGGCAAGCCTTTCGTATTCCTTATCCCATTCGGCCTTGGCCTCTTTTATCTCGTCCCTGTACGCCGATTTATACCCTTCAAGCGCATTCTCCAACGCCTCGATGCCCGCTTTGGCGTCCGCCCTTACAGGCAGCGAGCGCAGCTTTTCTACATGGAATTTGCTGGGGTTAACCGCGACAACGGTTGCCTTTCTGAACAGCGTCTTGGAGGAAGTCGTAAAGTCCGAAAACCTCGTGCCTACGCCTATAATCAAATCGGCTTTAGCTGCTATGCGGTTGGCTGCCGCGTTGCCCGTAACGCCTATGCCGCCCAGGTTGTATGGGTTGGAACCCGCGATCGCGCTCTTTCCCGCCTGCGTTTCGGCAAAGGGTATATTGAACTTTTCGCAGAAAGCGGCTATTGCCTCTCCCGCCTCGCTGTACTTAGCACCGCCGCCCACAATAACAAGCGGATACCTGGCTTTCTTAATAGCCTCGGCGGCGTCCTTAATCTCGTCGGCGCATGGCGCCATGCGGGCGATACGCCTTACCGTCTTTTCGAACATATAAGCGGGAAAGTCATAAACCTCGCCCTGCACATCCTGGGGCATGGCAAGCACAACGGCTCCCGTCTCGGCGGGGTCGGTAAGCACTCGCATGGCGTTATTAAGCGCGCTCTCCAGCATTTCGGGGCGAGTTATGCGGTCGAAAAACCTCGACACGGGCTTATACGCGTCATTGGTTGTGATGTTCAGATCGTAAGACTGCTCAAGCTGCTGAAGCACGGGGTCGGGCCTTCTCGTGGCGTAGATATCGCCGGGGAACAGCAGCAGCGGTATATTGTTTACCGTGGCGCAGGCGGCGGCGGTCACCATATTGGCGGCGCCGGGGCCTATGCTCGACAGGCAGGGGATAATCTTGCGGCGGTTATTTTGCTTGGCGTAGGACATCGCCACATGCGCCATGCCCTGCTCGTTCTTGCCCTGATACACTTTAAGGCTATGCTTGGACATAGCAAGCGCCTCGCCGATGCCCAGAACGCAGCCGTGCCCGAACAGCGCGCACACGCCTTCGACAAACTTTGTTTCCTTGCCGTCGAAACTCACATATTGGTTATCCAGAAAGCGGACAACCGCTTCGCCTACCGTCATTCTTATTCTTGCTGACATATATCCCTCCAAAAAGTGATACGCAAAATTCGGTATATTTATATTTTTATAAATTATTTCTCTTCCAAAAGCCAGGTGAATCTCGGGTCGTCGGTGCGGGTGTTGTCCCACGGCGCGCCGTCTAAGTGCCTTATCATCCAGCAGCAGTACATGGGGTACCCGGGCGCCGTAACCTGAGGATGGGTATATCCCCCTTCGAATAGCCCCGCGCTTCCGTCCTTAATGGTGTACGCCTTTTCGCCGATAAAGCAGGCGCCGAAGCCCTCGGGGCGATCGAATTTATAATAATACACTTCGGGCTGGGGGTGGTTGTGGGGTATGTAGCTCCACCATCTGCCCTGCCTTGCGTAAACCTCGCCCAGCACCATATTCGAATAAGGCGAATTGCGGATATTAATTATATCCACGACATCGCGGACGGCTGTGTTTTCCCAGCGACCCTCGCAGCTTACAAACTGCGAAATATCCTTCTCTCTGAACAGCCTCGAGGGAAATTCGCGGTCGTTATATGTGCTTTGCTGCAGTATTTCGCTGTCCTCGTGCGCCTTTATGGCAACTGCCACATCCTTGCATACATGCAGGCAAACGGGGGGCTCTTTGAAAACGCCCTTTCTCGAGGCAAACTCCTCTTTGTCCTCATAGATAAAAGAAATCTTGCCCGACAGCAAAAGCACGGCGGTCTCCATCCCGGGCTCGAATACCTCGAGTGTGTCGCCCTTCTTTATCCTGTATACGGTAACATTCATTAGCATGGGTGCCGTCTTGCCGTATACCCTTGTAACTACCTTTCTGCCGCTTCTGTCGAATTTGGGATAAACAAACATCTTAAACTCCTTTACGACAAAGGTTATTTTTCTATCACTATGCCCATTTCCTCACGCCTTTGCGAAAGCCCGCAAAGCATATCCTGCTTCTTTTTGCCCACGATGTCGTAGAAAAACACGGGTATGCTGCTAAGAAGCATGCCTACCGCGGGCAGCAGGGACACCATAAGGAACATCCCCTGCCTTACGGTATGCGGCAGCGAGGTCGGGTCGGTTGTCACCTTGCTGGAGCTTATGGCGCTCACATCTAGGTTAACTATCATATACATCAGCACGATAAAAGTTGTGGCCAAAGCGTTACCCAGCTTGTTCACAAAGGACTGGCAGGCGTTGCCCAGGCCGTTATCGCGCCGCCCCGTTTTCCATTCCATATAATCCAGCGCGTCGCCTATCATGGCGTACGAGGTTACATTGATGGCGCCCAGCGGGAAGCTGGCAATCACGAGGAAGGGCACCAGCGCCCAGAAGTTGTTGTAGCCTATTATATACATTATAACGCAGGCGACGATGCCCAGCGCGTTGCTTCCGATAATTATCTGTTTATAATTAAACTTTTTATAAAGAAGGGGCATTACCAGCATGGCGCCGAAGGAGCCCGCCGCCGTGCAAACCGAGAAAAGCAAATTGATTGTCGAAATGCTGGACTGTATGGCCTCTTCGCGGGCTATGCCCTCAAGGCCCGAAAGGTTTTGCCCGATATAGAAAGAATACCTTGCGACATGTATTGCGCCCGCCTGCAAAAGATACCTTGTGGACGAAAGCACGCCCATAATAACAACCAGCATAAGTGGCTTGCATTTGAACAGCAACTTCAGGACGCTGGGGTCGCCGGGCTTTCGGACCGGGCGGGGAATTTTAACCCTTTCTTTGCTATAAAAATAAGCCACCATAAACACGGCGTTTCCCACAACCGATGCCACTATGGCGGCAGTCATATACCTTGTCCTTTCCAGCTGGTTGCCCGAAAGCCCCATAAGCGGAAGCACAAACCCGAGAAACATAACTATCGCCAAGGGGATGGCGGCGCCCACGCCGTTAATAGTCCTGCCCATAGAGATAAGCCGCGCCCTTTCCTTGGGGTTGGGTGTCATGGCGTTGGGCAGGCTCCAGAAAGGCACATCGGATACCGTATAAATCATGCCCCAAAGCACATAGGTGATGCCGGCGTAAATCATCTTTTCGGTCTGTCCGATGTTGGGGGCGTAAAACAGCAAAAAGGTGAGGATAGCCACGGGTATGGGGGTTACAAGTATGTAGAATCTGTATTTGCTGCGCTTTCCCTCATATCTGTCCGACATCATACCCATTATGGGGTCGTTTATGGCGTCCCAGATACGGGCAAGAAGCATGAGAAGCAGCACAAACAAAGGGGTAAGCCCCATAACATTCAAATAGAAATCCGAAATGTAAGAGGACATTATGGCGTAAATCATGCCTTGACCGCCCGCCGCTATCGCGAAAATCCAGAATTCTTTTTTGCCCAGATAATTTTTCTCGTGGGCGGCGCACTCGATTACGGCTTTATTCTCATCCATTCCTCGCTCCAAAACATTTATACTATAATATAACATTATATAGTATATAAGGTTTTTGTAAAGACCCGAATTTGAGGTTTTTCGCTATTTTATCCGGATGTTTTATATTTATGGATGAGCATCTTTTGAATTGTGCTGTAGTATACGATTCTTTGTTCGGGGCCGTCGGGCGGCTTTACAATAACGATATCGCCTATGACATCGTAACTTCCCGTGCCTTCCTTAACCCCGCTGAGCTTAAGGTAAATATTATTAAAGAAAGTGCCGATTTCGTCTATGATATCGGGGTATTTGCCGTACTCGGCGTACATATATTCGTAATCTTTTATGATAAGCGGGCTGCGCAGGGCGTACCCTTTTTCCTTATACTTGTCTACGAGGTTATTCAGGGTAAGCATCTGGTAGATCCTGCCGTAGTTGTCTATATAGCCGCTGTACCTTACAAACTCGTCTTCCGAAGTCAGCGTGATATACGCCGACACTAGTTCGGCGTCGCTTTCCCTCATTATGCCTTTGGAGTGCGCGAGCTCGTGCGCCATCAAAGCGGGCAGCCCGAAGGGCACGGTATGGCTGCTTATGTTGGCCTCGCCCGTGGGCTGGAATGATATCCCTATCACCCCGAAGGCTCCCATGGCGTCGCCCGCTATCATCCTTTTGGGCATAGGAGTGTATGGGCTGAAATAATCATCGTCCAGCCGCTCCATTTCCCTTACCATAATTCGGGCAAGCTCTTTGTAACTGTACGGGCTAACCGTAACGCCGTTTTCATTTCGGGGCATCTTCTCGGCAAGGGCGTTGAAATCCGTAATATAATAGTTCACCATTTCCATTATCGCCTCTTCGTCGGGCTTTTCCGAAGACATGGGTATATGCCCGTCTATGCTGTCCCTGTTGTACGAAAAGGACGCCGTAGCCGTATAAAGAAGAATAACGGCAAGCACCGCGGTAAGCAATCTGGCCGCTCCCTTGCCTGCCTTACCGAATTCCTTTCGGGTCAGAAGGACTATCCATCTGATAATGGAAATAAGAATAATTATAATTGCCGCGCCCGTCGCGAACTCGAAAAACGAAAACGGGAAAAGAAGGTCGTTTATGTGCCCCACGGCGTAAATATACGCGCGGCTTATGCCTCTCGTGAACACATGCTCGGCGATATATCGGTTGCTTTTAATCGCGGTAAGCGCAATAATAAGCGCGAGCAAAACGCCCGAAGCGATAAGCAGCCTTTTAACATATCCGCGCCCGCGCCGTCTTACCATATAAGCCTCTTAGTTTTTGTTGGAATGCAAAGGAGCGGGGATCCTGCCGCCGCGGGAGATAAACCTGGCGGGGCTGTAACCCGACACATTTATTATGGGCGCTTTTCCCAGAAGCCCCCCGAACTCTACGCTGTCGCCTACGCTTTTGCCGTATACGGGTATAATCCTTACCGCCGTGGTCTTGTTGTTTATAACGCCTATGGCGGCCTCGTCGGCTATAATCGCGGATATCGTCTCCGCCGAAGTGTCGCCGGGTATTGCAATCATGTCAAGCCCGACGCTGCAGACTGCTGTCATCGCTTCCAGCTTTTCGAGGCAGAGAGCCCCCGCCGCGGCCTCTATCATACCTATATCTTCGCTTACTGGTATAAAGGCGCCCGACAACCCGCCCACATGGGATGATGCCATAATTCCGCCCTTCTTTACGGCGTCGTTAAGGAGCGCCACGCAAGCCGTGGTGCCCGGGCAGCCCACTCTTTCAAGCCCTATCTCTTCAAGAATATGCGCAACGCTGTCGCCCACTTTCGGGGTGGGCGCAAGCGACAAATCGACTATCCCGAAGTTCGCGCCAAGCATCTCGCTTGCCGTTTTGGCAACCAACTGCCCTACTCTTGTAACCTTAAACGCGGTTTTCTTGATAACCTCGCATACCTCGGTTATGTCGCCCGCTGGTATTTTCTCCAAAGCCGACTTAACAACGCCCGGGCCGCTGACCCCGACATTTATAACCTTGTCTGCCTCTCCCATACCGTGGAAGGCGCCCGCCATAAAGGGGTTGTCATCTACTGCGTTGGCAAACACCACAAGCTTGGCGCAGCCTATGCTGCCGTTATCTCTCGTAAGATAGGCGGTTTGCTTTATTATCTCGCCCATTCTCCTCACCGCGTCCATATTTATGCCCGCGCGGGTAGAGGCAATGTTAACCGAGCTGCAAACCTTCTTTGTAGCCGCCAGCGCCTCGGGTATTGTTTCAATCATTTCTTTTTCGTAAGGGGTTGCGCCTTTTTGCACCAAAGCGCTGTAACCGCCCACGAAGTCTATGCCTATCTCCTCGGCCGCCTTATCGAGTGCTTTTGCGAGCTTGATATAATTGCCGCAGGAAGCTCCGACGAGGCTTATGGGAGTTACCGCCACCCTCTTGTTAACGATGGGTATGCCGTACATTGCGGCAATCTTTTCACCCGTCGATACAAGGTTTCCCGCTTCCCTCACAATCTTTTCGTATATTTTGTTGGCCGTCGCCTCGGCGCTGCCGCTTACGCAATCCAGAAGGGACAGCCCCATCGTGATGGTGCGCACATCCAGATTGCAGTCCGAAATCATTGCGACGGTTTCGATTATCTCGTTATTGTTGAACATATGTTGATTTCCTTATTAAATGCGGTGCATCGCCTGAAATATCGCCTCGTGCCGTATCGATATCTCGACCCCTAGCTCGCTTCCTTTTTGCGCGAGAATTCTGGCGATCTCTTCGAAGCTCAAATCGCACTCGCTTAGATCCACCGCCATAATCATCGTGAACATGCCCTGAAGTATGGTCTGGCTGATATCCTCGATATTTATCTTATGGTTTGCCAATGTGGCGCTGACGGCGGCGATAATCCCCACCCTATCCTTTCCTATAACCGTTATAAACGCTTTCATGATATCTCCTTTACAGGAGGCTCTTTACCGCCTCCATTATGGCTGCCGCTTTTACGCCCGAGCGCGCGGCGCTTCTGTCGAACACAAGAACATAAATCTTAAGCTTAGGCTCGGTGCCGCTCGGGCGGATGCATACAAACTGCCCTTCCTCCAGCCCGTAATAAACGGCGTCGGTTGCGGGAAGCGAGGTCTTGTCCACTCTGCCGTCGGTATACCTGATAACGCCCGAGAGGTAGTCGGCTGTATAGACTATCTTATAGCCCGCGAAGTCCTTTATGGCAAGCGAGCGAAGCTTTGCCATGATGCCGGCCATAAACTCCATGCCGCCCAATCCCTTGTACTCGGTCGAGCTGTTGCACTCGGTATAGTAGCCGAACTCCTCAAACAGCTGTATAAGCCTCTGGTACACGCTTATCCCGTTTGACTCGTGGTGCATATGCATTGCCGCGAACAGCATGCTTGCCACAACGGCGTCTTTATCCCTCGAATGTGTGCCCGCGAGCGAGCCGTAGCTTTCCTCGAACCCGAACAGATACTCGTATTCGCCGCTTTCTTCCCATTGCTTAATCTTCTCGCCTATGTACTTGAAGCCCGTAAGCACATTGAATACCTTAACCCCCCTGCTTTCGGCAAGCCTGTCGGCAAGGGTAGATGTCACGATGGTTTTTACCAAAGCGGCGTTTTTGGGAAGCGTCCCGCTTTGCTTCTTCATTTCTATAATATAGTCCAATAACAGTATGCCTATTTGATTGCCCGTAAGCAGCACAAAGTTGCCTTCGTTATTTCTTACGGCAACGCCCAGCCTGTCGCAGTCGGGATCTGTGCCCAGCACGACATCGGCGCCAATCTTGTCTCCAAGCTCCATACCCATCTTAAGGGTGTCGGCGTTTTCGGGATTAGGCACTTTTACGGTCGAGAACTCGGTGTCGGGCAAAGCCTGCTCCTCTACTATCGCGGCGTTTATACCAAGCCTCTTGAAAACCGTAGTAACGGGTATATAGCCCGAGCCGTGTATGGGGGTATACACCAGCTTGATATCTTTGTTGCCCTTTATGTCGGGCACAAGCTTTAAGATTTCATCATAATAGGCGTCGTCAACGGTCTTGCCGATAACGGTTATGTACTTTGTAAGGGCGAGCCCGTCCTTACCAGCAAAATCGGTTTCGGCTATCTTATCCGATGTGATATCGAAATAATCGGTTATTTCCTTTATATATTTTACGACTTCGGCTGTATCCTCAAGCGCCATCTGAGCGCCGTCCTCGCCGTAAACCTTATAGCCGTTGTATTCCTTTGGGTTGTGGCTCGCGGTTATCATAATGCCGGCTTTAGCCTTGTAATAGCGCACCGCGAAGGAGCACATGGGCACAGGCCTTACGCCCTCAAAGATATAACCTTTTATACCGTGGCTGCTCAAAACCTCCGCGGCGGCAATGGCGAACTCTTTAGAAAACCTGCGGGTATCGTAAGATATAACAACGCCCTGTTTTTTGGCCTCCTCCCCGAGAGCGCATATATAGCGGCTAAGCCCGAGGGTTGCCCTTTTTACCGTGTATATATTCATGCGGAAGGTCCCCAACCCGACCTCGCCGCGCATTCCGGCAGTGCCGAATTCCAGCTCGCGGGCAAAACGCTCCGCGATCTCCTTTTCGTTGCCCCCAAGAGCCACAAGCTCGGCTCTTTCGGCTTCGCTCACGCCCTTTAGCCATGCATTATAAATATCAGACATCTTTCGTCCTCCCAAAGGCATTTGCGTTGGTTGTAAGTATTATAGCAAAATTTGAGTTTAGGTACAACATGTTATCTGCATAAGTAAATAAAAATGTGATTTTGCCTATGCATATATGCAAACATTTGCATATAACTTGGCTTCTGTGCTATAATTTCAAAAACACTCGGGGGAGAACAATGTCAGGCCATACCTCAAAAACCGCCGACGCGGCGGGTGTTAAGTTTACCAGATCCCAGCTTCTCACCGTCAACGCTTTATTGTGCGCCATTATTATTATATTTATCATTTTCCCCGCTATCGGGCCCGTAAAACTCGCGGTACTTCCCATAATCGCAGTAATTATCTCCGCCGAGGTGGTCGGGCTAAAAAACGGCATATTCTCGGGCTTGTTCTTCGGGGTCATCAGCCTGATAAGCAGCTTCGCTTCTCCGACCATACTCTCGCCCGCCTTCCATAATCCCTTGGTATCCGTGCTGCCACGCGTCTTTATAGGCATAACGGTATACTTTTCAGCTCTCGGGTTCCGCAAGCTGTTCCCCAAGCTTAACCCTATATTTTCTTACGCCGTGGGCTCGGCGGTGGGCGTCATTACAAACACAACCCTTGTGCTTGGCATGATACTTCTTCTTCACTTCGGCAAAACCTTTACCTTCGGCGACTCCGCCATCGTAATCGGCTGGAAGTGGCTAACCGCCATTATCCTCAGCAACTCCTTAATCGAGCTTGCTACCTGCACGATAATCACCCCGCCAATCGTCCTCGCCCTCGAAAAATTTCTCAAAAAAGCAAAATAAATATGATATAAATATTAAAGGGGCTGCGCCTTGCAGCCCCTTTTTGTTATTTGGTTTTAATATTAATTGTTGTCCTTGGCGCGGATTTCGTTTCTCTTTATCTTTCCGCTTATCGTCTTGGGCAAAGCCTCTACGAATTCTATAACTCTCGGGTACTTATAGGGAGCGGTGTTGGACTTTACATACTCCTGAATTTCCTTTTTGAGTTCTTCGGAGGGCTGCTTGTTCTTGGTAAGAACGATGGTAGCCTTTACAACCTGCCCTCTTATCTCGTCGGGAACGCCCGTTACGGCGCATTCGAGAATGTAGGGAAGCTCCATAAGCACGCTTTCTATCTCAAACGGGCCGATGCGGTAACCGGAAGATTTAATAACATCGTCCACCCTTCCCACAAACCAGAAGTAGCCGTCCTCGTCGCGCCAGGCGGTGTCGCCCGTGTGATAAAGCCCGTCATGCCACGCGCGGCTGGTAGCCGCCTCGTCGCGGTAATAGCCCGAAAACATACCGAAGGGTACCGCCTTGTCTGTGCGCAGCACTATCTCGCCCACTTCGCCCGTCTTTACGGGATTGCCGTCGGGGTCCACGAGGTCGATATCATATTGCGGCGTGGGCTTGCCCATCGAGCCGGGCTTCACCTTGTCGCCAACGAGGTTGCCCACCGTCAGCGTCGTTTCGGTCTGCCCGTAGCCTTCCATCAGTTTTATGCCCGTAGCCATATAGAATTGCTCGTAAACCTCGGGGTTTAGCGCCTCTCCCGCAACGGTAGCGTACTTAAGCGAACTCAAGTCGTACTTCGAGAGGTCCTCTTTTATAAAGAACCTGTAGATCGTGGGCGGCGCGCAGAAAGTCGTGATGTGGTATTTGGAGAACATGCCAAGTATATCGGCGGCGTCAAACTTCTCGAAGTCGTAGGTAAGTATGGGCGCCTCGCAAAGCCATTGCCCGTACAGCTTGCCCCACGCAGCCTTGCCCCAGCCGGTATCCGAAATTGTGAGGTGCAGGCCGTTGGAGTCTACATTATGCCAGAATTTAGCCGTCATGAAGTGTCCCAGGGCGTAGCGGTGCGAATGGCAGGCAATCTTGGGATACCCCGTCGTGCCCGACGAGAAATACATTAGCATGGTTTCATCTATTTTTGTGGGTATCCTTTCAAGTTTGGAGGAAGCCTGGCCGACGCCTGCATCGAAGTCCAGCCAGCCCTCTCTCTCGCCGTTTACCATAATCTTTACCTGCAATGTCGGGCACTTGGGCAGCGACTTTTCGCATTCGTGCGCCACCTCGCCTTCGCCCGTGCAGACTATGGCGGAAACCAAAGCGGTATTAAACCTGTACTCGAAGTCCTTCGCCGTCAGAAGGTGGGTCGCGGGTATGGCGACGGCGCCTATCTTATGCAAGGCGAGTATGGACACCCAGAACTGATAGTGCCTCTTAAGCACAAGCATAACCCTGTCGCCCTTTTTGATGCCCGCCGACAGGAAGAAGTTGGCGCACTTGTCGCTAAGATACGACAGCTCGCCGAAGGTAAACAGCTTTTCCTTCTTATCGTTGGAAATCCAAAGCATTGCGGGCTTTTCGGGATTCTTCGCGGTGATGCCGTCTACGACATCGTAGGCAAAGTTAAAGTTATCCTCGGGATGGAAGTCTATGCCCAAAAGCCTGCCCTCGGCGTCGGTTTTTGGGGTAAGGAACTTGTTGTAAATTAAATCGGAGTCCTTCTTTTCCACCTTATCGGGCGAAACCGATTGGATATCAAAAGACTCTTCGGCCTCGGCTTTCATTACGATGGACAAAAACTCGCAATCGCCGTCCACCGCGATCATGCCGTGGGGAAGGTTGGCGTTGTAATAAACGGTGTCGCCCTCGTTCAAAATGGTCGTAAAGCCGTCTATAACAAACTTCAGCTTACCCTTTATTATGTAATTAAATTCCTGGTCGTTGTGGGTCGAAAGGGGCACGGGCTTATGCTGCTCGGCCTCGCTAAACTTCGCTTTTACGATAAACGGTTCGGCTATCTTATTCTTAAAAAGGGCTGCCTTGTGCAGGTAAGCGAACCCCTTGCGGCGCTCGTAAGGCATACCATCGTCTTTTCTGACAATTTGAAATCCCGACAGCCTGGGGGCGTCGCCCGAAATAAGCTCTACGATATCCACCCCGTAATGCTTGGCAAGTTTGTTAAGAAAGCTGAAAGTAAAATCTACCTTGCCTTCCTCGGCCTCGGCATACTGTCCGGCGGTAAGCGAAACAACCTTTGCCACATCTTCCAACGATAAATTAAGGGATTCTCTTAATGATTTTATTCTTTGCGCGATTATTTTCTGGTTACTAAACATAGGCGTCCTCTAATCATCATTTATTAAGTTGTTTGGGATTAATTATTCCTCGGCCTTTTCTTCGTCGGCGTCGGCGGCGTCAACAATTTCCTCTGCTTCCCGGGCATCGGCGGCAGCCTCGGGAGCTTCT
>DGDU01000047.1:11888-16421 GCA_002385605.1 Christensenella sp. UBA3944
CGCGGGCGCTTCGTCGGCGGCAGCTGTTACCTCTTCGGCAACGGCTTCATCCGCGGGGGCTGCCTCTACGGCTACAACCAATTCGGATATGGTAGCTTCTTCGGCCGCGGGCGCTTCCTCAACCCCGGTAACCTCTGAGGGCAGGGCCTCGGCCTTTGCCCTTTCGGCAAGCTCCTTTTCTTTCTTGAACGCCGCGACCTTGGCGTCTATCTCGCTGTCGGAGGGCTTATAGTCGGCCTTAACAAGAGTAATCCTGAAGTCGATAGCCGCGAACCTGTACTCAAGCACCTTGTCGCAGGTGGCCTCGATTTCGGCCCTTACGCGGTTAATGACGGCTTCGGTATCGTTGCCTTTAATCTTGATATAAACAACCAGCCTGACATTGTTGTTTTCGTCGCCGAAGAGTACAACCTTTGTGACCTTGGCCTGCTCGACCCTCTTGGAAGCCTTCTTAACAAGGCTCTTGACGACGGTAACGGCAGCTTTGGTTGCGCTTTCCTTATCCTTAAACAGAAGTATGGAGTTAAGTTTGTCGTTGTCGGCAAACGAGGCCGCGATCATAATGGCTGCAAGCACGACAAACACACCCGTAAGAGCGATAACAAGCGCCTTTACGACCTGGTTATCGAGCTCATCCACGCCCACGGCGCCGAACATTACGACCAGCAGCAGGGCGATAAAAAGTAAACCTATAACGGTAAGAGCTATGGAAACTATTTTTTCGAGAATTTTTCTCATAATCCCGTACTCCTTAAAACTTACTAAAAATAGTATACCATTAATTTCTAAATTTTAGCAAAAAATATTTTATATAAACTTACTAAGGTTACAAAATAATACTCTTAAGGGTTTCAAAACAGCACTATTAAGGCTCCTGCCAGAGCCCGAACGAGTCCCCGATACAAAAAGTTTGTTACTTTTTTGCAACAAAAATCGATTTTGCTATTGACAAAACAAGAAAAAAGTATTATATTATAGATGACGAAAGGGTGCGTAAGCTAACCTTTATCGTCAGGGGATTGCATATACAAGAGAAGAACTCACTGATAAGTGGGCTCTTTTCTTTTACGGAATCTTAAATACCTCCAAAAGACAAAAGGATTAATCAAAAAGGCCGCGTATCGCGGCCTTTAATATTTAACACGCTTCGGCTTTGGCCTCTTCGCCCGCGTCAAGCCTTCTTCTGAGGTTTTCCTCCGCCATCACCTTGCAGGTTTCGTTATCCAGCTTGTAGAAGAAGTAAGGTATCATGGCAATCAGCCCGCCTATGCCCGCAAGCATCGTAACCATAAAGAATATGCCCTTAAGCGCGAGTGGCGATTGGTTAACAACATCGGGGTCCAAAGCGCCGTTATAACCCACTATATCGAGGATAACACCGGTAAGCGCAACATTAATGCTGTTTTGAAACTTGCCCATAAAAGTAAGCAGCGAGAAGCAGGTGCCCTCAACCCTCTTTCCCGTGGTGTACTCTATGTAGTCCACACAGTCGCCTATCATCATCGTCGTTATGCTCGACCATATCCCCGTGGGCAGGTAGGCAAAGAACCTTAAGACAATAAACAGCCAGAGGTTATAATACCCCACAAAATAGGACGCGATATTCACGACGCCGCCGAAAATCGAGGTATAGATAAGAAGGTCTTTTTTCTCGAATTTTTTAATCAAAAACGGCGCGACCAAAAGCCCTATCACAGACGCCACGGCGGGAAGTATGTTTATCGCCGGGGTAAACACGCTCATAATACGGTTGGACTCCCAGCCGGCGAAAATCTCTTTGACATTCCACTTGATAAAATAAGTCGTTAGCGCCGCCGTCCCTACCGTCATTATCGAGTACAGAGCGCCGGCTATAAGGTTAAGAAGGAGGGGCTTAGCCTTCACCATAAAGGCAAGGTTAGAAAGAAGGTTTTTTTGTTTGGCGTCGCCTTTAACCCTTTCTTTGGTGTTAAAGAACCCCTGAAGCATAAGGGCTGTGCCAAAGACGCAAAAAACGGCTACCGAAAAGAAAAACCCGAAATTCTTAGACGCCCCCAGCTTGTCTACAAACAGCCTGTTGAGTGTCCAGAAAAGCCCTATCGCCGACGCCGAGCCCAACCCGCCGATAAGCCTTGTGAGCGTGACAACGGTCGAGCGCTGTTTGGGGTCGGTGGTAATTACTGCGGACATGCTCCAGTACGGTATATCGTTTGCCGTATAAACCACGGTAAACAGTATATACATTACCGAGGCGTAAGCGACAGCCGAGCCACCCGAAAGGTTAAAGGGGGCAAACAGCAAAAGCGCAAAGACGGCAACGGGTATGGGGGTAAACAGCATGTAAGGGCGGCATTTGCCCCACTTGGTTTTGGTCTTATCCACTATCTGCCCCATTATGGGATCGTTAATGGCGTCGAATATCCTCGTAAGGGCTATAATCAAACCCGCAATCGCCGAGCGGATATGCAGATAGTCGGTCATGTACAGCATCAGCATGCCGAACAGTCCGTAGATCATGGTTTGACCGGTATTAGTAAGCGCGTAGCTGACCTTTTCTCCAAGCGGAACTATTTCGTGCTTAACCTCCGGTCTTGCGTTTTCCACGGCCTGCGCGCCATTTCCTGCTTCCATCACCTTTCTCCCTTTTAATTTTCTTTTGTAAAATTAATTGTGCGAGTAATGCACATGCTTTAAGACATCTTCCAAAGCCTCTTCCTTTTTTCTGTTGAATTCGGCTTTGTTAAGCTCAAAGAGGTTGTTGCCTTTGGTGTCGATGGATACGATAAGCGGCCCGAACTCTTTAACCCTCATAATCCAGAAGGCCTCGGGCATACCGAAATCCTCCCACTCGACGCCTACTATCTCTTCAACCTGCGTAGCGGCGGAAACCGCGCATCCGCCGGGGAAGATGCAATGCAAAGCCTTTTGCTCCTTGCAGCCCTGTGCGGTTTTGGCGCCCATACCGCCCTTGCCAATTACGATTTTGGTTCCCGTCATCTCGATAAACTCTTTCTCGTAGGCTTCCATGCGGCGGCTGGTTGTGGGGCCTATCGAAATCATCTCGAAGCCCGAATCCGTCTTTTTCACTATCGGGCCGGCGTGCAGAATGGCCATGCCCTTAAGGTCAAAGTCGGGGTAAATTCCGTTTCTTACAAGCCTTCTGTGCCCGTCATCGCGGCAGGTCACCAGCATGCCTGTAAGATATATAACATCGCCTATAAACAAATCCTCTATCTGGGCGTCGTCAATCGGTGTGGTTATAATTTTCTTTTCCATTATCTGGCCTCCTTATGCGAAGGAATGTCGTAACTTAAGTCGCTCCTGATGTCGATGGCGCCCCTTCTTGTCGCCCAGCAGCCGACGGTAATGCCTACGCCGAGCGTTGCGGGGTGGTGCGCGGCGTACTCGATGTTAACCGCCTGCACGCTCTCCTTGCCTGTAAGCCCCAGGGGGCCGATGCCTATCTTGTCAAGGCCCTTCTTCATGCGCTTTTCCATATCGGCGGCAAGGGGGTTGGGGTTATGCGTTCCGACGGGCCTGAGCAGCGCCTTTTTGGATAGCAAAGCCGCCGTCGCCGAGCAGGTGCCTATGCCCACGCCCACAACAAGGGGCGGGCAGGCGTTTACGCCCCACTCCACTATGGTATCAAACACATACTTAACAATGCCCTCATACCCCTCAAGCGGCATAAGTACTTTGGAGCGCCCGGGAAGCGAGCAGCCGCCGCCGGCAAGGTACAAATCGATATGTAATTCGTCACTGTGGGGTATTATCTCCCACTCGATAAAGGGAGCGCGGGTGCCTACATTGTTGCCCGTGTTTTCCTCTGTAAAGCACTCGACGACATTGTGCCTTAAAGGCGTTTTCTCGGTGGCTTCTTTGGTCGCCTCGATTATGGTTTCCTCCAGTTCGTCAAGGTAGGGGAACTTTGTGCCCGCCTTTATAAAGAACTGAAGCACGCCGGTATCCTGGCAAAGCGGCCTTCCCAAAGTTTTAGCCTTCTCGAGGTTATCGAATATGCAGCCGTAAAGCTCGTTCCCTATCCTGCCGTCTTCTTTATTAGCCATCGCCTCAAGGCTATGGTAAACATCGTCGGGCAAATGGATGGATACGACGGAAATAAATTCCACCAAAATATCTTTAAGCTTTTTCAGGTTATCCATTGTCACTCTCCATTTAATGGCGTTGCCGACCTAAGTCGGCAACGCCATTGTTATTTAATTGCGCGGTTAATATTATAGCGCATTATACCGGATTTTTCCAGTATTTTATTAATACGCCCTTTTCCTTGCGGCCGAGATTATCCCGGCGATTATGGCGATACCGGCTATGCCGCCTATCGCGATGTACAGCCAGGAATAGTTGGGGTCTTCTTTTACGAAAACGGTGTCAGTAAAGGTGCTGGCGTCATAGAATTCGTCGCCGCTGTAGGTTACCACGACGGTGTACTTTCCGCCCTTGTATGGAAGCTGGGTGTAGACATTGCCTTCGCTGTCGTAGTACCTGATCTCTACCTTGTCCTGCAGGATGCCGCCTGAAGAAGCTACCTGAGCC
>DGDU01000057.1:0-7697 GCA_002385605.1 Christensenella sp. UBA3944
ATATCGTCAACAGACTGTTATGCTACATTTTTTTAATGATACGGCGCCCACCAACATATACACTATCCCCTTGGTCGTCAGCGTCAGATGTGTATAAGAGACAGGTATAGATGTAAGTACCGTTCAGGATTTGGCGCAGATTGTTAACGGTTGTAAGGACGAATCCGTAAAACTAGTAGTCGAGCGGGACGGAAACCGTATTGAGATAAGCGTAAAACCCTTGCTGGATATGCTGGAAAACAAGAAAAAGCTTGGCATTATCGTCAAAAACGAGATTGCGGGCATAGGAACACTGACTTATGTGCGCCCCGACAATAAAAGGTTCGGGGGCCTGGGGCATCAGATTATCGACGAATACTCGAAGGATAAAGCTTTTTATAATAGAGGCAGGCTCTATTGCGCCGACATAATGGGCGTTGTAAAAGGCGAAGCAGGCAAGGCCGGAGAATTAAGAGGGGTTTTCCGAAGGGGCGAGGCCCAGAGCGGAAGCGTAGACAAAAACATTTTTTCGGGCGTTTTCGGCGACGCCGAGCCCATTTTGTACGACAAACGCCCGCTTATAGAGCTTGGCAACAGGAACATGGTAAAACAGGGCAAAGGGTATATTTACACTACTTTAGAAGGCGGCGTGCCTTGCCGTTATGAGATAGAGATTGTAAAGGTAATAAAGCAAAACTCCCCCTCGGACAAAAGTATGGTCATTCATATAACCGACAAAGCATTGCTTAACAGGGCGGGCGGTATCTGCCAGGGCATGAGCGGCTCGCCCATCATTCAAAACGGCAAGCTTATAGGCGCGGTAACCCATGTATTCATCAATGACCCCACGAGAGGCTACGGTATTTATATAGACTGGATGATAGACAACTAAAGAAAAACGGTTTAGTTATCGGCAAACAGAATAAGAATCGCCTTGCGGCATAAAATTTATTGTGCTAAGGCGATTCTTATCTTTTGTCTGGTGCAGGATTTACGCTTTTCTGTGTACTCTCAAAAAGTATTACAGGGTAAACAAGCTGCACTTCATAATATGCTTATCCTGCGCGGTATGCGGGCTGCTTATCGCCTTGTCCGGCGTGTATTCCGAAAAAATCGAAAGCTCAAACTTTATCGTCATTGTCATAAACGGCACAAGGTCGCCGCTTCCCGTCATTTTCAATATCCTGCTTTACACCTCGATTGCATATTTCGTTGCGCTGGTTGCGTCAATTCACTATGTCCTGTTTATCGTTTCCTACGGCGGGATAATTGTGGGCAGTATGTGTATATTCCGCGCCGCGTTTATTTCAATAGCGGCAGATGGGTTTTTGGGCGTAATTTACCTTGTTTTCTTTATCCTGCCCGTGGCGGTTTTCAATCTGATATCCGTTACGATACTTCTATGCAAAATTTACGATTACCGAAACTACTCGTATAACAGAAAACACATTCTCGGCGTCGCCTCGCTTCCGAAGCGGCTTATTAACGATATTCTGGCGTACTACGCCGCCGCTTTGCTGTTTACCTACGCTTTCTGGCTCGTTATTTATTTAATCACCCTTCTTGCGGCGTAAGACGGGCAAAACAGTATAATTTCTTGCCGTTTTCAGATGATATATGCAGGAGTGCATATATGAAAAAAGCTTTACTTGTCATTTTTGTTGTCGTGTTCGTGGCTTCGGCGCTATTGTTAAGCGGCGGCGCGGCTTTCGCCGATAATAAGCCCGAAACCCTTCCGCAGATAGGCGTGACATCGGCAAAGAGCGCCTATATGGTAGACTTCGGCACGGGCACGGTGTTATACGAGCGTGACCCCGACAGAAAAATGCCCATAGCAAGTATGGTAAAGATAATGACCCTGCTTCTGGCTTTTGAAAACATAGAGTCGGGAGGACTTTCGATGGGGCAAAAGATTACCGTAAGCGAATCGGCGTCGGGAATGGGCGGCTCGCAGATGTTTCTCGATACGGGGCTGGAGTACACTGTATCCGACCTCATTAAAGGTATAGTAATTTGCAGCGCCAACGACGCGTCGGTCGCGATGGCGGAAACTATAGCGGGCAGCGAGGACGAATTTGTCCGCCTTATGAACGAAAAGGCCGCCGCCCTCGGCATGAAAAATACCTGCTTTGTAAACTGCACGGGGCTTCCCGCGCCGGGGCAGTACAGCACGGCAAGGGATGTCACAATAATGATGAGAAGGCTTCTCGAATTTAAGGATTATTACAAATTTTCCTCGATTTATATGGAAAACTACACCCACCCCGACGGCAGGATAACCGAGCTTGTAAATACCAACAAGCTGGTACGCTTCTACAAGGGCTGCGACAGCGGAAAGACGGGCTTTACCAACGAGGCAATGTTCTGCCTCTCGGCGTCGGCTATGCGCAACGGCACAAGGGTTGTTGCGACCGTGATAGGGGCTCCCGACAGCAAGACCCGCTTTGCCGAGGTAAGCTCGTTGTTCAATTACGCCTTCGCCAACTACTCGCAGGAGCTGCTGGTAAAGAAGGATCAGCCTATCTCTAACGAAATAGAGGTGCGTAAAGGAAAAACCGACCGCATTTCGGTAGCCGCCGACAGGGATATATATGTTCTTCGCAAGAGGGGGGACGGAATTAAGTACGATGCAAGATTCGAGGTGTCCGAAAAGCTCAACGCCCCCGTTAAAAAAGGCGATATCGTGGGCAAAATAACCGTAATTTCGTCCGAAGGTAAAGAGGTCGGCACGGCTAATATTGTGGCGCTGAACGACATCGGCGCGGCCAATTTCGGAGACTGCCTCATCAAAGTACTCAAGAACTGGTATTGCGGCAAGAAAAAATAAATTTACCGCATAAGGCTAAGCGGGGTTGCCCCAATCGGGCAATCCCGTTTTTTATTGACAGAACGCCGCCGCGACAGTATAATATATCAAGTTAAAGAAAAAATATATACAATCGGCAAAAGGTTTTATTTTGCATTAAACCGCGGCAATCATGGCAGGCTAAATTAAGTTTGGGTGGTTAGCGGGTTTCGGAGAGATATGTTCATATATAGAATTCTCACTTCCAATAGCGGCATTTCCGACAAGTTGGTCGTAACCCTTGCAAGTATTCTGGCTATATTCTTTTCAATTATTATGCACGAGGTGGCCCACGGCTACGCCGCCAAGCTTAACGGCGATTATACCGCTAAAAGCGCGGGCAGGCTGACCCTTAACCCCGTAATTCATTTCGACCTTTGGGGCGTGCTTATGATGCTTTTAGTCGGCTTCGGCTGGGCAAAGCCGGTGCCCGTTAACCCCGCCAACTTCAGAAACCGCAAGCTGGGCATGATAACCGTGTCGCTTGCGGGCGTTATAACAAACCTTCTTCTAGCGGGCTTGTCGCTGCTTCTGTTGTATTTGTTTGCCCCGCTTTTTGTGATTCCCGTAACCAATGCCGCCGCCGCGGTTTTCCGCACGCTGGGGCTGCATTTCCTGCTCCAGATGGCGTCCTTAAACTTTATGCTGGCGTTTTTCAACCTTATGCCCATATATCCCCTGGACGGGTACAACCTCGTAAACACCTTTTTGCCTTACGGCAACCCGTACCAAAGGTTTATGGTGCGCTACGGCTTTTTTGTCCTCATTGGGCTTATAGTTCTCTCACAGATAGGCCGCGCGTTCAACGCACCGTACCTGGATATATTCGGGATGTTCTACGATTTGGTATATAAACTTATCCAACGGGTCCTGGCCGCCGGGCTGGGCGTGAAATAGGTGTGTTATGAGCTTTGGCACAGAAGAGTCCTTTGATGTAACGGTAGATTTGTTTGAGGACCCGGTCCCCATCGAAGTCCTTTTAGAGATGTGCAAAAAGGGCAAGGTGGACATCAGGGATATTTTCGTGTCCGACATCACCGAGCAGTACATAAAGTATGTCGCCGAGCTCGAGAGCAAAAACTACGACAATATAAGCAGCTTTATTCTGCTTGCCTCGACGCTTCTAGAGCTAAAGTCCAATTCCCTGCTTCCCAAGCCCGAGGAGATAGCCGAGGACACATTGTCCGAACAGGAAAGGTTTTTCCTCAAAATGGAGGAATACAAGCTTTACATGGAGCAAAGCGAAAAGCTTCGCGAGCGCGAAATCCTCAACAGGTTCTACCGCGACCCCGTTTTCGCCGAGGACGATTACAAGGTCGTTATAAAGAATTTCGACCTCAACAAGCTGATTGCCGCTTTCTCGTCGCTGTTAGAGAAGCGCGAGTTTGAGGAAACCCAGGAAGAGCCTAAGAAGATAGAAAAAGAAAGGTTCACCGTTGCTGAAAAGATTGTCGACCTAATAGAGTACATAAGGGCGTACAAGGTAGTAAACTTCTTTTCGCTGTTCGAGCCCGACTACACCAAATTAGAAATAATTAACACATTTCTGGCGCTTCTCGAGATACTTAAGCGCCAGATAGCCACCGCCGAGCAAAGCGGGTTCTGCTCGGATATCACAATACGATACACACCGCTTACCGACAATTTCGACACCAACGCCGAGGAGGAGCTGCTTTCGGATGCTAACGGATATAATTGAAGCCTTGATTTTTGCCAGCGGAAGGGGGATTTCCTCCCGTGAGCTTTACGAGGGCCTTAAAGATAAATACACAATGATAGAAATCGAGAAGGCCATTCGCGAATTAAAGGAATCGTACAGCGGCCCGCGGGGCATAATACTTATAGAGTTCAACGACACCTACCAGTTCCAGACAAACCCCGAGTACGGCGAGCTGCTTGCCGACCTCCTGCAAAAGACAAAGGAAAGGGAGCTTTCCAAAACCCTTTTGCAGGTTCTCGCGATAATAGCGTATAAGAGCCCGATAACCAAGCAGGAGATAGAAGAACTCAGGGGTGTAAACTCGGATTATGTCGTGCAGATGCTGCTTAAATTGAATCTTATAGAGCCCGTGGGCAGAAAGGAAACGCTGGGGCAGCCCATACTGTACGCCACAACCGAAGAGTTCCTCAAAAAGTTCGGGCTTACCTCGCTTGCAGAGCTTCCCGACTACGAGGATCTCCTGCAAAGGATAAAGAACAACTTCGACAAGTACTACGAAAAGAGCGAAGATCTTTACAGGCACCGCTCGATATCCGAAAACGGCGATTCCGACGCCGCCGCAGTCGAGGCTGCCGCCGCTGTGCTCGATTCCGACGCCGGGGACGATGACGAACTACCGGACTTTCTGCTCGGAGAGGATGTTGTGGAAGTAGAGTAGGGCGTAACAGTTGACATATAATGGCAAAAAGTTTATGATTGTATAAGAAAATTTTTATATCGGAGAAATAGATTATGGCATTTACTTCAAAAGATGTTCAGGAACTAAGAGCCCGTACAGGCGTGGGCATGATGGATTGCAAGAGGGCGCTCGAAGCGACCGACGGCGATATCGAAAAGGCCATCGAATACCTGCGCGAGAAGGGCATGGCGTCCGCGGCTAAAAAAGCGGGCAGGATCGCTTCCCAAGGCATAGTAGACAGCTACATCCACATGGGCGGCAAGATCGGCGTATTGCTCGAGGTCAACTGCGAAACCGACTTCGTCGCGAGAAGCGACTCTTTCAAAGAGTTCGTGCACGATGTAGCTCTGCAGATAGCGGCCGCCAATCCCCAGTATATATCCAAAGAGGATGTCCCCGCCGATGTCATCGAGAAGGAAAGGGAAATCTGCCGCGCCCAGGCTCTCAACGAGCCCAAGCCGAAGCCTGCTGCCATCATCGAGAAAATGGTAGACGGCAGAATACAAAAGTTCTATAAGGAAGTCTGCCTGCTCGAGCAGGATTTCGTAAAGGATACCGCCAAGACCATAAGCACCTACCTCAACGAAATGGTAGCCAGCATAGGCGAGAAAATCTCCATCAGAAGGTTTGTTCGCTACGAGATGGGCGAAGGGTTAGAAAAGAAGGTGGACAATTTCGCCGAAGAGATAAACGCGCAGGTTGCCAAGATGATGGCAAACAACTAACAATTAAAAGAGGCTCTCAAAAGCCTCTTTTTTTCGGAGGAAAGATGGATTTCAAATATAAAAGAGTGCTAATCAAGTTGTCCGGCGAGGCCTTAGCGGGCGAAAGCGGCTTTGGAATCAATCATGAAGTGGTAGATAACATCGTAAGGCAGATAGGCAAAGCCAACAAAAACGGCGTCCAGATAGGCGTCGTAATAGGCGGCGGCAACTTCTGGCGCGGGCGCCAGGGCACAAACATGGACCGCACTACAGCCGACCATATGGGAATGCTGGCAACCGTCATAAATGCCCTTGCCTTGCAGGACGCCCTCGAAAGGCACGGCATCCAGACAAGGGTGCAGACAGCCCTTCCGATAACCAGCGTAGCCGAGCCTTACATCATCCGCAAGGCTATAAGGCACCTCGAAAAGGGCAGGGTAGTTATTATGGCGTGCGGCACGGGAAACCCGTACTTCACAACCGATACGGCGGCGGCGCTTCGGGCGGCCGAAATTCACGCAGAAGTCATACTGCTTGCCAAGAATGTAGACGGTATTTATGATTCCGACCCAAAGAAAAACCCCGGCGCCGTAAAGTACAGCCAGATAAACCACCTCGACTTTATAAAGCAGGGCCTCTCGGCTATGGACACCACAGCAGTCAGCCTTTGTATGGACAACCGCATACCGATTATCGCCTTCGGCCTCTCGCAGGAGAACAGCATTATTAGGGCGATTTCGGGCGAGGAGTTCGGTACAATAATCAACTAATATTTATATTTATGTTTAGTGCAAACGGGCGTTCTGTGGTATTACCACAGGGCGCTTTTTATTGCCTGATTTATGTTCTGTGGTATTACCACAGGACATACTCAGGATAAATATTTTCACGCAAATTCACCTTAACGGCGCAAATTCTGTTGCAATACTTATTTTCGCGGTGTATAATAATTATAAGATTCTTTGAGGCGGAGTGAAAGTCTCCACCGGCGGTAAAAGTCCGCTAACGCGCGAAAGCGCGCCGAATAGGTGAAATTCCTATACCGACAGTTATAGTCTGGATGAGAAAAGAATGGGTAAATCTACCTATATTTTCTAAAGTGCCTTAGAGATTCTAAAGCATTTTTTTTTGCCCATAAATAAGAAAGTGGGCAGAAAAGGAGGTTTAGAATGTCTGATTACAGGCTCAAGCGTTTGGCGGCAACCGGTATTTTCGCGGCGATTTCGATTGTTATTTTATTCGCCATTCCCAAATTCCCGCTGTTTTTGCCTTTCTTAGAGTACGATTTCGCCGATGTGCCCATAATTTTGCTTACAATCCTTTACGGGCCCGTCCACGGGTTAATTGTTACCGCCATTGTATGCATTATTCAGGGCTTTACGCTGTCGGCGGGCTCGGGCGTTATGGGCATTTTGATGCACTTTATCGCTACGGGCACATATGTTGTTGCCTTCGGGCTGCTTACAAGAAAGCTTAAAAGCCCGGGCGGGTATATTTTCAGCGCTTTTATAGGAGTTCTCGCCTGGACGGCCATAATGATACCTTTTAATATCCTCATTACGCCCTTGTTTATGAAGGTGCCCCGCGAGGCAATCTACGGCATTTTGCTTCCGTCTATAATACCCTTTAACCTCGTAAAATCGGCGGGCAACTCGGCTATCGCGCTCATCCTCTTCTTTACTCTCGACAGGGTAACCAAGAGAGCTTTAACCCGCGAGCGTGACAAATTCCTTAAGCCCAAAGCCGACAAAAAACAGGATTGAAATTTAT
>DGDU01000057.1:7923-15595 GCA_002385605.1 Christensenella sp. UBA3944
ATTTATGTAAATTAAGGCGGCAAGTATGCCCGCTACTTCTTGAAATTTTTACTTAGTTATGATATAGTTAACCTATATTTATAAGAGAGGTAGATTATGGCATACGATATCATGGAAGTGGAACTTGTATTTGAGGAGCTTAACACCAGAAGCGAGAAAAGCATCACCGCTATGAAAAACGAGCTTGCCGCTATGAAAGCCGGCAGGGCCAATGTTCGCATTTTGGACAAGATCCTTGTAGATTATTACGGTACGCCAACTCCCATCAATCAGATGGCTAACATCACCGTTCCCGAAGCGAGAGTGCTTGCTATTTCGGTTTGGGACGCCTCCGCTATCAAAAATGTCGAAAAGGCTATCCTCGCGTCCAATATAGGCATTACGCCCATAAACGACGGCAAGCTCATCCGCCTTATATTCCCCGAACTCACAGAGGAGCGCCGCCGCCAGCTTGTTAAGGAAGTAAAGACGCTTGGCGAAAATACCAAGGTAGCTATCCGCAACATCAGAAGGGACGCCATCGAGGATTTAAGGAGCCTCAAGAAAAACAGCATAATAACAGAGGACGACCTCGACAAGTTCGAAAAGGATGTCGAGAAGGCCGTTAACGGCTTTATTGCCGAAATCGACAAGATGATGGCGGACAAAGAAAAGGAAATAATGAGCGTATAATGCGTCATCTGGCAATAATTATAGACGGCAACGGAAGGTGGGCCGTAAGCCGCGGGCTGGAGCGCCTAAGCGGGCATGCCGAAGGCGCGAGAGCCGTCGCGAGGGCGATAGAGGCGGCGGACGAGATGCGGCTAGAGTGCATAAGCTTTTATGCCTTTTCGACCGAAAACTTCAAGCGCGGCCCGCAGGAAACCTTGGGCATTTTCGCTATTTTAGCGGGCTTTCTCGAGGAAACCCTTCTGCCCCTCGTAAAAGAGCGCAATTTAAGGTTACGCTTTATAGGCGACCTCGAACGGTTAACGCCGGAGCTTCTTACCTCTATATCCAGGGTTAATGTCGCGGGGCTAAACAACAGGGGTATGACCGTAGTAATAGCCGTGGGCTACGGCGGAAGGGACGAAATAGCGAAGGCTTTCAACCTCCTCATGGAGCAAAAGCTTCTCAATTCGGACTTCTCTCATATAACCTTCGACGATATTGCGAGATACCTCTATACAGCAAACCTGCCCGACCCCGATGTCGTCTGGAGATTCGGCGGGCACAGAAGATTATCTAACTTCCTCCCCCTGCAAACAGTCTATTCCGAGCTTTTCTTCACACAAAAGCTGTGGCCGGACTTTCAGAAGGAGGACTTATACAAACTCTGCGCCGAATATAAGACCATAAAGCGCAATTTCGGAGATATACCAAAATGAAAAGGACTCTCACGGGGCTTTCGCTGTTTACCATATTGTTCGGCTTCATATTGCTTACGGGCGTAGAAGCAAAGGGCATAAAAATAGGGCAGTTCGTCTTTGACGCCATTGTTTTATTTTTCGCCGCGGCATCGTCCTACGAGATTTACAAGGTTTTTAAGTCGAAAGAATATAACCCCACCTTTATTCCCGTCATTGTATTTTTGGCGGCGGTGTATCCCTTAATTTACTTTTTCGGCTTTACCGGGTACGCCGCGGCGGCGGGCTCCGCGCTGTTTTCAGCGTTCGGCTTCTTTATTTTCGACGGCAGGATAAAGATTCACGACTTCCTCTGCACCCTGCTTATGCTTATTTATCCTGTGTTTGCGCTTTCGCTCTCCTTCTGGCTTACCGTAAATTTCGGCATGATACCATTGCTTATCGCCGTGGGCGCCGCCATGTGCTCGGACACAATGGCGTTTTATATGGGCTCGCTTATAAAGGGGCCCAAGATTTTCCCCAAAATCAGCCCCAAAAAGACATACAGCGGCAGCGCCTTCGGCATAGTGGGCGGCATACTGGGCTCGATACTTGTTTATCTGCTGTTCGAGCTTGCGAATCTGCCCCTGAATGACGCCTTCCGCGTTACCGAGCAAATAAAATATCCCATCCTCTTTTATATCCTTATGGGCGCGGCGATAGGCGTAATCTCCGAGATAGGCGACCTTGCCGCGAGCAGGCTCAAACGAGAGCTTCAGATAAAGGATTTCAGCAAGGCTTTCGGCTCTCACGGCGGCATTATGGACAGGCTGGACAGCATATTGTTTGCCGTTGTATTTATGGCGATAGTCATGGCTTTTGTCGGCTGACATGAATAATGATCCTGTAAAGAAAATCGGAATACTGGGCTCAAGCGGCTCGATAGGGCGGCAAACCCTTGATGTAATCCGAAAGCATAAGGATATGTTTTCGGTCGAGCTTCTTGCGTGCAAAGGTAATGCTTCGCTTTTAGCCGAACAAATTGCCGAATTCAAGCCTAAAACCGCAGTTTGCGCCCGTCCCGTTCATTATTCGGGCGAAACAAATATTTATAACGACCTTTCCGCCCTCGCCGACCCCTCATTGTACGAGGGTTGCGATATAGTGATAAACGGCATAGGCGGCATGGACGGGCTTATTCCCACCCTTGCAATATTGGATAGCCCCGCGGAGCTTGCCACCGCCAACAAAGAAAGCATTGTTTCGGCGGGCAAATTAATAACGCAAACCGCCAAAAAACGGGGCAAAAATATAATCCCCGTAGACAGCGAACATTCGGCGGTATATCAATGCCTCGAGGAAAAGGATAATATTTTAAGGCTGATACTTACCGCCTCGGGAGGGGCTTTCAGGGACTATCCCAAAGAGCGCCTTGCTGCCGCTAAAGCAAAGGATGCCCTCAACCACCCCACATGGATAATGGGCGACAAGGTAACGATAGACTCGGCGACGCTGTTCAACAAGTGTATGGAAATAATAGAAGCGAAAAACCTCTTCGGGATAAACGATGTAGGAGTTGTTATACACAGGCAAAGCATTGTCCACGCCCTTGTCGAGTTCAAAGACGGCTCGCTTAAAGCAAGCCTTTCGCACCCAGATATGCGCCTGCCTATTCAATACGCTTTAACGGGCGGTAAAAGGCTAAGTAGCGGCATAAATACGCTTGATTTTGCAAAACTCGGCGCCCTTACATTCGAGGAGCCCGACCTCGATAGATTCCCCTGCCTTGGCATTGCGGAAAAAATTAGTTCGGACTATAAGGGCTGCGTCGCTTGCGCCGCCGATGAGATTCTGGTAAAGTTGTATATGAAGGATATGATAGGCTTCTATGATATCCCCGAACTAATCGAAAAGGCGCTTTTGCGCTTCGGAGACGGCGAAATTACCTCGGCCGGGCAAGCCCTCGGTATCAATAAAGAAGTAAAAGAATATACTTTAGAGTGTTCACGAAAAACAGGGAGGTAACCTTGTACATGATATCTGCCACCTTTGCGGGCGTCATGACCACAATCGGATATGTACTGATAGCCATACTTGCGCTGATGTTTATGGTGGTCATACACGAGCTGGGCCATTATCTGGCGGGCAAGCTGCTAGGGTTTAAAATAAATGAATTCGGCATCGGTTTCGGCCCCGCGATTTTCAAAAAGAGAAACAAGAAAAACGGCGAGCTGTTTTCCATAAGAATTTTGCCTTTGGGTGGGTTCTGCCAGTTTGAGGACGAGGACGAAGCCTCCGACAGCCCGACGGCTTTCAACAATCAGCCCCCGTGGAAGCGCCTTATCGTGCTGTTTTCGGGCGCTTTCTTTAATTTTGTTTCGGGGCTTGTAATCATTACCTTGTTTTTCACCTTCTACGGGCAGCTTCTTCCTTCGGTTGCGGCGGTATACGAAGATTCCGCCAATGTCGCCATCCTTAAGGAAGGCGATGTATTCTTGAGCGTAGGCGGCAAGCAGATGAATGTACTTCTCGCCGACGATGTATCCAACGCTTTCGCGAAAGCCGGCGACGAGGTCAAGGTTGTCGTTCTTCGGGACGGCAAGAGGGTGCCTCTAACCATCAAAAAGGGCGATTATACCTTGGGCACATACGACGAGGAGGGGAATTTCACTCCCGAGCTTGACACAAACGGCAATCCCAAAACAAAATACGGCTTCGGCTTTACAAGCGCGCTGGGGCCGGTAAAGCTGAATTTCTTTACGGCAATCGGCAGGTCGTTTTCGTTTATGTTCTACCTTGTTTATAAGATAATCGTAATTCTCGGCATGCTCATTACCGGCAAGATGGGGCTGGAAAACGCCGGAGGCCCGATAACAACCATTTCGGTTATCTCGCAGGCGTCAAGAAGCGGCTTTGCCATGCTTGCTTATGTCGTTTGCCTGGTATCGGCCAACCTTGCCGTTATGAACCTTCTGCCCATCCCCGCGCTGGACGGCTCACGAATGGTGTTCTGTATAATAGAGTGGATCCGCAAAAAGCCAATAAACAAAAAGGTAGAGGGCATAATTCACGCCGTCGGGTTTATCCTTATACTCGGCTTTGCGATATTCGCGGATATCTTCCAATGGATAAATAGATAGAGGCATATTACGAATGACAAGGGCGGTAAGAGTAGGAAACATAACGATAGGGGGAGGCGCTAAGGTCAGCGTGCAGTCGATGACCAACACCCTCACCACGGATATTTCCTCGACCGTCGCCCAGATAAACCGCCTCTATAACATTGGCGCCGACCTTGTTAGGGTATCCGTGCCCGACGAGGCCTCGGCAGAGGCGTTTTCACAGATTGCAAAAGCCTCGCCTCTTCCTTTAATAGCGGATATTCATTTCGATTATAGGCTCGCCCTTAAGGCGATTGCCGCGGGCGCGGCAAAGATTAGAATTAACCCCTCTAATATGGGTAGCAGCGGCATTTTCGAGATAGTTAAAGCTGCTAAAGACAAGGGTATTCCTATAAGGGTAGGGGTAAACCGTGGTTCGGTTAAAAAAGAAATATCGCCTAAAGAGCTTGCCCTTCTCGCCCTCGATGCCGCTGCGGAGCTCGAGGACAAGGGCTTTTATGATATCGTGCTTGCCGTAAAATCCTCCGATGTGCGGGCAACCATAGAGGCGTACAGGGAGCTTCACGCGAGGTGTGATTACCCCTTACACATAGGGCTTACAGAATCGGGAACGCCCAAATTCGGCGAGCTTAAGTCCGCCGTTGCCATAGGCAGCCTGCTTGCCGACGGCATAGGGGACACAATAAGGGTATCGCTCACTGCGGAACCCGAAGCCGAGATAGAAGCGGGAATACGCATTTTGCGCGCCGTAGGGCTAAGGAAAGACTTTGTAGAGGTAGTAGCCTGCCCCACATGCGCGAGAACGAATATCGATATAGTAGGGATTGCCGAGGAAATAGAGCGAAAAACAAAGCACCTCGATAAAAGGCTTAAAATAGCCGTTATGGGCTGTATTGTGAACGGAATAGGAGAATCCAAGGTCGCCGACTTCGGCGTCTGCGGCGGAAAGAGCCAATCTGCGATATTCAAAAACAAAGAAATAATCGCGACCGTGCCAAACGATAAGATAATAGACGAACTTATGAGGCTGGTGGAGGAATACTGATGGAAGGCGAAAGCTACATATACCATCTTAATACCGAACTTTTGGAAAACGAGCGTATATTCAAGCTGTCCTCCGCGCTGCTCAATAAGGACAATTCGCTTGTAATTACGCTTATAGTAAACGCCAAAGACTACGACAACAAACTTAGCGCCGAGCTTAAGGATAAGGTCAGAACCGTCACAAGAAAGCTCGTACCGGAGTGCTATAACCCCAAAATCTTATTCAAAAAGACGATTTCGGACGAATCTTATATAAACCAGCTTATAAACGACTTTTTTTATAAAGAATCACCGCTTGTGCTTCGCAAGCTGTCGGATTGTTCTATAACCACCGAAACAGGCTACGATACAATAACGGTAAATCTCGATCTCCCGCCGTATCTGTACAGCTTTATGGAGAACAACGGCTACGCCGAAAAGCTTGCGGGCTTCCTTAATTCCGAAATTATGGAAACTGTCGAGGTAGCTCTAACCCTGAACACCAAATCCGACAAGCAGGCCTCGCTTATCAAGCGCAAGCCGCAGGAACATAAAACCTCACTCAAAATTATCGAGGTTTACGACCTAAAAAGCGTGGTAGGGGCTATTAGCCGTATGCCCAAATACATTTCGGAAGCGCTAAAAGCAGAAAGCGAAAACCAAACTGTTTGCGGCAAGGTAAGCCAGTTTTCGCAAAAGGTATCAAAAAACACGGGCAAGCCTTTCTTTACTATGAAGCTGGACGATACTACCGGGCAAATCGAAGCGGTGTTTTTTGCTAAAGACGAGGCAAGCGCCGAAAGCTTCGCCAGAGAAATCTATGACGGCGCGTTGGTCTGCGTAGAGGGCCCTGTAAAATTAAGTACATACACGGGCAGCTTTACCCTGCAAATCCGCAGGATTTCTACCTGCGCCATAAATTACGCTTCAATAAAGCAGGACATCGATTATTACGAGGAAAGCGACGAGTACATGACCATATCGCCCGAGCCTTACATCGACGAAGAGCAGTTGAACCTGTTTGACGACGAGTTGCCTGCCCCGGAAGCGCTTAAGGGCGATTATGTGATATTCGACCTTGAAACCACAGGATTGAACCCAACTACCGACAAAATCATAGAAATAGGCGCGGTAAAAATGCGCGACGGAAGGCTTATAGAAACCTTCTCGACCCTTATAAATCCCGAATGCCACATTCCCGAAGCCGCGTCCGCGACAAACAATATTTTCGATAAGGATGTCGCCGACGCTCCCACATTAGATAAAGTTATAGGAGATTTTTACAAATTTACCCGAAACGCCACACTTGTGGGGCACAACGCCGAGGCATTTGATTACAGCTTTCTGGCTTATTGGGGCAAACAACACCGTTATAACTTCGACAACGCCATATCCGATACCCTCAAAATTGCCAAAGAGAAAGGCGTCAAAGGCAAATTGAATCTCGGCACGCTTTGCGACAAATTCGATATTCCTCTTGATAAGGCGCACCGCGCGCTTTACGACGCTGTAGCCACGGCAAAGCTTTTCAGAAAGCTCATAGTACTATAAATTAAAGCTATTTTCATAATACTTCATATCGATAACTAAGCATATAAAGATATGTTTATGTGTACGAGTGCAAATTTTGCCATTCATAAAACAATATTTGTTTACTAAACTTTATATTTAAGTTATAATGTAGATTATGAACATAGGAACATATTTTATCGAAACTTACGGCTGCCAGATGAATGTTCACGACTCCGAAAAGATAGCGGGAGCGCTTAAAGGTATAGGCCTTTCGCCCGCGGATTCCGCTTCGGAAGCCGATGTCATTGTTTTCAACACTTGCTGCATAAGGGATACCGCCGAAAAGCGCATTTTGGGCAATATCGGCGACCTTAAACATGTCAAAAACGCACGCAAAGACACTGTAATCGCGATAGTCGGGTGCATGACGCAGCAACAAGGCGCCGCCGAGGCGCTAATTGAAAAATTCCCCTTCATAGACATAGTTATGGGCACGGTTAACGCCCCCGAGCTTGCCGTAAAAGTTGCCGAAATACTTAACAATAAGCCAACTAAGCGCAAGAGCCGCATAGAGGTTGCCTTCCGCGACAAGCCCGAAATCAACGAGAACGAGCCGGTTTACCGCACCTCCGGCTGCAACGCATGGGTTAATATTATGTACGGCCTGTCTCTTATACACATCTGACGCTG
>DGDU01000051.1:0-192 GCA_002385605.1 Christensenella sp. UBA3944
CCGTGCGTCGCTGTCGCTCCCCGACCTCGCTAGAAACAGCATACCATGCTGTTTCTCGGGCGCTCGGTCCCTCGTCCGTCGCTTCGCGACCACATATTCCCTTGGTAAGGACGAGGTCAATAGGTTTTATAAGAAAAAAGCGGTCCATCTCTGAACCGCCTTCTGGAGCTAATGACGGGAATCGAACCCGTG
>DGDU01000051.1:345-5116 GCA_002385605.1 Christensenella sp. UBA3944
ATGACGGGAATCGAACCCGTGACCTCGTCCTTACCAAGGACGCGCTCTACCGACTGAGCCACATCAGCTTATGAATTTCGCGCATCAACCGCGTGCCTTAATATTATAGATATTTGCTTACCGTTTGTCAATGAAAATAGGATACAATTTTTGCAAACGGTGGCCGTCGTTCTGTGACGCTGTTTATAGTATTATTATAACTCAATTTAGGCTTCTTGAAAATCCCGGCGCGCAATTTGTTACATGATATTATGATTGTCTGTTCAGGCATTCCATTTGTGAGCGGACGGTATTTGCAATAAAAAGCAAAACTTATTGCCATCCGGCTTAAATTGTGTTATAGTTAGCGAATAAGCCATACATACTTCGGAGTAGTCTTGTGGAAGAAAAGAGAGAGGAAAAGATAGTCGTAAAAAAGCCCCATTGGTTTTATTACGGGGTGACGGCCCGCGTGGTCAAGCTTATATCGAAGCTTGTATTCGGGCTAAAGATAAACAATAAAGCCGTAAAAAAACTAAAAGAGCCCTTTGTGGTGATAGGAAACCACGCCGGCGCGCTGGATATAGCCTTTACGGTAGCCGCTATGGTCCCCCATAGGCTGAATATAGTTATGAGCAGGGAAATCTGCAGCTGGAAGGCAATCAGGCCGTTCGTGGGCAAAATTGCCGCCATACCATTCAATCAGATTTCAACCGACATTGTGGGCTTAAGGACGATAAAATCGGCTCTCGAGCAAAACAGAAATATTATTATTTATCCCGAGGGCAAGGCCTCTCACGACGGCACGGGGCTTCATTATATCCCGATAAACGTTGCCAAGCTTCTCAAGTTCCTTGATGTTACCGTCGTGCTTTCGTACAACGAAGGCGCCTACCTCACAAAGCCCAGATTCTTTAAAGGCTTCCGCCACGGCAAGACAAGGGTAACCGAAAGTATTCTGTTCACCCGCGAAGAGATTCGCTCCTTAAGCCTCGAAGAGATTATCGAAAGGGTAAGAAAGGCGCTTGCTTTTAACGACAACATCTATCAGAGGGAAAATAATATACGCTTCCGCACCAAAACCCCCGCCCAGAACCTCAGCTTTATATTGTACAAATGCCCAAAGTGCGGCGCCGAGTACAAGATGAGAAGCACCGACCGCCTTTTGATTTGCGACGCCTGCGACAATACCGTCGAATACACCGAGTACGGCGAGCTTATCCCCAAGGGCGACAGCGTGGCCTACGACAGGGTAGACCTCTGGTACGCCTTCCAGCGCGAGGCGGCAACCGAGGAAGTCAGGAAAGAGGATTTCCTGTTTACAAAAGAGGTTGAGCTCGAGCTTCTTAAAAATATGGATGAATCGTTCTATACCGCCGGCGAAGGCGTGCTTAAAATGGACAGAAAAGAGCTTGTCTACGAGGGCACAAAGGATAACGCCCCCTACCGCCTTGCTATCCCGATGAAGAAGCTGCATACGCTGATAACCAAGAACGAGGAAGGCATAGACCTCGTGCGCACCGACGGCGTCTACCGCTTCCTGTTCAAAGACCCGTGGGGCTCGACCAAGATGTGCCTGCTGGGTGAGCAAATATTCGCACTCGAAAACAACCTGATACAATAGCGCGCAAATCAACCGATCGACCATTCTGTAAACATAAAGCCGAAACGCCGTTTCGGCTTTTTTATCGGAGGCGGCGGGATTGACATATATAATATAGCGTGCTAAAATCAAAGAAAAAGGGGGTAAATTATGAAGAATAAAATTTACTTCGCAATAGCTGCCGCGCTGGCTATGGCGCTTTGTATCGGGGCGCTTACGGCGTGCGGGGAGTTTGAAATTAATACCGAAAACGACTTTTTCGGCGAGGGCGAAGTTGTAGCCAAAAGCGAAACGCTTGCCGCCGGGAGCGACTACAAATTGGTGGTGAAAGACCTGCTGGTAAGCGACGGCACCATAAACATAGCCTACACCGAAGAGGAAGAGCCTTCGGTGGCGGTTTCCACCAACACCAACATATCCGAAAAGCTCAAACTTGAGGTAAGCGAAGGCGTTATATCCATCGAGGGCGACTCTGATTTGTACTTCAAGCCAACCGAGTTCACAATCAACATTTCGGGCAAGCTGAAGGATCTCGACATAGGCGACGCGTTTAAGCTTAACATCGAGCAGCCCGATATGGACGAGTTCAAACTGTTCATCAGGGGCGCCAGCAAGGGCACAATCAAGCTGGGCAAAACGGACAAATTTGAACTTAAAACGAACGGCGGCGCCAATGTAACAATCGAAGGCGAATGCGACAAGGCAGTTATAGACATTAACGGTGTGGGCACCATAGACGCCTATGGGCTTATCGCCAAAGAGGCAGAAGTATCGGTAAACGGCGCGGCGAAGCTTTATGTGTACGCCTCCGAAAAACTTACCGCCTCGGTTAACGGCATAGGCAACATTATTTACGACGGAAACCCGCCCGTGGTCGTACCCCAGATAAACGGGCTGGGCAAAATAAAATCCAAAGGGGAATAACCAATAATATAAACCACAACCGTGCCCGCTTTATAAAGGGCGGGCATTTGCTGTTTGAAATTATCGCACTTTGTGCTATAATCTATTATAACCAAAATTTGTAAATTATGGCAAGGGCGCTGCCCATGCCCGCGGAGGAAGTATGCTTGCTGACGCAAGATGGACTGGAGATATAAACTCGGTCGCCTTTACCGTTTTCGGCAAAGACATAGCCTGGTACGGCATTATAATCACATTCGGAATGCTTGTCGGGCTGCTTTTGGGCATTTTGCGCGCCAAAAAACTTAACATCAAAAGCGACGATATAATGGAGCTTTTTATAGTCGTAATCCCCTTCGCCATAGTGTTCGCCAGGCTTGGGTATGTTGTCTTCCGCCCCGATGAGTTCTTTGTGCCCAACTTCAAATTCGAGGATTTTATCGATATCATAGCCGTATGGGACGGCGGGCTTACCATAATGACGGGAGTGCCCGGCGGCATTCTGGGCGGATATATCTGGAGCAAGTGGCGCAAATATGACTTTGTGACCATAGCCGACACCATCCTTCCCGTCGTGCTTGTTTCACAGGCGATAGGCAGATGGGGCAACTTTTTCAACCAGGAAATCTACGGTATGCCCATCACCGACCCCAGATGGCAGTTCTTCCCCGTGGCGGTGTTTATAAAGAGCCGCAACGGCTTTTTCCAAGCCGCTTTCTTTTATGAGATGGTGCTTAACCTCCTGTTCTTCGCTATCATAATGATTATCCTTAAGCGCCTTAATGTGAAGGGGGCGGGGCTACTGTCCTACACCTTCGCGTATCCGCTTATAAGGTTTATAATGGAGTTTATCCGCGACGACCTCGGATTTTACCGGGGCATAAATTATACCCAGATAATCTGCATAATAATCGCCGTGCTGTCGCTCGCGGGAATCGTGACGCTTTCTGTCCTTAAGGCCAAAAAAGGACAAAAGGTTTGGTATCCCAAGGGCATACCCCAAAGCGAGCTGCCCAACCCGAAGCTGGAGCCCAAAAAAGCATAGGCAAATAAATACACGGCAGAGGATTATCATATATAGGACATGGCTAGAAAACTAAAAACCGCGGTTGTCCAACCGAGATACAAAAAACCCAACCCCTTATTATATTTTGTTCTTTGGGTGGGGACGCTTTACATCAGGCTATTTTACCGTGCGACATTCGACAGGCAGGCACTAAAGAAAGTAAGGTCTGTCAAAGGCCCCGTGATTATTGTGGCAAGCCATCACGGGCCGATGGACTTCACTTTCGCCACGCAAGCGGTATTTCCCAAGAGGGTAAGCTTTGTCACGGCGGCTAACATCTATTACAAGCCGTTTTTGGGCTGGCTTTTCAGATTCACCAAATCGAATATACCCAAGAAGCAGTTCACCACCGATTTCGCAAGCGTAAAGAGCATACGCCGAATGCTGGACGCGGGGGTAAGCGTGGCGCTGTATCCCGAGGCAAGGTTCTCTATCGAGGGTCGCAACAGCCGTGTTTCGGATTCGGTTTTCAAGCTTGTCAAATGGCTTAAGGTTCCCGTAGTTACCATAAAGTGCAACATGTCCTACCAGATACGCCCCCGATATATAGACGATTTCAGGCGGGGCAAGGTTATAATAGATGTGGCAAACCCAATTTCCGCCGCCGATTGCGAAACCCTATCCGTCGCCGAAATAAAAGAGCGCCTTACCCCCTGGCTTACTTTTAACGATATGGAGTATCAGGAAGCGGCGAAGCAGTATTTCAGGGGTAAAAAGGGCTACGCCGAGGGCCTGCCCGACCTGTTGTATAAATGCCCAAAATGCGGCGCCGAGTTCGCCCATAAGGCGTCGGGCGACATTATGGAGTGCGCCGTTTGCGGAAACTCCGTCGAGATAGACGGCTACAACGCCATAAAGCCGCATAGGGAAGGCTCCCTATACTTCAGGCGTATCGATTTCTGGTACGACTACCAATACAACGAACTTAAAAAGGAAATTTCCGAAAACCCCGATTACACCTTATCGCACAATGTAAGGCTGTTTGTAAACGACGAAAACAATTACCGCTTTGCCCCCTTAGAAGCGGGCACCGTCACCCTGGACCGAAGCGGCATAGTCTATCGTGGCACCAGGTATCCCGAAGTACGCTTCCGCATACCCAACCCGCCAGCGGTGTCGATAGACCTTATAGACCATATCGACCTTTTTGCCGACGACGACACCATCTTCCGCTTTGTCTTCGACGGTCCCGAAAAACCCATCAAGCTAAACATGGCCCT
>DGDU01000051.1:5352-22070 GCA_002385605.1 Christensenella sp. UBA3944
AAACAAAAACGGCGCTCTCGCGAGCGCCTTTTATATTGTCTATTAATCTCGATAAAAAATATCTCTGGTATATACCTTGTGCTTTACATCATCTAACTCGTAGCAATAGCGGTTGGCGATAATTACATCGCATTGGGCTTTGAATACTTCCAAATCGTTTAGGACATCATGCCCGAAAAACGAGCATTCCTCAATAGAAGGCTCATAGATTATAAGTTTTGCGCCCTCGGCCTTAAGCCTTACGGGGGTCGAGGCAAATTGATATCCTCTTTGAATTTTGCGGCAAATTCTCTTTGCCAAATATTCAAGATATGTTTTGGGAATCTTCGATTTGGAATAATCATAATTGATATCCAATCTTTTCTCGAAGGCTTCATAGTTATACTTTTTGAAAATATACGCGTTTATGCCCTTTCGTATTGTCTTAATTTTAAGCCATTTTAGCTTATCTCTGCTGAAAAACAGCTTCCAGCAATCTTTTCTGTATTCATTCAATTTCTTTCTATATGCTTTTTTGTTCGCGTATTCCTTAGTGTATGTTAGCGTATTTCTTACCATATAGAAATACATTTTTACTCTGTTGGGATTAGTTTCGGAATATATGCTTAACGCAGCAGCACCTTCTCTCATATGAATTACCTTCTTGGAACTGTTCCAATTCGTAGTAGATACTTATGGAGATCAATATAATATTCTTTATAAGGGACATCCCGCATGGCCTCTTTCCAGATTCGATGACGGCGATGACAGAAAAACTTTCTTTGCAAGCAACAACATACTGATTCTGCCCAACGCCACGCCCGCAGAGACATTTATGTACTTGTATGAAAATGTTTATATCGGCGGTTATTTCAGCACCACATTTACAAGCGCCATGATAGGCCAAACGATATTCTTCTTCGGAAGCGAATCCGCTATTAAGGGTCAAGCCAGCATAGCGCATATGTTTAATCCCGAGGATCCCGATTATATGGGGGTATTTGAGAACGCCGTATTTATTGATATAAATTACATTGAGGCTCATTCTCAGGAATAATATTCAAATATCAATAAACCTTATAAGGGCTGGCTCATTTAGGGCCAGCTCTTCTTTTTCATCTAAAATCGCCCTTTCCCTCCTAAAATCCCGTTTTTCTTGTCAAATTTGCTTGGGGTTGACAGGGTATGGTAAAATAATTGTACCCAAAAGAAGGAGGTAATGATGTCCGTTAGTTGGAAAAAAGAGCTATTGCAAAACATAACAACCGCAGAGGAGCTTGCCGAAAGGGGGCTTATCGACCAAAAGGATAAAGAGGCCCTCGCCAAAGTGATACAGCGCTTCCCGATGTCCATAACGCCATACTACCTTAGCCTTATAAAGAAATTCGATTACACCGACCCCATTTACAAAATGTGCGTGGCGTCACTTAACGAAAAGGACTCGGACGGAAGGTTGGATACAAGCGGAGAGAGGCACAACACCGTAGCCGACGGAATCCAGCATAAATACGATAACACCGTTTTGTTGCTTTCCACCAATGTGTGCGCAATGTACTGCCGACATTGCTTCCGAAAGCGCATGGTAGGAAACTCCGAAAAGGAAGTACTTAGTTTTTTGGACATCGCCATCGAGTACATTATAAACCACCCCGAGGCCGACAATGTGCTTATAACGGGCGGCGACGCCCTTATGAACAGCAACAGGGTGATAGAAAAATACCTGCGGCTTCTTTGCGACATACCTCATGTTAAGTTTATCCGTTTGGGCACAAGAACGCCGGTTGTGCTACCGAGCAGGATACTTTCGGACCCCGAACTTGTGAGAATACTTTCGAGGTACGCAAAGCGCAAGGCAATATACATCGTCACGCAATTCAACCATCCCGCCGAGCTAACCCCGCAGTCGCTGGCGGCTTGCCTGACCTTCCGAAAGATAGGCGTCCCCGTGCTTAACCAGACTGTGCTTCTCACCGGCATAAACGACAGCAGCGCAACGCTTATCGAGCTGTTCAACAGCCTTGTGGCAAGCGGCATAACCCCCTACTATCTGTTCCAATGCCGTCCCGTAAAGGGCGTAAAGGAATATTTCTCGGTGCCCCTGCTTAAGGCCGTGCAGATTGTGGACGACACCCGCGCCGGGCTTAGCGGGCCGGCAAAGCGCTTCAGGTTCTCGATGAGCCATATAACGGGCAAGATAGAGATAATAGGCAAAACCAAAGACAACCTGCTTCTGCTTAAGCAGCACCAGGCCAAAAACAACGACGACCTTAACAACCTGTTCACCGTCGCCGTTGGCGAGGACGATACCTGGCTGCCAGATAAATTCGATTATAAACTGCTGTGACAAAATTACATATAATTGTGTAAAGGAGGGAATTATGGCAATCTCGTCGGCAAACCAAAAAGGCAAGCAAGTATATGTCTATGACGAAAAGGGCGCGAGGGTGGGCACGCACTCGGGCACCTTGCAGGGCTGCACGGGCGGGACGGTAACCGTCCAGAAAGGCGACCACATTTACACCTATAATGACAAAGGGCAGATAATTTCGGTAAGAAACGTAAAATAAACAAAGGCGGGCTTTGGCCCGCCTTTTGCTTAAATCGGTTTGAAATTATACATCTGTGTCTTTCATCGCGGGGTTGTCAAGGAGATGCCCCTCTTCGTCGAAGCGGGAGCCGTGGCAGGCACAATCCCAGCTGCGCTCGGCTTCGTTCCATTTGAGGGCGCAACCCAGGTGCGAGCACCTTCTGGGCGTGGGATTTATCAGGTTTATAACCGTTTCGCCCAGGTTGCACAGCGTTTTGCCGCTTATCGAGCAGCGCAGAGAATCAAACGCCTCGGCGAATTCGCTTTCTTTACCGGTGATCAATTCGCTTAATATTCTCGCCGATACCATCGCTCCCGTCATCCCCCAGCCGTTGAAACCCGTAGCAACATACACATCGGGCAGCATATTGGAGTACCTGCCTATATAAGGCACACTGTCGTGGGTTATGCAGTCCTGCGTTGCCCAGCGCAGCTTTATCTGAGCCGAAGGGTAGTGCGTTCTGGCGAAGTTCTCGACCTCGCCGAAAGAGCCGCCCTTCTTGCCCGTCCTGTGGTCGCCGCCGCCAATAAGGAAATACTTGCCGTAGTTTCTAAAGTACATCCCCATATCAGCCTGATCGGCAAAAATGCCGTTTAGGTCGGGGCCGTTTTCCAGCGCTGCGACATAGGAGCGCTGCTGGTGCATCTTTACGAAATAAAAGCCGCTTGTGTTTATAAACGGGAAGTGCGTGGCGACTATTATCTTGTCGGCGGTTATGCTGCCGCGGTCGGTGTGCGCCACATTCTTTTCGACCTTTCTTACGAATGTGTTTTCTGCGATGTCCAACTCGTCGGCAAGCGCCGATATAAGCTTTAAGGGATTAAACTGGCCCTGCTTGCGAAGCCTGTACGCCGCCTTTATGTCCAAAGGAAGGGGCAGCTTGCCCGTAAGCTCGCCCTTGACGCCAAACCTGTCCAGCGCCGCAAGCTCGTCCTCTATCGTGCGGGTGTCCTCGAGGGAGTAAACATAGGAATCCTTGTCCTCGAAGTCGAAATCGTAGTCTTTGGCGAGATGGCGGTATTTTTCCACCGCCCAGAGGTTGGCCTCCAGAATCTTCTTAGCCCTCTCCTCTCCGCTTTTCTTTAGCGCATCGCTGTAAATAAGCCCCTGTTGCGCAGTCGCCTGCGCCGTTGTAAAGGCGGTAACGCCCATGCCTATCCTGCCGCCCTCGGCGACAAGGCAGTCGACGCCCGATTTCTTAAGAAAATACGCGCAAAGTATGCCCGCTATCCCTCCGCCTATTACAAGGACGCTTACCCTTTTGTCGCCGTCAAGCGGCGGGCGCTCTTTTATGCTGCAAGACTCCGTCCAGACACTTTTGTACATATCACCTCTGACTATGTATCGGGCCGCAGAAACGGGCGGCCCTCGAAAGTTATAAAGATGCGAACTTGTTGATTGCTTCGGTTAGCTGCTGGGGCTGGGCGTAATCTACGGGATAGAGGTTGCGGGCTTGCATATATTGGAAGCACTTGAACTGGTTTTCCGCAACTTCGTTATGGATGGGCATTATTACCGACCTCATTTTGGGGCAGCTGCTCTCTATTATGGCGTTCATATAAAGCTTGGCGAGCTCCTTTTGCCCGGCCAGTACATCGGTTATTATTTGCTGGTCGTTGAACTGTTTCATATTATCCTCCTGTTATTGCTGATGCGATTTGAGATAGTTGTAAACCGCGCCGTAATGCGCCTGTGCCGACTGCTTGAGATCGGTAAGCAGGGCTATAAGTTCCTTATCCTTGGCCTGCTCGATGTAGGCTTCCAGCTTTTCGTAGCAGAGCTTTTCGGCGCCGAGAATATCGTTCAGGCTCAAAAGATTCTTGACGGCTATTTGCTGTTTTTGGTTTGCCATTTTTACCTCCGATTGTTTTTGATAATAATATTTTTGGTAAGGCGTCAAAAATTATACGGCGCAAAAACGGGCATAATATATTTGAGTCAAAAAAAGAGGAAACCGTGCATAACCCTACCCCTAACAGGCTGATAACCGAAAAGTCCCCCTATCTGCTGCAACACGCTCATAACCCCGTCTTCTGGTACCCCTGGTGCGACGAGGCGTTCGAGCTCGCCATGGCCGAGGACAAGCCCGTTTTCTTGTCGGTTGGCTACAGCGCCTGCCATTGGTGCCATGTGATGGCTAAGGAGTCCTTCGAGGACGAGGAGGTTGCCAAAATCTTAAACCGCTCTTTTGTCGCCATTAAAGTGGACAGGGAGGAGCGCCCCGACATAGACAGCATTTATATGGAAGCCTGCCGTATTATGACGGGCGGGGGCGGGTGGCCGCTTTCGGTGTTCCTCACCCCCGACCAGAAGCCCTTCTATGCCGGCACATACTACCCAAAGCGCTCGGCAAGCGGGCGCCCGGGCTTTATCGAGCTCCTCGAGGTAATCGAAAGGGAGTGGAGATTCAACCGCAAGGCAATCCTGAAAAACGCCGATATCCTGCTTAAAGAACTGCGAAAAGAGGAGAAGGGAAGCCCGCTCTACCCATTTACCGATGTAATAAACACACACCTTACCTACCTCAGGCACACCTTCGACCCCGATTACGGCGGGTTCGGCGGGGCACCGAAGTTCCCCATGCCCTCCAGCCTTTTGTTTTTGGCAGAGCTGTGCAAAAAGAAAAAGGACGCCAAATCGGCAAATATGCTGTTCACATCCTTGGACTCCATGTACAGGGGCGGCATAAACGACCATATCGGCGGCGGCTTCGCGAGGTATTCCACCGACAGGATATGGCTGGTGCCCCACTTCGAGAAAATGCTTTACGATAACGCGCAACTCATTAAGGTTTACGCCGAGGCGTACGGCATTAGCGGAAAAAGCATCTATTTTGACGCCGTTTCGGACACGATAAACTACCTTAAATCCGAAATGAGAGGGGCTGAGGGCGGATTTTATTCGGCGCAGGACGCCGACAGCGAGGGCGCCGAGGGGCTTTATTATCTGTTTACGCCGCAGGAAATCACAAGCGTGTTGGGGGAGGCCGAGGGCAGGCGGTTCTGCGAGGCGTACGGCATAACCGCCGAAGGAAACTTCGAAGGCAAAAACATTCCGAACTTAATAGGAAAAGAAAGTATAATGCCCTCGGATTTTAAGGGCGCGAAAGAAAAGCTGTACAGTTTCCGCAGGGGGCGTATGAGCATAAAAACAGACGATAAATATCTTTCTTTCTGGAACTGCCTGCTCGCCGAAAGCCTTGCCGCCGCCTACAAGATTACCAAAAACGCAGGGCACCTTGCGCTCGCAAAGGGCGCTTTGGGCTTCGTGAAAAAGCACCTGACGGACGGCAAATTGGTATATACCTCATATAAAGACGGCGTAAGGGGAAAGGTCAGCGTTCTGGATGACATCGCGTCCTATATCTCGGCTTGCCTTGCTTTGTACGGCGTAACCTTCGACGAGGGATACCTTAAGGAAGCCAAAGACTACTGCGGCAACGCTATAAAAGAATTCTGGGACGGAGAAAAGGGAGGGTTCTTCCTTACCCCGGTCAGCGGCGAAAAACTTATCACACGCCGCAAGGAGGTTTACGACGGGGTCACGCCTTCGGGCAACTCCTTGATGTACTGCAATATACTTTATCTTCTGCAAGCGGGCGCATTCGACAGCGGGCTGTATGAGATAAAAGATAAACTCGGGAAATTTATGGAGAAATCGGGAAGCGCCGCCGCGCAAGGCTACTTCGCCTACGCGAAGCTAAAAGAGGAGCATTTCACAAAGCTTGTCTGCGTACTGCCGGGCGACACCGACAGGCAGAGTTTTATCGATGACCACAAAGAGGCGCTGCTGAAATACGATTTCGTGGCAATCGAGCGCCCCTCGGAAACTTACAGCCTTTCGGGCGGGCTCGCCACCTTTTATGTGTGCGAAAACGGGGTATGCAAAGATCCGACCAATATTTTGCCGATAATAGATGCAACCCAATGACGAATCTTTGCCGCCGCTTCTTATATATGCTGCCTGTTGAAAACCCTTTCCCTTTATGCTACAATGTAGATACTATTAATATATAGGGTACAGGATGAAGCTGTTTGATATACTGTTGCCCCGCGAGGGCATCTGCTCGGAAACTTCGTTATTTTATAAAACCATAAGCGGGGAAGCTGTTCAGGAAGATGACGGGCTGTGCTTTGAGGAAGGGGCAGCCGTTTCCTTTGAAAGCTTTTTCAATTGTTTTTCGGCAAACAAATATCACAAATATACGGATACAAGACATATCGATATCGAGCTGGATTTTACGGGAAGCTTCGAGATTGTCGTCGAGGCGGTGACCTACGGCAGGCGCAAGGTTATAGCCTCTGATACCCTGTCGGAGGGAAAAACAAGCATATCCGTAGATATAGAGGAATGCTTTACCCCGGGATATATCTCCTTCTGCCTTACCGCTTTGAAAAAAGGAAAGCTGCTAGGCGGGCGCTATACCCGAAAAGAGCCGCCCGCGAAAAACATAAGGATCGGCATAGTAATCTGTACCTTCAGGCGCGAGGGATATGTAAAGGCTAACCTCAAAAGGATATGCGAGTACGCCGACAAAGAGCCCATACTTAAAGATTTGCATGTTTTTGTTATAGATAACGGCAACACTCTGGATAGCTCCATAGAAAACGAAAGGGTTACCCTTATATATAACCCAAACATAGGCGGCTCTGGCGGCTTCTCGCGCGGTATGCTGGAAGTCTACGAGAGGCGGGGCGAAGGCTTCACGCATATGCACCTTATGGACGACGATGTGGTGTTCTTTCCCGAAACGCTTGCCAAGACAGCGGCGTTTTTGTCCGTCGTAAAGCCCGAAAACAATGACGCCTGCATGGGCGCGGGCATGATGAGAATAGACAAGCCCTACCATCAGCACGAGTTCGGGGCGTATTGGTCGGGCCTTAGGACATACTCCTACAACGGGCGTTACGACTTGCGCAGGATAAATTCCCTTCTCGACAACGAAAGGATTTACGATCCCGAATATTCGGGGTGGTGGTATATGACTATGCCCGTGCACTTTGTCGAAAAGTTCGGGCTCTCCCTGCCCTTCTTTATCAAATATGACGATGTCGAGTACTGCATAAGGGCGTGCAAGAATATCGTATTGCTTAACGGCGTGGGGGTGTGGCACGAGGCGTTCGATATCAAATCGACTTCCGACCTCGAATACTACCACAGGCGCAACGAGCTTATTCTCGCCTCAATCTACTCACCCAAGCAGAACGCCTTCAGCTACTTCCGAAAGCTGATTTTTGAAACGGCAAAGCTGCTTGTGTGCATGAAATATAACGACCTCAAGCTATGCTACAAGGGCTACGGGGACTTTCTTAAGGGCGCAGATTATTTTAACTCAATCGATCTTGAGCCTTTACACAAGGAGTTAAGGGCTCATAATGACAAGCTGTACACAAAGAAAGAGCTTTTGGAGATGACGGGGCTTGAGGATATACAGTTCACCGACATAAGCAAATCGCCGCCCTACACCCTTATGAAGCTTACGCTAAACGGCTATCTCATACCCCGCAGGCTTTACCGCTTCTGCGGGTACAACAAAAGCGGCTTAAGGATAGCCGACGCCACCAAGCCCAAAATAAGGGCGTTTTTCTGCGCCGAAAAGGTTCTTATCTACAACAGCATAACCGAAACGGGGTATTTCGTTACCCTAAACAAAAAAATGCTGTTTAAGTACGGGTTCAAACTGGCTTTCACGCTTATAAAACTTGTTTTCCGCTACCCGGCGGCGGCAAAAACCTATCGGAGAAACTTCAACAAGCTTACCTCGATAGAAAACTGGAAGGGCAAAATGAAATTGTCATAGGGTTGCGGGCTTTATGGCGCTGTGATATACTAAATCAGTATCATACTTACATAATGGTAAAACCTAATAACAGGTAATTTACGCAGATAAGAGGTTTTAAGTGGTTGCGAAACTTGTCGCGAAAACAAAAGGAATAGGCGAACAAATAAGAAAAGACTCCATCATTCTGGGGATGATGGTCAAAAAGAATATCAAAAGGCTGTTCCGAAACTCCTGGCTTGGGGTTATCTGGACGGTGCTAAACCCCCTTTTGAATATGCTTGTTATGGTCTTTGTGTTCAGCAGCTTTTTTAACAGGGCGGTGGACTTCCCCACCTATGTGCTTTCGGGCTATATGACATTTAACTTCATGAGGGGCTCGACAAGCCAGGCCTTAACCTCTATCGTAAACAACCGAGGGATTATAAATAAGGTTAAAATCTCCACCCACCTCTTCCCGATGGCTGATGTGTTCACCGATCTCGTAAGCTACGGGTTTTCTTTTATCGCCCTGCTGCTCGTTATTTTGGTAAGTAAGCGGCCGATATTTTTAACCACCCTGTTTGTGCCCGTGTATCTTATCTCGCTTATTATGTTCTCGCTCGGGCTGGCGCTCCTTCTTTCGACGCTGTATGTGTATTTCAGGGATATCAAGCACTTATACGGCGTGTTCTGCACGCTCTGGATGTACTCGACCCCCCTCTTCTGGGCGGTTGAGAATATGCGCCCCATCGTGCAATCCTTCGTGCAGTTCAACCCCATGTACTGGTATGTCACCGTATTCCGGTCGCTTATGCAGGACGGCGTTATGCCCGACGCCTTCTCCGTACTTCTCTGCTTCGGGATGGGGGCCGCCATGATGATAATCGGCGGCGCGGTATTCCGTTTCGGGCAGAAGAAATTCATTTTGTACATTTAGAGGCAAGCAAATATGGAAAACGAAAATCCTGTCCTTATAGAATTAAAAGATGTGTCGATGATGTTCCGCCTGCCCACGCAAAAGGTGGATAACATCAAGGAATTTTTCATAAAAGCGGTTACGCGCAAACTAAAATACAGAGAGTTCCTTGCCTTAGACAACATTAACCTTACGGTCAGAAAGGGCGAATCCCTCGGGCTTATAGGCAGAAACGGCGCGGGCAAAAGCACCCTGCTTAAGATTATCGCGGGCATTCTCACCCCCACAAAAGGCAAGGTTAGCGTTAACGGCAGCATAGCCCCGCTTATTAACCTCGGCGCAGGCTTCGACCATGAGGCGACGGCGCAGGAAAATGTCTACCTTAACGGCGCTATCTTAGGCTTCAGCCGCAAGGAGATGGAAAAAAAGTATAACCGCATAGTGGATTTTTCGGAGCTTAAAGACTTCATGAATGTCCCCATAAAGAATTTTTCGTCGGGCATGCTCGCCCGCCTCGGCTTTGCCATAGCCGTCGATGTCGAGCCCGATATCCTACTCGTGGACGAAGTGCTTGCCGTGGGTGACGCGCCTTTCCGCAAAAAGTGCCACGAGCGCATAGACGAAATGCGGAACAAGGGCACAACCTACATCTTTGTTTCACACAGCCTCGACCAGGTTAAACGCCTCTGCACGCATACAATTTGGCTCAAAAACGGCAGAATATTCATGTACGGGCCCTCCAAAGAGGTCTGCGCCGCGTATGAGGAGGACTGCAAAAAGAACCCCAATATCGAGCACGACGACTTCAGCGGGGCCTTTTAATACCTTTTACATAGGAGTAAGTATGAAATACGATTATCTTATAGTTGGCGCCGGGCTTTTCGGCGGTGTGTTTGCCCATCAGGCAGCAAAGGCAGGCAAAAGCTGCCTTGTCATCGAAAAAAGGCCGCACATTGCCGGTAACATCTACACTTACAACAAAGACGGCGTTAATGTGCACAAATACGGCGCCCATATCTTCCATACCTCAAACAAAGAGGTTTGGGACTATATTACGGGCTTCGCGAGCTTCAACAATTACATCAACTCGCCCATAGCGAGGTATAAGGGCGAGGTATATAACCTGCCCTTCAATATGAACACCTTCAACAAGCTGTGGGGGGTGGTAACTCCCGCCGAGGCGAAGGCGAAAATAGAGGAAGAGCGCAAGAAAGCCGGCATAACCGAACCTAAAAACCTCGAGGAGCAAGCCATCTACCTTGTGGGATACGAGCTGTACGAAAAGCTTGTAAAGCATTACACCGAAAAGCAATGGGGAAGGCCGTGCAAAGAGCTTCCGACATTCATAATCAAGAGGCTTCCCTTGCGATTCACCTACGACAACAATTACTTTAATGACCGCTATCAGGGCATTCCCGAGGGCGGATATACCCCCATCGTCGAGAAAATGCTAGCGGGCACCGAGGTTCTCACAAATACCGATTACTTCGAATTCATAAAAGAAAACAAGGGCATCGCCAAAAAGACCGTCTTTACGGGCATGATAGACGAGTTTTTCGGGTTCAAGTACGGGCCTCTGGAGTACCGCACGGTGAGGTTTGAAACCGAAACGCTGGACGCCGATGACTATCAGGGCGTTGCAGTCGTGAATTACACCGACGCCGACCATCCCTATACCCGTATCATCGAGCACAAGCATTTTGAGTTTAATAAATGCCCCAAAACGGTAATAAGCCGCGAATACAGCGAAAGCTGGGAGCCGGGCAAAGAGCCCTACTATCCCGTTAACACCGCGCATAACGACGAGATTTTCGCCAAATACAAAGCATTGGCGGAGGGCCGAAAGGATATAATATTCGGGGGAAGGCTGGGCGAGTACAAGTATTACGATATGGATAAGGTAATAGCCCGCGCCCTGGATGTGGCGAAGGCCGAACTTAAGTTGTGACAAAATCCGCCGAGGTCCGCTAAAGGCTGTCCCCGGGCGGTATTGACACCCCCTTTTACCCCTGTTATACTTAAATCAAAAGGTTAAAGGACAGTTTATGAAAAAAATTACCAAGGCCGTCATCCCCGCGGCGGGCTACGGCTCGAGATTCTTACCCGTCACCAAAGCCGTGCCAAAAGAAATGCTGGCGATAGTAGACCGCCCCACCCTGCATTACATTGTAGAGGAGGCAGCCGAAAGCGGGCTTACGGATATTCTTATAATAATCAACGAAGGCAAGGACGCCGTAAACAATTACTTCGGCGACAACCCCCTTTACGAAAGGCTTAAATCCCACCCCAACCTTGCGGAGCTGGAAAACCTGCTAGCGAGGGCGAACATAACCTACACCTATCAGCATGTCTTAAACGGAAACGGCGCCGCCGTGCAGCTTGCCAAAGACTTCGCGGGGGATGAACCCTTTGTCGTAATGTTCGGCGACGACCTAATCTATAACCCCCAAAACCCCTGCGCAAAGCAGCTAACCGAAGCCTACTACAAGACGGGCAAGACCATACTCGGAGTGCAGGAAATACCCCCTGCCGACGCAGTAAAGTACGGCGTAGTCAAAAAGGGCAAAGAGGAAGGGCGCTTCTGCGAGGTCAAGGGCATAATCGAAAAGCCCGCCATCGACAAACTCCCCTCCACCCTCTGCAGCCTGGGAAGGTTTTTATTGAAGCCCAACATCTTCGATGCGTTAGAGAGAGCCCCTCTTAAAAATAACGAGTTGTATCTCACCGACGCCATAGACATAATCGCAAAGGAAGAAGGCGTTGTTGCGTACAACTTCGAGGGCAGAAGGTACGACATAGGCGACAAGTTCGGCTTTATGCAAGCCAACATCGAGTACGGGTTAAGGTCGCCTTACGGACAAAAGCTAAAAGCATATCTCGAGAATCTTGTCGGCAAACTATAATTACACATCGGCAAAATGGAAACAAAGAAAGGCAAAATTAAAATAGCGCAGGTGGTTGGCAACGCCAAAACGGGCGGGGTCATCAGTTGCGTTATTAATTTTTACCGAAACATCGACAGGGATAAATTTGTATTTCACTTTTACACCTACGGCGAGTCCCCCTACGACGGCGAAATCCGCCGCCTGGGCGGGGAAGTCTTTTATATCCCCAGCGTACTTAACTTCCCCAAATCCGTTTCACAGATGGTAAAGTATTTCAAAAACGGGGGCTACGCCGCCGTACACGCCCACCTCACCACCCTTTCGGTGGTGCCCTTGTTTGCTGCCCGCCTGGCGGGGGTAAAAACAAGAATCTGCCACGCCCATTCGACCTCGCACAAAACAGAAAAGGTAAGGATAGTAAAAAACGCCCTCCGCCCCTTCTCCAGATTGTTCCCCACACATATAGCGGGGTGCAGCCGATATAGCTGCGAATGGCTGTACGGGAAAAGAAAGGGAGAACAAGCCTTTTTGCTCAGAAACGCCATAGATTTATCGAGGTTTTGCCCCGACGCCGAAAACTCGCAAAGGCTAAAAGCCGAATACGGGCTTTCGGGGCGCAAAGTTATAGGTTGCGTGGGGCGGTTTGTTTTCCAGAAGAATATCCCCTTTTTGGTTGAGGCCTTCGCCATGCTCGGGCTTGCCGATAAAAACGCCGTTTTGGTGCTTGTGGGCGACGGCAAAGAAAGGCCGCTAATAGAGGAGCGCATAAGGCGGTTTAACCTTGAAGGAGGGGTTATCATCCTTCCCGAAATACCCGATGTCGAAAAGTATTATGCCCTATTTGATTTGTTCGCTTTGCCGTCCAGGTTTGAGGGGCTGCCTCTTGTCGCCGTGGAAGCGCAGGCGATGGGCATACCCTGCCTTCTCTCGGACGAAATAACCCCCGAGGTAAACATTACGGGGCAATGCGAGTTTTTGCCCATAGACAGCCCGGGCGAATGGGCGGACAAGATGGGCGAGATACTGGGTGCGGCCCAAAAATACGACCTTAGGGACAGGATTTCGGACGCGGGTTACGACATAAAAAAAGAGGCTAAGCGCCTTGAAGAATTCTACCTTTCGACGGGGGAGCGGAATGGATATTAAGATTCTGATTGCCTGCCATAAGCCCGCCCCCGTCATACAAAACGAGGTTTTTACGCCCATTAAGGTTGGCCGCTGCGGGGAAGGCTTCCCCGACACGATGCTTTCTGACGGCACGGGCGACAATATTTCGGACAAAAACCCCCTCTATAACGAGCTTACCGCCGTTTACTGGGCGTGGAAAAATTACGATAAACTCGGAAGCCCCGATTATTTAGGGCTTCACCATTACAGGCGGCACTTTATTTTCAGGGAAGGGAGTATCCCCTATTATGAAATTAAGGAAATAAACGGCGATTTTTACAAAAAATTAAATTTCTCCGAAGAAAACCTCGAGGGGCTTCTTAAAAGCGGTGATTTTATAGCGCCCATGCCGGCAAAAAGGCAGTCGGTAAGAAAGAATTTCATGCGGGCGCACGACCCCAAAGTCCTCGAGCTTGCCGAAAACATAATAAGCCGTAAATACCCCGAATATGTGCCCGCCCTGAACAAATATCTCGACGGTAAGGAAGCGTATTTTTACAATATGTTCATATTCGATAAGGATACCTTTTTCCGCTACTCAGAATGGCTTTTCGATATCCTTTTCGAGATAGAAAACCTGGCTGACTTTCCCATCGAGCGAATGTTTATCTCCGAAAGGCTTACGGGCGTGTTTTTCACAAAGCTAATGGAAGAAGGCAAAAAGCCCGTACTTTTGCCCACGCTGTTTGTGGCGGGCAAAAAGGATAGTTTTGCCGAAGCTCTCCGGAAAACCGGAAAAAACCTTAAGGCAAAGCAGTCGGGGCTTCTTTATTCCCTTAAGCCCATTATTGTTTATTTCATTCCCGATTTCGTTATGCGCCTGAAGCGGGCGCGCAAGTGCAAATAACCCGCCCCGATTGACAAAAGCATTATACCGATGCTATAATTGCATGAGAAGCGATAAGGGCAGTGTTACGGGATTTGGTTCCCCTTTATTTTTTCTCGGAAGCCCTAAACGCATGATTACGAGGTAAAAATGTACTTAAAGATAAAGTGGGCGCTGGACAGGTTTCTTGCTTTTGTTGGCATCGTCGCATTGTCCCCCCTGTTTTTAATAGTCGCTATTATGGTTGCCAGCGACGGTATGGGCAATGTGATTTTTACCCAGCCCAGGGTGGGCAAAGACCGCAAAATTTTTAAGATTTATAAGTTCCGCACAATGATTTCCACAAGGGTAGAGTTCGACACAAACAAGGCGGTCATAAGCGACAACAACCGCAACCTCACAAAGGTGGGCAAGTTTTTGCGCAAGACAAAGCTGGACGAGCTGCCCCAACTATATAACATACTCAAAGGCGATATGAGCTTCATAGGCCCCCGCCCCCTGCTTTACAATTACCTCGAGGGCTACGAAACCTGGGAGATAAGAAAGTTCGATTGCCTGCCCGGGCTAAGCGGGCTTGCCCAGATAAAGGGCAACGGCCACCTTTCGAGCAAAGAAAGAAGCTATTACGATGTGCTTTACGCGCAGAATGTCAACTTTATTACCGATGTCGAAATCTTTTTCAAGACGATAGGCGTCGTCTTGTTCGGCGAGGAACACTTCCTCAAGAAAGTCAACTCGGAGGAGCTTGAGGCCCTCGCGAGAAAGTATACTAAGCTTTATTAGCCTTTTTATTTGCGCAGCGTTTTTCTATAAGAGTGATGGGGAGCGGCTTAAGCCGTTCGGGCTCTATCGTTGTTTCGACGGCGAAGGTAAGGATTAGCATCATAACAAAGAATGTCGGCCCGAAGAAGTTTACATCTATCATCCCGTATAAATCGAATATCAATACACCCGCGAAAAGAGCAAGTTTGGCGGGCACTCTGTCCGCAAGTAAGGTGCGGTAGCGCCAGTAATAGAAGTAGCCGAAGAAAATCGCCCCTATTACGCCCATGTTAGCGAGAATCTGAAGCGCCGTGCTGTGGTACCAATACGGCACAGGCCCGTCATTATAAAGCTCGCCCAGCCTGTAATCCCAGCCCGCGCCGAATACGGGGTATTTTACAAACGCGTCCAGCGCCTCTTTGTAAAGGGTAAACCTTCCGTTGTCGCTAAGCCCCCTGTTTATAATCTCGGAAAAAGCCGCCAGAAGGTCTTTTGCGAACAGCCCCGCCAGCAGCACCGCCACGGCAAAGGATACAGAGATTGTAAGCCCCGTCTGCAGTTTGCGGGGGGATTTGGCCATCATATAGCAAAGGATAAACGGCAGGGCTATGGTGAGGATCAGTATAGTGCCTCTTGAGCCCGTCGAAATTACGAGGGCGTATTCTATAAACGCCACAAGAATAAATATAAATGACGCCTTTCTGTCCTTAAGGGCGTAATAAAGCCCAGCGGGCATGCACATGGCAAGCACGGGCGCCGCGTTGTTTCCGCCAGCCCAGCCGATATTCAGGTTTTTATATTTAATGTAATTTATAAGCGCGTCTTTGCCGCCGTCGGCAAATACCCCGCCGTAAGTAATTATCAGTTGCAGGGACACTATAATCGAATTTACAAACATCAGCTTAAGTACATATTTAAGCACCCTGTCGTTCTTTTTGTCGACATTCATCGAAAAGAAGAGGTAGCAGGCTCCTAGAAGAATCATATACCCCATGGCGACAAATATCACAGGAACAATCCTTCCACCCCTGAAAAGCCCGCCCAAGGTCATGGGAAGTATGAGAAGTATAAGCGAAAGCGTAAAGCCAGTCCATTTTGTGGGCGAGATAAGGGAGAGCTTATCGCGGTTTTTTATCATGCGGTAAATAATGGCCGCGACGGGCAGGACGATAAGCGAAAGCATCCAGATCTTATCCACAAGCTGCGAGCGTGAAGAGGAAATCATCATGGTAAACAGGAAGAAAGGCGCCAATGCCGGGGTTACATCCTCGCAAAGGACAAGCACCGCGGCGATAATCGCAAACAGCACGCCCATAAAGATCATCCATTCGCCGCTAAGCCATCCCGCCATAACAAAAACCGCGGTAAAGTAAATAAACCAGTCCGAAAGGCAGAATTTTCTCAGAGCGTCTATAGCTTTTGTAAAGGCAACTTTCATGTCGTCCCCCGTAAACAGAATTTGTTGCCAATAAGTAATAGGAAAAATTTTTGCGTATTGACAACATTATTACCTATATTATAATTGTAGTATAAGTAAAAAGGAAGTCTAAACGCCAATATTTTTATTTTTTTGAATGGAGGTAATTATGGCCGGCACTAAAACCGCGGTCGCAGACCCCATTGAAGCTCAACGGGTACGCGAGTTTAACCGCAACAAATGGTTGTTCTCTACGGGCGGTATCGGAAGGGATATGTCATACCAGCTTGTGTCCGCCTTCCTGTTGGTATATGTGCAGTTCGCGGTATCGCTAACGGTTGCGCAGTTTACCACTCTTAGCCTCATAATCGGCATAGGCGGCAGATTGTGGGACGCCTTTAACGATCCGATTATGGG
>DGDU01000051.1:22260-73223 GCA_002385605.1 Christensenella sp. UBA3944
GCTATAATAGAGGGTTCTCACATCAAATGGGGTAAGTTCAAGCCCTGGATTCTCATCGGCGCCGTAACCTGCGGCGCGGTCATCCTGGCGATGTACAATGTGCGCGTCTTTACGGGCTGGAATTTCGTTATCTTTATGACGATAATGTATTTCCTGTGGGAAACGACATTTACGATGAACGATATAGGCTATTGGTCGATGCTGCCCTCGCTGTCGTCAAAAAGAAACGAGCGCAACACCGTTGCCATGATGACGGTTATATTCGCGGGCATAGGCGCATTCGCGGGCCAAGGCCTTGTAACCTTCACAACCCCCGGCAACATGGTCGCGGGTTACCGCCTCTGCTCTATAATAATCGTCGCGGCGTTTATCGGCTGCCAGATTATGACAGCGGTGGGCGTAAAGGAAAGGGAGCGCACACAGGCGGAACTTGAGGCAAAGATTTCGCTTAAGCAGATGTGGAAAACCATCAGAAACAACGACCAGGTTCTCTGGATGACGCTTTCGATGCTTTTCTACAATATCGGCTCGAATATAATCGTAGGCCTCGCATACAACCTTTACTACCTTGAGGTAGGCTACGATAGCAACAGCTTTTACTTCATCGTGCTGTTCGGCGTTGTAAGCATTCTCGGCAACCTGTTCTACCCGAGGCTTGCCAAGCGCTTGGGCCGCAAGAAGCTGCAGTTTATATCCGCCATGACAGCCGTATTCGGTTATGCGGGCATAGCCCTTATCGGTTGGTGGGAGTTCCTGCCCTTCAACATCGTTACATTCGCCATCTTCGGGTTCTTTGTGTTCCTTGGGCAGACGCTGTTCTATATGGCATCCATCATCAATATTACCAACTGCGTCGAGTACAACGAGCTTAAACAGGGCGAGCGCAACGAAGCCGTCGTTTCGACCCTCCGCCCCTTTATGGCGAAGTTCGCCTCGGCAGTGCAATACGGCCTTGTTACTCTTGTGCTTGTCGTTTCGGGCGTCTTTATCCTCAGCCAGAATATCTCGCAGATGGAATCCCAGAAAAACTACCTCGAAACAATGGGCAACTCGCAGGATCAAATCAAATATATCCTTAAGGTAAAGGATTACTTTGAGGTTTACGAATCCCACGATCAGAAGGAAGCCGCGAGAATAGTCGATGAAATGATAGCTAACGACGAATTTATGTCTCACTATCAGATTAAAGCAGAATATGTGGACGCCCTGAAGAATTGCCGTATATACGCCATCAAAGACGGCAAGCCGCAGGACCTCGGCAAATGGGAAGATATCGAAGCGGCACAGCTTGACACTAGCGCCAAATATTCTATCGAAATCCGCGACGGCGACAACAACTTCAACGCCGCCAACCAGGCGTTCAAAGAACAGCGCTCAATAAGCATGAGGCTGTGGCTAAGGGCCGCCGTCAGCTTGATTCCGATAATATTCCTTATCGTCGCTTGGTTTATTCAGAACAAGAAATTCATCATAGACGAAAAATACTACGACGATATGATCGCCGAAATCGAAAGGCGCAAGCAAGCGCAAACCGAAGAACAGCAATAAAGTAAAGACTCGCAAGAGCCCTTCCTTACAGGCAAATTACAATAAAAAAGCCGCCCCGAACGGAGCGGCTTTTTTATGAGGTTGTTATGTCCTTTGTAACGGTCTGGTTAGGTATTCGATGATTTTTTGGGTCATCGCTTTGCAGCCCAGAGGCTCGGTGGCGTTGTCCAAAATGTCCCTCGTGCGGTAGCCGGCGTTTAATACGGCGTCCACCGCCGCTTCTATCTCGTCGGCTTCCTTATCAAGATTAAAGGAGAGCCTGAACATCATGGCTACCGAAAGTATGGTCGCTATGGGGTTAGCCAAATCCTTTCCGGCTATGTCGGGCGCGGAGCCGTGGATGGGCTCGTACATGCCTCTTGTTCCTTCTCCGAGGGACGCCGAGGGCAAAAGCCCTATCGAGCCAGTTATCTGCGAAGCCTCGTCCGAAAGTATGTCGCCGAACATATTGGAAGTCACAACGACATCGAACTGCGCGGGGTTTTTGATAAGCTGCATGGCGGCGTTATCGACAAGCATATCGGATACCGCTATTTCGGGATAGTCCTTAGCCGCACGATGCACAACTTCGCGCCACAGCCTCGAGCTTTCCAGAACATTGGCCTTGTCGACGCTTATAACCCTCTTGCTTCTCTTGGCTGCTATGTCGAAGGCAACACGGGCTATCCTCTCGATTTCTGCTTCGCTGTAGCATTCGGTGTCGAAGGCTTCCTCGCCGCCTTTACCCTGCCTTCTGCCGCGCTCGCCGTAATACATACCGCCCGTGAGCTCGCGCACTATTACCATATCGAAGCCGCGGGAGGCTATCTCGTCCTTAAGCGGGCATGCCGATTTAAGCACGGGATTGAGCTTGGCGGGGCGGATGTTGGCAAACAGCCCAAGCTCCTTGCGAATGCCTAAAAGGGCTCTTTCGGGCCTCAAATGCCCGGGAAGGGTATCCCATTTGGGCCCGCCCACGGCACCCAGCAGGACGCTGTCGCTTCTTAAGCACCTTTCCAGAGCCTCGTCTGTCAGGGGTACGCCGTACTTGTCTATGGAGTTCCCGCCGGCGGGAACAAAGTCGTATTCAAACTTGTGATTATGCTTGGCGCCTACGGCATCCATGACGGCTATCGCCGACGCTATTATTTCGGGGCCTATGCCGTCGCCCTCTACAACGGCTATTTTGTATTCCATCGTTAGTTCTCCTTTAGCGAATTGAGAAGCCCGCCCTTAGATATTATGTTTTGCAAGAACGGCGGGAAAGGCGGGAAGGTGCCTTTGGTGTTTTTGGTCTTGTTGATAATCTCGCCCGCCGAGAAGTCGACTTCGATTATGTCGCCCTCGTCGATGTCGCCCGAATATTCGACAATGGGAAGCCCTGTGTTGATGGCGTTGCGGTAGAAAATTCTCGCGAAGCTCTTGGCTACGACGCAGGCGATTCCGCTTGCCTTTATGGCTATGGGGGCGTGCTCGCGTGAGGAGCCGCAGCCGAAGTTATAACCCGCTACCATTATGTCGCCCTGCTGCACCCTGCCCACAAAGGTCTTGTCGAGATCCTCCATGCAATGGGCGGCAAGCTCCCTGGGGTCGGAAGTGTTAAGGTACCTCGCGGGTATAATTACATCGGTATCGACATTGTCGCCGTATTTGATAACCTTGCCGGTGTATTTCATATCAGTTTTCCTCCTTGTATACTTCGTCGGGGTGGGAGATTTTGCCCGTTACGGCGGACGCGGCCGCTACGGCGGGGCTTGCGAGATAAACTTCGCTGTTGGGGTGTCCCATACGGCCCACAAAGTTGCGGTTGGTGGTGGCTACGCACCTTTCGCCGCTCGCGAGTATGCCCATGTGCCCGCCCAGGCAGGGCCCGCAGGTGGGTGTGGATACCGCGGCTCCAGCCTCGATAAAGAGCTTTGTAAGCCCGCTTTCTATCATCTGCAGGAATATCTTCTGCGTGGCGGGGATTATTAACATGCGTACATCCTTATGTATCTTGTGCCCCTTGAGAACCTTAGCCGCCTCGACAAAGTCGCTGTAGCGCCCGTTGGTGCAGGAGCCTATAACCACCTGGTCTATCTTTACATCGCCGAACTCGCCGAAAACCCTGGTGTTGGAAGGAAGATGTGGGAAGGCTACGGTGGGGGTAAGCGCCGACATATCTATATCGTATACCTCGTCGTACTCGGCGTCGGGGTCGGCCTCGTAGACTACGGGCTGCCTCGAGCTGTGCCCGCGCACATAGTCAAGGGTTACCTCGTCGACGGGGAATATGCCGTTTTTGGCGCCCGCCTCTATTGCCATGTTGCAGATGGCGAACCTGTCGTCCATCGAAAGGTATTTTATGCCGTCGCCCGAAAACTCCATCGATTTGTAGAGAGCGCCGTCGACGCCTATCTTGCCTATGATGTGAAGGATTACATCCTTGCCCGACACCCATTTGGCGGGTTTGCCCGTGAGGTTGAACTTTATGGCGGAAGGAACCTTAAACCATGCCTTGCCGTACGCCATGCCAGCCGCCATGTCGGTGCTGCCTACGCCCGTCGAGAAGGCGCCCAAGGCGCCGTAGGTGCAGGTGTGGCTGTCGGCGCCTATAACAAGGTCTCCCGAAACTACAAGCCCCTTTTCTGGCAGCAGGGCATGCTCTACGCCCATATCGCCTACATCAAAGTAATTGGTGATGCCTTTAGCCGAGGCGAAGTCCCTTACCCTTTTGGTCTGCTCGGCGGCCTTTATATCCTTGTTAGGGGTGAAGTGGTCCATTACAAGGGCGATTTTTTCGCGATTGAATACGCAATCGCAGCCGGCCTTGTTAAATTCGTTAATGGCGACGGGCGAAGTTACATCGTTGCCCAAAACAAGGTCGAGATTCGCCATTATCAGCTCGCCCGCTTTAACGCTGTCTTTTCCCGCGTGGGCCGCCAGAATCTTTTGAGTCATTGTCATTCCCATAATCAGTTAACCTCTCTGAGATAAAGATAATATTCCAAAGAATCCACAAGCGCCTGCCTGCTGGCTTCAATTATGTCTGTGGATACGCCGACGGTTGTCCAAACCCTCTTGCCGTCGGTATTTTCTATAAGAACCCTGACCTTCGCGCCCGTCGCCTGGTCTCCCGAAAGCACGCGCACTTTATAGTCGGTGAGATGCACTTCGTGAAGGCAGGGGTAGAAGGTGCTAAGCGCCCGCCTTAAGGCAAGGTCTAAGGCGTTTACGGGGCCGTTACCGATGGACGCAGCCGTTTCGGTCTTGCCGTCTACGGCAAGTTTTACAAGGGCGTATGCCGATTGCTCGCCGTCGGGTGGCGGGTACTCGCCGCTTGTCTTATACATCTGAAGCTTGAAGTGCGGCCTGAACCTGCCGAGTATATTGAGGACGATAAGCTCGAAGCTGGCGTCCGCCGACTCGAACTGATACCCCTCGTGCTCAAGCTCTTTTATGCGGTCGAGGATTATCTTTGTTTCGGGCGAGTTCTTGTTAAGCTCGGGCGCTAGGTTTGCTATCTTTGCTATAACCGTCGTGCGCCCGCTCATCTCGCTCATAAGGTAACGCCTGCTGTTTCCAACCGATTCGGGCGGCACATGCTCGAAGGAGTTGCGGCATTTGTCCACGCCGTCTATGTGCATTCCGCCTTTGTGAGCGAAAGCGCTTGTGCCCGTGTAAGGCTTGTTTGTGGGCGCAATAAGATTGGAAATCTCGTATATCCTGTAGCTTGTGCCGCAAAGCCCGGCGAGGTCGCCCTCTACCGCCTTGTAGCCCATCTTAAGCTGAAGGTTGGGGATTATGATGCTTAAGTCGGCGTTGCCGCACCTTTCGCCTATACCTATAAATGTGCCCTGCACCTGCGTCGCTCCGGCGGCTACCGCCATCATAGAGTTTGCCACGGCGCAACCCGTGTCGTTGTGACAATGTATGGATATCCTCGTCGAGGGGTGCTTTTTTGCCACAACGGTGGTTATCTCGTAAATCTCCGAGGGCAGCGTGCCGCCGTTGGTGTCGCAAAGGGTAAGCACATCGGCCCCGCCCCTTTCGGCGGCGTCAAGCACGCTCAAGGCGCATTCGGGGTCGGCCTTGTAGCCGTCGAAGAAATGCTCGGCGTCGAAAATTACCTCTTTGCCGTTCGCCTTAAGATAGCTCACGGTATCGTATACAAGGCTTAAGTTCTCTTCTTTAGTTATGCCGAGAATCTCCTTTATGTGCAAATCCCACGATTTACCGAAAATAACAACGGTTTGTGTGCCCGCGTTAAGCAGGGACTTTACCTGCGGGTCATCCTCTACCTTAAGGTTCTTGCGGCGGGTGCTGCCGAAGGCGCAAAGCTTTGCGTGCTTTAGCTTAAGCCCTCTCGCCTTCTCGAAAAACTCTATGTCTTTGGGATTCGACCCGGGATTTCCCGCTTCTATATACGCTACCCCGAAGTCGTCAAGCGCCTTTACGATGTTCAGCTTGTCCTGAACCGAAAAGGATATCCCCTCGCTCTGGGCGCCGTCGCGCAGAGAGCTGTCGAATATTTCTATCTTTTTCATAAACGCTCCTTAAAGCAGTTTGTTGAGCCCGTTTATATAGGCAATGATACTGGCTTCGATAATATCCGTCGAAAGGCCTCTGCCCGTGACTATCTCGTCGCCGCACTTGATGCGCACAAACGCCTCGCCCAAAGCGTCTTTGCCTTCGCCTACGCTCTGGATGCTGTAATCATCTAAAGAGTGCGGGGGCGTCTTAATAATCTTGTCTACCGCCTTGAATGCCGCGTCTACGGGGCCGTCGCCTATCGCGACTTCCTCGAACACTTTGCCGCCGTTGCTCAAACGGACAATGGCGTTGGAAGTTACATAATTGCCGCTGTTAACGGTAAACCTGTCGAGAGTGAACTCGTTTGCCGTCGAGGACTTAACCTTATGCCCGACGAGGGCTTCCAGGTCGGCGTCGTTAATCTTCTTCTTTTTGTCAGCCAGGTCCTTGAAGCTCGCAAACAGCACATCCATTTCTTCGGGGGTGAGGTTGTACCCAAGCTCTTTCAGGCGGTTTTGAATTGCGTGCCTGCCGCTGTGCTTGCCGAACACCATGTTGTTGGATGGGATACCGACCGATTCGGGCGTCATGATCTCGTAGGTTGCCCTGTTGGCGAGCACGCCGTGCTGGTGTATGCCCGACTCGTGGGCGAAGGCGTTGTCGCCTACTATCGCCTTGTTGATGGGCGCCCTCATACCGATGATGTTATATACCAGCCTGCTTGCCCTGTATATCTCGTTGGTCTTTATGCGCGTCTCGCCGCCGTAAATGTTTTTGCGGGTGTTTATCGCCATAACGATTTCTTCCATCGCGGCGTTGCCCGCCCTTTCGCCCAAGCCGTTAATCGTGCATTCAACCTGCAAGGCTCCCGCCTCGACCGCCGCCAAAGAGTTGGCGACCGCCATGCCGAGGTCGTTGTGGCAGTGCACCGAAAGCACGATCCCTTCGGTTTCGGGTACCGCTTTGCGCAGATAGGTTATCCTTTCCGCCATTTCTCTGGGTGTCGAATACCCTACCGTGTCGGGAATGTTGATGGTTGTCGCGCCCGCCTTTATCGCAGCCCTTACCGCTTTTGCCAGAAACTCGGGGTCCGAGCGCATAGCGTCCTCGGCGGAGAACTCGACATCGGGCACATACTTTTTGGCGTACTTTGTCATGGCCTCGATATTCTCGAGCACCTGCGAGGGGCTCATCTTGAGCTTGTACTCCATGTGAATGGGGGAAGTGGCGAGGAAGATATGTATCCTGGGGGACACGGCGTTCTTAACCGCCTCGTAGGCCGCGTCTATATCCTTGGGAATGGCTCGGGCGAGGCTCGCCACCGACGAATTCTTAACCGTTTCGGCTACGGATTTTACCGATTCGAAGTCGCCTTTGGAGCTTATGGCGAAGCCCGCTTCTATGATGTCCACATTGAGCCTTTCGAGAGCCTTGGCCACTTCCAGCTTTTCTTTGAGGTTCATACTGCAGCCGGGGGCTTGCTCGCCGTCTCTCAATGTGGTATCGAAAATCTTAATATGTTTCATGATTGCCTCCTGATTGTTATTTGCCGAATACGGCTCCCTTGTCCGCCGAGCTGACCATGGCGGCATATCTCTTAAGATATCCTTTTAGGTCGGGCAGAGGCTTTAGGGTTGTTTGGGATTTTCTTTTTTCCAGTTCTTCGCCGCTGATGTTAAGGGTTATGCCGTAGTTGGGTATGTCAAGCGTTATGCTGTCGCCTTCTTTCACATAGGCTATGGGCCCGCCCTCACGGGCTTCGGGGGATACATGCCCTATTGCCGCGCCTCTCGTCGCTCCCGAGAACCTGCCGTCGGTTATTAGCGCTACATCGGCGTCTAAGCCCATGCCCGCTATCGCCGAGGTGGGCGAGAGCATTTCCCTCATTCCCGGGCCGCCCTTGGGCCCTTCGTAGCGGATAACAACTACATCCCCTTTCTTTATTTCGCCGCCGTAGATTGCGGCAATAGCGGCTTCTTCGCTGTCAAAAACCCTTGCCCTGCCCGTAAACTTCAGCATTTCGGCCCTTACCGCGCTCCTTTTTACTATCGCGCCGTTGGGAGCGAGGTTTCCGAATAGCGCCGCAAGTCCGCCTGTTTGCGAATACGGGGCGTCGATGGGTTTTATTACGCTATAATCTCTTACTTTTGCGTTTTCTATCCTTTCTCCGACCGTACCTGATACCGTCATAACTTCGGTATCGATCAGCCCTCTTTTGTTAAGCTCGGCCATTACCGCAGACACGCCGCCCGCCCTGTTGAGGTCCTGCAGATGATGTACGCCCGCGGGGGCAAGTTTGCAGAGGTTGGGGGTTATCTCGCTTATTTCGTTTATAAGTTTCAGGCTGAAAGGTATTTCGGCTTCGTAGCAGATCGCCGCGAGGTGCAAAACGGTGTTTGTCGAGCACCCGAGCGCCATATCGACGGCAAGCGCGTTTCTTACAGAGCGTTCGGTTATTATGTCCCTCGGGCAGATGTTTTGCCTTACAAGGTCTATAATCCTCTCGCCCGCCATCTTGGCAAGCCTCAACCTTTGGGAGTACACGGCGGGTATTGTGCCGTTACCGGGTAGGGCTATGCCCACCGCTTCGCTAAGGCAGTTCATCGAGTTTGCCGTGAACATGCCGCTGCACGAGCCGCAGGTGGGGCAGGCGGACTCTTCTATCCTTTCCAGCTCGCAGGCCGTGATTCTGCCGCCTTTGTAGGCGCCCACAGCCTCGTAAACGCTGTTGTAATCAAGGTACGCGCCGCCTTCGTCCCTTACCGAGAGCATGGGGCCCCCGCTTACGAATATCGCGGGGATGTTTAGCCTCACCGCCGCCATAAGCATTCCCGGCACTATCTTATCGCAGTTAGGTATAAAAACAAGGCCGTCGAAGCAATGGGCTTTTACCATGCACTCTATGCTGTCGGCTATTATTTCGCGGGTGCAGAGCGAGTACTTCATGCCCTCGTGCCCCATCGCTATGCCGTCGCAAACGCCTATCGTATTGAACTCCATCGGGGTGCCGCCCGCGGCGAGTACGCCGTCTTTTACCGCCCTGGCGATAGTGTTTAGGTGTATATGCCCGGGTACAACCTCGTTGAAGCTGTTTACTATGCCTATTATGGGCTTTGCGAGCTGCTTATCCGTAAGCCCCGACGCTTTTAGCAGCGCCCTCATGGGGGCCTTTTCGGAGCCGAGTTTTATATTGTCGGATCTCATTTTTATACCTCTTGAATTTGTAGCTTATTCTTTAAATTCCTGCTTTTTCCAGCTCATTTTTGCGCGAAGGTCGGCGCCCGTCTTTTCTACCTGATGCCCGGCTTCCATACGCCTCATGGCGCTGAAGTGGGGGCGTCCAGCCTGATTCTCGAGGATCCAATCCCTGGCGAAGCTGCCGTCCTGTATCTCGCCGAGAACCTTCTTCATTTCTTTCTTTACATCGTCGTTTATGATTCTCTTGCCGATCTTGTAGCCGCCGTATTCCGCGGTGTCCGAAATCGAGTAGCGCATAAGAGAAAGCCCGCCCGCGACAACCATGTCGATTATAAGCTTCATTTCGTGCACGCACTCGAAGTAGGCGCTTTCGGGCTGGTATCCCGCCTCGACGAGGGTCTCGAAGCCCGCTTTCATAAGCTCGGCCACACCGCCGCAGAGTACCGCCTGCTCGCCGAAGAGGTCGGTTTCGGTCTCCTCTTTAAAGGTGGTTTCAAGTATGCCCGCCCTGGCGCCGCCTATTCCGTAGGCGTATGCAAGCGCGGTTTCTTTGGCCTTGCCCGTAAAGTCCTGATATACGGCGATCAGGCAGGGTACGCCCTTTCCTTCCTCGTACTGGCTTCTTACGGTGTGCCCGGGGCCCTTGGGAGCTACCATTATGACATCGATATTGGCGGGGGGAACGATTTGCCCGTAGTGGATGTTAAAGCCGTGGGCGAACATAAGAGTCATGCCTTCCCTGAGGTTGGGAGCGACATCTTTCTTGTAAAGGGCCGCCTGCTTTTCGTCGTTTACGAGTATCATGACAACATCGGAAGCCTTTACGGCTTCGTCGGTGTTCATAACCTTAAGCCCCCTCGCCTCGGCCTTTGCCTTGGACTTCGAGCCTTCGTACAGGCCGACTATAACATCGAATCCGCTTTCCTTAAGGTTCAGGGCGTGGGCATGGCCCTGGCTGCCGTAACCTATAACGGCTATAGTTTTGCCTTTAAGGGCTTGGGGGTTGCAATCCTTTTCGTAATAGATCTTTGCCATCTTCTTTTCTCTCCTTTTATGTCCTTATATTAATTGTATTTGTCGTCTAAATCCGTTTTGGGGGCTAAAGTGTCTTTGCCTCTGGCTATCGCCGTGATGCCCGTCCTGCAAAGCTCGGCTATGCCGAAGGGCCTCAGGTATTCTATAAACGCGTCGCACTTGCTGCGGTCGCCCGTAATCTCTACGGTTAGCGAGGTGGGGGTGAGGTCTACAACCTTTGCGCGGAAGATAGATACCGCCTCCATTATCTCGCTGCGGGAACCCTGCGCGACATTTACTTTAATTAGTAACAGCTCTCTCGCTACCAGCCTGTGCTTGTCCATCGCCTCGACTACGATTACATCGTGCAGCTTTTCGAGTTGTTTAAGGATCTGATCCTTAACATACTCGTCGCCCGTCGCCATAACCGTCATTCTCGAGATGTGCGGGTCGTCGGTTTCGCCAACCGAAAGGCTGTCTATGTTGTAACCCCTTCTGGCGAACAGACCCGAGATGCGGGTCAGGACGCCCGATTCGTTTCTTACAAGCATACTGAGTATTATTTTGCCTTCCTCTATCATTTTTTCCTCCTATCCTTTAAGGATTATGTCGTTTATCGTGCCGTTTGGGGGTATCATGGGCAGAACCTTCTGGTCGGGGTCGATTATGGCCTCTATGAGGTACGGCCCGTTGTGGGCAAGCCCCCTCTGTACCGTTTCTTCCAGCTTGGAGAAGTCATCCAGCCTTTCGGCTTTGAGCCCGAACGCCTCGGCAAGCTTTACATAGTCGGTCTTGCGGTTCAAGGTGGTGTTGGAATAGCGGCAGCCGTAGAACAGCGTTTGCCACTGCCTCACCATGCCCAGGGCGTTATTGTTTAAGACAACTATAAGTATGGGCAAATTGAAGGAAACGGCGGTTGCCATCTCGTTCATATTCATGTGGAAGCTGCCGTCGCTGGTTATGAGTATCGAGCGCTTCCCGCTGCCTATCGCCGAGCCTATCGCGGCGCCCATGCCGAAGCCCATCGTGCCCAACCCGCCCGAGGTTATAAAGGAGCGGGGCTTGTTAAAGCTATAATACTGCGCCGTCCACATCTGGTGCTGCCCTACATCGGTGGCAACAACGGCATCATCGCCAGCATATTTATTTATTGTTTTAAGGAGGGTCTGCGGGTTTAAGGTATCCGCCGCCATATCGAGGCGGGAGTCCGGGCAATGCTTTATCTCTTCTACCCTGCCTGCCCATTCGGGGCGGGATATGGCGGGCATAACCGAGTTGAGTTCGTTAAGCACCGTCTTGACATCGCCTATCAGCGATACATATGCGGGTATGTTTTTGCCTATCTCGGCGGGGTCTATGTCTATATGAAGCACCTTCTTACCGTTTGCAAACTCTTTTTTGTTACCCGTCGCCCTGTCCGAAAACCTTGTGCCCACGGCAATTATGAGGTCGGATTCGTACATCAGCTTGGTAGCCGCGTACTTGCCGTGCATGCCCGTCATGCCCAGAAAGCGGGGATTGTCGGAGCGGACCGCGGTTATGCCCATCATCGAGGTGCCTATGGGCGCGTCTATTCTGTCGGAAAACTCGCTAAGTTCTGCGGAGGCTCCCGATATGTTAACGCCGCCGCCCGCGTAAATAAAGGGCCTTTTGGCGGAGGCTATGAGGTCTACCGCCTCGGCGAGGTTGATGCTCGGGGTGGCGCTCCTCTTTACCGAAACCTTTGCGGAAGGGGTAAACTCCGTTACCGCGTTCTGCACATCCTTGGGCACATCTATAAGCACGGGCCCGGGACGCCCCGAGTTGGCTATAAGGAAAGCTTCCCTCATTGTATCCGCCAGCTTGTTTACATCCTTAACGATGTAGTTGTGCTTGGTTATAGGCATCGTTATGCCGCAGATATCCACTTCCTGAAAGCTGTCCAGCCCTATAAGGGAGGTCGCGACATTGCCGGTTATGGCGATAAGAGGGGTCGAATCGAGATATGCCGTGGCAAGCCCCGTAACAAGGTTGGTGGCGCCGGGCCCCGAGGTGGCTATTACAACGCCCGTCTTTCCGCTTACCCTGGCATACGCGTCGGCGGCGTGGGTGGCGCCCTGCTCGTGGCAGGTTATTATGTGCGTTATCCTGTCCTGTTTTTTATACAGTTCGTCATAGAGGTTAAGCACAGCTCCGCCCGGATACCCGAATACGGTATCCACGCCCTGCTCCAGCAGTGTTTCGATGATGATGGCAGAACCTGACAACTTCATGGCTTTTCTCCTTTTAACTAATTATAACAAAAAAACCTACGGTGTACTGCCGTAGGTTCTAAGTTCTGGTGGTCTTTATGTATTATAGCCCTTACAACTTTATTGGCAGTACATGAGAAACAGCGCTATCTAGTAGTACGATAACGCCGACGCTAATTATAATAATAATGACTGCCAATATAGAAGCTAACATTGTGTCGCTATCCTTAATTTATTATATTCAAGTTTACACATAAAGATTTTGCTTGTCAAGCGCATTTTACATATTTTACACTTGCCGCCGCCAATTTATTTTGCCTTGTAATAAAGCATGCAATGGCAGTAACCCTCATAATCGGGGTCGGCAATCTGCTCGCGGAACTCTTTGCAAAGGCACATAGTGTCTTCGTTTTTTTCACGGCGGCAGGGGCAATACCCGCCGTTTTCGCTCATTCTTGCTTTTAACATCTCGACAATTTTCTTGTTCTCGTTAAATGTTATTTTCATTTTGTCCTCCGTGTGTTATTGTGTTATATTGATATTATAGTAAATTATTCCAATTTATTATGTGACCGATATCACAATCTGCTCTGTGACGGCGGTCACAGACAGCAAAGCCCGCAAAGCTTATAATTATTTCAAACAAACCGATACTACTACATATAAGGAGAAAAAAATTATGGCAGCCGAATTAACCCTAAAAACCTTCGACGAAAAGGTAATGAAGAGCAAGGTTCCCGTATTGGTGGATTTCTTTGCCGAATGGTGCGGGCCCTGCACAATGCTTGCCCCCACGATAAACGAGTTGGCTAACGAAGCAAACGGCAGGTTCGAGGTCTATAAGGTAAATGTCGACAAAGAGCCCGATCTCGCGGACAAGTTCGGGGTATCCAGCATACCCACCCTCGTTGTAATAGAAAACGGCAAGGTCAAGACGCGCTCGGTTGGGCTAAAGTCTAAAGAAGCCATACTCGCGATGCTTGCGTAAGTCCGGTAACCAAAAGGATTCGGGGCGGAGTTAAGCCTTCGCTCCGAAGCCTCAGTTTTCCCCTTACTTAATATAGCTGTTTTGAAGGTGCGGTTGCGTTTATATCAAGGCTTGCAGTTTTGCTTTGTCCAGAATGGTGACGCCACCCCTTTCAACCTCTATTACGCCTTCTTTGGCGAGGTACCTGAGCATTCTCGTAACCACTTCGCGTGCGCTGCTAATATTTCTGGCTATCTGCTCGTGGGTCATCCTGATAACGGTGTTGCCCGTGCGGGCGTACTCGTCGTACAGGAAGGCCGCAAGGCGCCTGTCGAGGTTCATAAACAGCACCTGCTGCATCGCCCACATGACTTCCGAAAACCTGTTCACCGCGACATTAAGGGCAAAGTTTTCGAGGTAGACATTGTTTTTCATAAGCTCGCCGAAAGCGGCGGGCCTTATTATAAACACATCGCAGTCGGTCTCGGCGTCGACATGCACCTCGAAGCTTATAGACTGCAGCACGCAGGAAGCCGAAAGCATACAGTAATCGCCCTCATACAGGCGGTAAAGGGTTACTTCCTTGCCCTCGTCGGACATAAGGTACACCCTGACGATGCCGCTGTTTATAAAGATTATACCCGTGCACGAGCCGTCGTTGCCATGTATGTTCTGCCCATTGTAATAGTTCCGGCGTACAGAGTTTCTCTTAAGATATTCGACATCGGCATCCGACAAGCGGGTTGTCTGCTTGAGGTTTTTAAGCTTTTCTTCAAAATACCCGTTTTCCAAGGCATACCTCCGCTATACTGATTATATTGTATCACAGTATGCGGGCAAGCGGCAAAATGTTTTTCCTTATAGACAGCGTGCCTCTTATGATGTATAATAATCTAAACAAATTTTACCGAAGGTGAAGCATGCATTGTTTCCGCAAAGTTAAAGACGACCTTATTTTTATTGGAGCAAACGACCGAAGGCTGGCGCTGTTCGAGCATGTATATCCCCTGCCCTATGGGGTTTCGTATAACTCCTACCTTCTGTTAGACGAAAAAACCGCAATCTTCGACTGCGTAGACAAAAGCGTAAGCGAGGTCTTTTTCAGCAATATAGAGTATTTGCTTAAGGGCAAAAGCCCCGACTACCTTATCGTGCAGCACATGGAGCCCGACCATTCGGCTACCCTAGACGATTTTATCAGGCGCTACCCCGATACAAAGATAGTCTGCAACGCCAAAACGCTCGCCATGATAAAGCAGTATTTCGGCTTCGACGCCGATTCGCGCTCGATTGTCGTAAAAGAGGGCGACGCCCTTTCTACCGGCAGGCATAACCTCAGCTTTTATATGGCGCCCATGGTGCATTGGCCCGAGGTTATGGTAACCTACGACGCAACCGACAAGATACTTTTCAGCGCCGACGCTTTCGGAATCTTCGGCTCTATGGACGGCGCCCTGTTCGCCGACGAGGTCGATTTCGAAAAAGACTATATGGACGAGGCCCGCAGGTATTATACCAACATAGTCGGAAAATACGGCCCGCAGACCCTTGCCCTGCTTAATAAAGCGGCCTCTCTGGATATCCGGATAATCTGCCCCCTTCACGGCTTTGTGTGGCGCAAAGACCTTGACATATTTATTGATAAGTACCAAAAGTGGGGCTCCTATACCCCCGAAGCAAAGGGCGCGCTTATATTGGTAGGCTCCGTTTACGGCAACACAGAAAACGCCGCCGACATACTTGCCTCAAGACTCTCCGAAGCTGGCGTAAAAGTCGCCGTAAGGGATGTATCCAAGACGCACTTTTCGTTTATCCTATCGGACGCCTTCAAGTACTCTCATATAGTGTTTGCCTGCTCGACATACAATAACGGCATATTCACGAACATGGAAAATCTCGTGCACGACTTTGTTGCGCACAACCTGCAAAACCGCAAGGTATCCTATATCCAGAACGGAAGCTGGGTACCCGCGAGCGCAAAGCTAATAGCCGAGCAAATGCAGAAACTTAAGAATATGGAAACCCTCGGCGAGGTGTTTACTATAAAGTCCTCGCTCAAAGAAGAGCAGCTTCCCGAACTATACGCGCTGGCGGACGCCATCGCCAAAGACATAAATAATAGCCTTTAAGGCATTATATAAAATCTGAACGGAGGTAAATTATGGATTACATTTGCTCTGTATGCGGTTATGTATACAACGAAGCCGCGGGCGACCCCGACAACGGCGTACCCGCCGGAACCAAGTGGGAAGATGTCCCCGCCGATTACACCTGCCCCCTTTGCGGCGCTCCCAAAGAAGCGTTCGAGAACGGAAACAAGTAAAAAAGAGGCTTCCCTAAGGAAGCCTTTTTTCTCAATGCCACTTAAGCAAAGGTTTTGGCAAATAAAAAACGGCACCGTATGGCGCCGTTTTTTTATTGTTTAGACGGGTTGCTATTTGACCGCGCGCACCTTAGAGTTCGCGAAGCAGCTCACAATAAGGGTTACCAGCTGCAGGCCGAGCAGCACGAAGAAGCCAATCTGCAGGTAATCTCCGCCGGGCATGATGAAGTCCGTAATCTCTACCTCGCTGAGCGAGAAGTAGTAGCACACAGCCGACGCGACGGTGAGCAGGAACATCAGGAGTGCGGCGATCCAGAGCATTATCCTGTTGCGGGAAGCAAGGCCGGCGATGGACGAAACGAATATGCAGAACGCGACTACGAGGGAAGCAAGAAGAGCGATGGGGATGATGTAGTCCAGTATCTCGGGCTGGGCGTCGGCGCCGAACAGGGCGATAACATCATCGATAATGACATCGAGGGCGTTCCCGCCGTAAATGGTGGTGTAGTCCTTTATCGAGTCGATGCCTATGTAGCTTATAGCCGCGAAAGCGATTATAAGAAGGGACAGGAAGAGCACGATGGCTATAACGATGTTGCACTTTTTGTAGCCGCACTTTGCCGCGGGAGCAGCCTTGGGGGCCGCTACGGGAGCGGCATATACCGGCTCTTCTGCGGGGGCGGCTTCGGCGGGAGCTACGGGGGCGGCATCATAGTAACGGTCTTCGGGAATGCCGAACCTCTCGGCAAATGCCGAGCCGTAGGCTTTCAGATAAGGGGTGACAACCCCTTTATCGCTGACAACAATTTTATCGGGATAGTTTGCCATACTTCACCTCTCTTATCACGCGACGAGATTAATATTCGTCGTCTTCGTCGAACTGAGCCAAGGGCTGCAGCTGGGTGCTGTAAGGCACGATGGACAACGGCTGAACAATGGGCGTAAGCTGAATGAAATCGGCAGGCTTTGCCACAGGTACGGGCGCACAATTGTTCATAACCCTAAAGGATACCGTCGGCCTTTTGACAACAGGTTCGTAATCGGGAGCCGGATTCTCGGCAGGGGCAAGCTTTTTCTTAGACATAAATACCTCCTTAATCAAGAAAAATATTGCATATGTATAATTAATATATCATTTATTTGGTTTAAAATCAATAGGGATTTTACAAATATCGGATAGTTTTTTGGGGCTTTTTGTAAAATACCAACCATTAAAATTATATTTTCAAAAAATAAAAATAATTCTATGTTCCGATAACCGAAACAAAGGTTTATTTATGCCGTAACCGCGGTTATTTTATGCCATGACGGGCGGGCGGTGGACGGTAATTGTAACCGTAACCGAGGCGCCTTCGCCGGACTCGCCGAGCAAGCTGTCCCAGTTAACCACAAGGGTAAACGCGTACGAAAGCGCTTCCCTGTCGAGAGTATAAACCGAGGTCAAAATGGCGTCGTCCTCGGGGGTAATCTCGTCCTCCGTCCAATCTTCCACAAGGGTAAAGGTGAGCGGCATAAAGCCGTCTCGCGATATGCTTATCTCTATGTTAAAATCGTTTAAGTATGCGCCGTTATGTGCCACGGTAACGGGAAGCTCTATCGTCTGGCCGGGTTCTATGTTTGATTCGTCAAAAACAATAACAGCCGAATAATCAGAGTCGAAAACAAGGGTTTCGCCCTCGTCCCCCGTTACGGTAAATTCGTTTTTTTCTACGGAAATGCTGTCGTAGCCGTTTATGGTTACGGTATAGCGCGAAAAAGACGCCCCTGTGACAAGAAGCGATACCAGTATGAGGTAAAATAAGTATGTTTTTATAGGCAGTTTGAGCTTTTTCTTCATTCTGAGACCGTTACCTTACCGAACGAAGCGCGCTTAACATAAACATGCTCCGCTGTCGGTGTTTCAATATTAACAATATTAACATAAATTTATAAAATAAGCAATAACGAATCTGCAATTCTGCACGGCCTAAAAATCAGTAAATCTTCCGGAGGGCGGGAAGGGCGTAATCGAAAAATCTCTTATATGCCGCGCATTTTTCGAGGTCAATCCGCTCTCTTTTGCAGCCTCCGCGGCAAAGATTATAATACGCGCAACTCAGGCATTTGCGCGATTCCGACGCCGAGCCTTTAATGAATTGCCAGAATTTGGCAAGCCTTGCTATATCGGAAAAGGTGGTTTCGTTTATGTTGCCAAGCTTAAACTCGTCCAGGCAATAAAAGTCGCAGGGAAATACCGTGCCGTCCCCTTCCACCACGAATTGTGCGCCGCAGGTGCCGTTCATCCCGCATTGCTCCGCCCTCTGCCCTTTGGCAAGCAGGGCAAAGTTGTCGAGATGCCTCACCGACACATAATTTCCATTGCGGATATCCTCAAGATAAAGGTCAAAAAGCGTGATAAGATAATCGCCGTATGTCCTTTCGGTTATACAGAAGGGCGAATACCCGCTCCCGAGCGGCTTAAGGCATGGTATAAATTGAAGGTGCCTGAAGCCTTGAGAAGCAAAGAATTTATATATCCTCGCTATGTTTTTTGCCGCGCGCTCGGTCACCACGCACAGAACATTAAAGTCCACCCCGTACCTTTGCAACAGCTTCGCCGAGGCAAGCACCTTGCCGAAAACGGGATTTCCGGCATTATCCACCCTGTTTATGTTATCCTCTTCTTCTCCGTCCAGCGAAAGCCCGACAAGGAAGTTGCCCTCAAGAAAGAGGCGGCACCATTCGTCATCTATAAGCAGCCCATTCGTCTGCACGGCAAGCGCCACGGGAGAGTGCTTTTTGTTGTGCTCGCGGATTTTGTCCAGGACAAATCGGAAAAACTCCTTGCCCCTTAGAAGCGGCTCGCCGCCCTGAAAGGACAAATAAAACGGGCCCCCGGCAGCAAACTTAAGCGCCTCGTATATAACCCTTTCGATTGTTTCAAAGCTCATCTGCCCGTAGGAATAGCTTTCCCTCTGCCGCGCGAGAGAGTGATAAAAGCAATACTTGCAGGACATATTGCACAGGGACGATGAGGGCTTGACCATTACCGAAAGCGGAGGCATATTTACTTACCGTAATAATCTTTGTTGATGCCGCGGCGGTTTTCCCTAAGCTCCTTTCGGAAACTCTCAAGGCGCCCGGCCATTGTTTTGGCGGTCGCGGGATATATCATCGAGGTATTGTAGCCCTCAGCGGGGTCGAGTGAAAGATTGAATAAATAGTTTCTGTATACCTGGTCGAAAAATGCCGTATTTTCGGAGGCAACCCTCTGGTAATACTTGAAGTTGTAGGTTTCGCCCTCTATGTCAACGGGCATTTGTACTGCCTGTACTTTGCCGTTGCGGATGTAATAAAGGGCGTCGTGTATGGCGGTGCCGGCGGGGATTTTACCTTCCAAAAGAGCATACATGCTCACACCGTCTATCACCCTGTCTTGGGGCAAAGCGTCTATTCCCGCGTATTCGAGAAGGGTGGGGAATATGTCAATATTCATCGCGGGCGCGGTTATAACCTTTTCGCCCTTTCCCACATTGCCCGCGGGATAACTTACAATCATGGGGACTTTCTGCCCGCCCTCGAAGGTCGTGCCCTTTCTGCCCCTTAGCGCTCCCGCAACGCCCTCTCTGCCCGGCCCGTTGTCGCTCGTGAACATTATGATTGTATCGTCGTACACACCTTTAGCCTTAAGAGTGTTAAGAATGTCGCCAAGATATCTGTCAAACTCCTCTATGCAATGGATGTAGCTGTCGTCCGAGGTGTCGCCCTTGTTGCCCGAATAAATGGGATAGTGCGGCCAAGGGGTCGCGTAGCAGGCAAAGAATTTTTGCCCTCTTTCCGCCTTCTCCGAGATATAATCGGTTACTTCGGCGGTAAGAAGCTTTGTGGTTTCGGACTGGTCTTTTATATCATAGTGGGACTTAACCTGCACGCTCTTGCCGCTTTCTTCCTTAACCCAGTTGTAAGGGGTCATATCGTTTACATAGTAGCTTCCGTAGAAGTAATCGAAGCCTTGGTTGGTGGGCAGGTACTGCCCGTAATCACCCAGATTCCATTTGCCGAACAACGCGGTGGAATATCCCGCGCTCTTTAGCGCCTCGGCTATGGTTATTTCGTCGCCCAACAGCCCCTCGACATTGTTTTTGAAGATGAAGGGGTTAAACAGCCTGGTGTCGCCGAAGGGCTTGAAGGATACAACCGAGGGAAACACAACCTCGTCCACATAGCCCCTGTTTGAATACCTGCCCGTGAGTATGCCGAACCTTGAAGGCGAGCAAACGGGCGAGCAAGCGTAAAAGTTCTCAAACAACACTCCCTCGTCGGCTAAGGCGTCGAGGTTAGGGGTCTTTATTGTGGCGTCGGCCCTGCCCAGATAGCTGTAGCAGGAGATATCGGCGTACGCCATATCGTCCATAACGATAAGCAGAATGTTGGGCGCGCCCTCTTTTGCCGAGCCTTTTATAGAGTCGAGGTACTCGTCATGCCCTTTCTTAAGCGAAAACACCTTGGGGCGTGCGCGAATGCTCATCGCCATAAGGTAAAAGCCAATGGACAGCACCATAACCGAGGCTACGGCCGCCCTGATTACGGTGTCCCGCTTTTTGTATGACGCCCACGCCAGCAAAAAGGAAGCAGCGGCAATAGGCAAAGCCCCGAGCGCGAGGTTATACCACGCCCTCCTCAAAAAGGGCTCGGCGCCCCAGATAAGGTAATACAAAACGATGCCGCAGGTGACAATCAGAAACCCGATTAACAGATGTCTGTTGATTTTCTTTTTTGCGGCAAAAGTAATAAGGCTCAAAAGAGCGGTTATTATTGCCAAAGCCGCCCCCACAACACTCAGGACAACAAAGCCGCTTATAAGCATTACCGCGGTATAAACGGATACAATAACCAGATACGCAATCAATAATGTCGGTTTTTTTAGCCCTTTATCGGAGTTTTTCATGTGTGCCACCTTTATTTATCGGGTTAGTCGGACATCTTCCCTACCTTATTCCACAGCTTATCGGCCTTGGTTTTCCAGCTTGCGAAACCGTCGGGGTTTTGCGGGAACTTTTTATATAAATTCAAGAGCCTGACGCCGAGAACCAACCCGCTCACCAGCGATATTATGGCTTTCGAGCTGATTTTCCCTGTCACGGCGCCCGCTATCAGCCTTACGCCCATTAATACCATATCGGCCAGGCCTATTTTAAGTCCGCCTATCATTTTTTCGGAGAATATTATGTCTTTTTTGAAGAAATACTCGAAATCCTCTTTCGACGCGCCTTTAACCGTCTTTATCAGGGTGGTGCGTACTAGGGCAAAGTCGGCGCCCTGCCCGCGGTTGTACCTTACATTAATATCCCAAAGGTTTTTAGCCGACACATCGTTTGCTTTTAGCGCTTTGTCGGCAACTTCGGCGGCAATCACCATCTGAACCATCGCGGAGGTTATACCCTCGCCGTTGTTGGGTTTTGTCAGGCAGGCGGCGTCGCCGCTAGCGATAAACCCGTCGCCCACAAAAGAGTAAAGCGACTGTATGTAAGGCGTGACGCCCTTTTCTATACGGGTTAAGGTATACTCGGGCAGCGGGACGGATTTTTGGAAATCCTCGAATCCCGCCTCCGCCTGCTCGAAACTGAGGCTTGCGCCTATGCCCAGAATGGCGCCTCTCGGGTCGGCCTGAGGGGCCTCCCAGCTTTTATACGAAGGCCAGCCTTTGGAACCCTTAAGATAGTCATTTGGGTTACTGTACAGGACATATCTTAACACAACGAAAAACACATCTTTGTCGGTTATCGGCGAATTGTCTACGCCGTAGCCGGCGGGCAATTTTGTTCTTCCAACCGCAGAAACCCCGGAGCAATCCACCGCCAGCCTGCAGGTAACGCTTTTTGCGCCTTCGGCAGTTGTGTACGCTACGCCGCATATTTTGCCGCTATCGTTGTAAATAAAGTCGGTAAATTCGGCGTTATATTCTATTTCCGCACCGCTTTCGATGGCCATATCGTTTAGCCTTACGGTGTATTCGTGCAGGTGCATGCCGACAACAGTTTCGTTTGTCTTTTTGGGGTAATTGTTATACGGCGACAGCGTTTGCACGCCCGTAAACACAAAGGCGTAATCCTTGTCGCCCTCTTTGGGCATGGGCAGGCCGAATTTTCCGAAATCGTCCTTTAACATATGCACGATGTCGAAGCGGGTGCCTACCTTGCTTCTGCCCAGCTTTTCGATAACCTTTACTTTATATCCCTTTTTTGCCATGAGGTGAGCGAAATAGCTTCCGCTCGTCGCCGCGCCTATTATGACGATATCAAAATCGTAATCCATTTTTCTCCTCCTTCCGACGGAATAATTGTATCATACGACACACTATATGACAATAGGCGGCTTTTACATACTCAAATGTTCAAAATTAATGATAAAACCCCCGCAATAGCGAGGGTTTTGAGGTAGCGGATTCTGAATTTATTACGCAGTTTCTATCTTGCTGGCTTCGTGCAGCTTGAGTTTTTCGATGGCCTGCTCGCGCATCTTGTACTTTAAGATTTTGCCCGCGGCGTTCATGGGGAAGCTGTCGGTAAACTCAACATAGCGGGGGGTCTTGTGCTTCGCCATATGCGAGGATACATACTCCTTGACTTCCTGCTCGGTAAGCGTTGCGCCCTCTTTGAGGATGATAACCGCCATGATCTCTTCGCCGTACTGCTTGTCGGGCACGCCTATTACCTGGACATCCTTAACGGCGGGATGGGTGTAAATGAAGTCCTCTATCTCCTTGGGGTAGATGTTCTCGCCGCCGCGGATAATCATATCCTTAATGCGGCCGGTAATCTTGAAGTTGCCGTTTTCGTCCATGCGGGCGAGGTCGCCGGTGTGCAGCCAGCCGTCGGCGTCTATCGCGGCGGCGGTAGCCTCGGGCATCTTGTAGTAGCCCTTCATTATATTGTAGCCCTTGGCGACAAATTCGCCGTCGGTGTTGGGAGGAAGCTCTTTGCCCGTTTCGGGGTCTACTATCTTGCATTGCACGCCGAACATTGCCCTGCCGACGGTGGAAACGCGCACCTCGATGGGGTCGGTGGTCTTGCTCATCGTGCAGCCGGGCGAAGCCTCGGTTTGCCCGTAAACTATGCAGATTTCCTTCATGTTCATCTTATCGCGGACATCCTCCATAACCTTTATGGGGCAGGGGCTGCCTGCCATAATGCCCGTGCGCACCGTCGAAAAATCGGTCTTGTCGAAGTCGGGATGGTTGAGCATGGCGATAAACATCGTGGGTACGCCGTGGAAGCAGGTGATCTTTTCCTGGTTGATGCACTCCAGGCCTTTGGCGGGCGAGAAGGCGGGTATGGGGCACATAGTGCTGGCGTGGGTAACCGCCGCCGTCATGGCGAGCACAAGCCCGAAGCAGTGGAACATGGGCACCTGAATCATCATCTTGTCGGCGGAGGAGAGGTCAAGCCCGTCGCCTATCGTCTTGCCGTTGTTTACTACATTGTAGTGGGTGAGCATAACGCCCTTGGGAAAGCCCGTCGTGCCCGAGGTATACTGCATGTTGCAGACATCGTCCTTATGCACGGCGGCAGCCCTTCTGTAAACTTCCGAAAGCGGCACTTTGGTGTGCATAGCCATGGCGTCGTCCCAGGTCTTGCAGCCCTTTTGCCTGGATTCTATCGTGATTATGTTGCGCAGGAAGGGCAAACGCTTGAGGTAAAGCGGCTGCATGGGGTCGGCGGTTTCGAGCTCGGGGCAGATTTCCTTTATGATTTCTACATAATTGCTGTCCTTGAAGCCGTCTATGATTACGAGCGTGTGGGTATCCGACTGGCGCAGGAGGTACTCGGCTTCGTGAATCTTATACGCGGTGTTGACGGTCACAAGCACGGCGCCGATTTTTACGGTTGCCCAGAAGGTAATATACCATTGAGGCACATTGGTCGCCCAAATAGCGACATGGTCGCCGGGCTTTACGCCCATGGCGATAAGCGAGCGGGCGAAGGTGTCCACCTCGTCTCGGAACTCGGCGTAAGTCCTCGTATAATCCGTCGTCGTGTAGCGGAAGGCGTACTGGTCGGGGAACTCGTCGGCAACCCTGTCGAGAACCTGCGAGAAAGTGAGGTCTATTAGGGTGTCCTTGGGCCAGATGTATTTGCCCGTCTTGCGCATATTAAAGTACAGCTTGCCCGATTCGGGCTGGCGGCCGAGGAACTGCCCCATGTAATGGGTAAAATGCGGGAATACGATGCTTGCGTCCTCTAGGTCGGGGGTGTACTTCTTTACCCATTCGAGCGAAACATAGCCGTCGTAGTTTATGGACTTAAGGGCGCGCATAATGCCCGCGATGGGGAGGTCGCCCTCGCCTACCAGCTTGTAAACCACCTTTCCGTCCTGATTTACAGAGTCTTTAATGTGCACATACTTTACATACGCGCCGAGGTTCTGGATAGTCTTTTCGGGTGTTTCGCCCTTGAAGCGGAAGGGGTGATGGGCGTCCCACAGGGCACCAACATTGTCGCTCTTAAGCTCGTTAAGAAGGTTAAAAAGCCTCTTCGTGTCGGCGTAAACGCCGTTTGTTTCTACAAGCAGGGTGACGCCGGCTTTTTCGGCATAGGGGATAAGGCTTCTGAGCACATCGATAACAACGGCATCGTCCACCTCGCCGCTCTCGTAGGGGAACTCGTCGCCCAAAACCCTCACGAAGTAGCTGCCCGCCTTTGCGGCAAAGTCGATATACTTTTTAAGAAGGGCTATGTTTTCTTCCTTCTTGTCGGCGTACTTGATGCAGTTGCCCGAGGAAACGCAGGGGATCTCCAGCCTTCTCTTCTTTAGGAATTCCACCGTTTCCTTTATATTCTCGTCGGCGAAGGGCTTTTTGTAGGCAAAGATATCATCGCCGAATCCCCTCAGCTCAATGCCTTGGAAACCGCAGTCTTTTGCCATCGAATACATGTCCGGCCAATCGAAATCGGGGCATCCCAATGTGGAAAAAGCAAGCTTCATATAGTTATCTCCTTTTCGTTTAATAGGTAATTTTTTATTAAAAAAGCTTCCGCCTCTCGTTAAGAGACGGAAGCTTGCTTCCGCGGTACCACTCTTATTGGCATATCGCTATGCCCTCTCTTGGCCTTGTTTCGTAAGGCTTACGTCCGCGCCTACCAGGCTATTGCCGTTCGGGTGGCCACTCCGGGGAGAGTTTGAAGGCGCCGCGCCATGCCTCGCACCAACCGGCATTTCTCTGTAAGGCCGCTAATCGCTTTCTTTTGCCCCTTCATAGTGTTTTCGGTATTCAATTTTATGAAGATTTTAACAAAAAGCCCGATATCTTGTCAACACATTTTTAGCTGTTGGCGTTTCGGCTTATTTTTTGGCTAATTATTTCCGCCGATATGCGAATACCGAAGCAATATGTTATAATAAAAATATGGATGAGTTAAAGATAGCCGGCATCGAAAAATTCTCTATGGTGGATTACGGCGAAAAGATCGCCCTTACCGTCTTTTTGGAGGCGTGCAACATGCGCTGTCCCTTCTGCCATAACGCCGCCCTGCTGTTTCCCGACAGCAACAACCCCGGAATCCCCCATTCCGAGATTCTGGGATACCTTACCAAAAGAAAAGGGATACTTGACGGCGTATGCGTGACGGGCGGCGAGCCGACTTTGCATAAAGAACTGCCCGCCTTTCTCGAAAAGGTAAAGGCTTTGGGCTATCCCGTAAAGCTGGACACAAACGGCACCAACCCGGGCGCCGTAAAGAACTTATACCAAAGAGGCCTCATCGATTATGTGGCAATGGACATAAAGAACTCGCCCGCAAAATACGCCCTTACGGCCGGCATACCCGCCCCCGATCTGGTAGCGGTAAAAGAAACCGCTTCTTTTCTTATGAGCTCGGGCATCGGCTACGAATTCCGCACAACCCTAATAAACGAGTTTCACGAAGAGTCCGACATGCTCGAAATCGGCAAATGGTTAGAGGGCGCGAAGCTTTACTATTTGCAAAAGTTCGTGCCTTCCGGAAACTGCCTGACTCAGGGCCTCACCGAGGCGCCTATAGAAAAGGCGCTTCATTTCAAGCGCCTTCTTTCGGGGTATATCGATACGGTAAATTTAAGGGGTTATTGACAGCAAAGGCTGTCGAGATATTGGCAGGCCGCAATAGCCGCGGTCGCGCCGTCGGCACAGGCAGTGGTAAGCTGCCTTATTTTTTTGGTGCGGCAGTCGCCGGCGGCAAACACGCCGGGGGTGTCCGTACGGCAATCCTCGCCCGCGATAATGTAACCGTCTTTATCCAGCTTTGCGAGATTGGCGAACGCCTTGTTGTCGGGCACCTGCCCTATCGCGATAAATACCGCCTTTACATCGAGGTTGAGGGGCTCGCCCGTTTCCCTTCCGACAAACTTTAGACCTTTGAGGTCGCCGGCGCCGTCGGTGACAAATTCTTTGAGGCATACATTGGGTATGACCTCGACATTGGGCCTTTCCCTTAGGCACTTGACAAGGGCGTAATCCCCGAAGAACTTATCAAACCATGTGCATACATACACTTTTTTGCAGTAGTTGGAAAGAAGGATGGAATACTGCAGGGCGGTATTGCCGTCGCCGACAAGGGCAACCTCCTCGCCGGCGTAGAAAGCGCCGTCGCAAACCGCGCAATAGGATACGCCCTTTCCTACAAGATCCAGTTCTCCCTCGATGCCTATGTGCTTGTGCTTTACACCGGCTGCGATTATAACTGCGCCGCCCGTATGGGCGCCGAAGTCGGTAACGACCTCGAAGCCGTTATCCGTTTTTTGCACGCTCTGTACCCTTTCAAGCTCAATTTGGGCTCCCAAAGCCGTGATTTGCTCCATAAGGTTGTCGGCAAGCTCGCTGCCGCTTATCTGCTTGATGGATGGGAAGTTTTCGACACGGGGCGAGAAGGCTATCTGCCCGCCTATGTTGTCGCTTTCAAGCAACAATACGCTCTTTCCGCTTCTTAGCGCGTAAAGGGCGGCAGTCATGCCTGCCGCGCCTCCGCCTATTACAATAATATCCGCTTTTGCCATACTATCTTACATATTCCTCTGCGAATCTCTTGATGAATCCGGCGCTGTCGTACCTGTCGTAACCGTCCTTATTGGGCACCAGCATCGTGGGGGCTTTCTTAACGCCGAACAGCAAAGCCTTATCCTTTTCGTCCTCGGCATCGATGGCAATGTACTTGATACCTGCCTTGTCGAGTATGCTCTTTGCCATCTTGCAGTTGGGGCAAGTCTTTGTGGTAAACAGCATTATCTCGGAGGGCTTTTCGCACACGGCGGGCTCGTCGGAGAAAGTTTCTTCTTTTCTTCCGTTTCTCTTGAGAACCGAAGTATCTATATTATAGGTCTTGCGGTCCCTGAACTCCTGCAGCTTGCCGTCGTTCCAGTTCTGCACGGGGCGGTAATAGCCCGTTATACGGCTGTAAACCTCGGTCGACTTGCCGCAGACGGGGCAGGTGTAGGTTTCGCCCGTGATATAGCCGTGGTCCTCGCAGACCGAATATGTGGGCGAAAGGGTGTAATACGGCAGCTTGTAGTTTTCGGCTATCTTCTTTACCAGGTTTGCCGCCGCTTTCCAGTCCGGAAGCTTTTGCCCGAGGAAGGCGTGGAAGACGGTGCCCGAGGTGTAAAGCACCTGCAGGTCGTCCTGTATATCAAGAGCCTCGAAGATGTCCTCGGTGTAGCCCACGGGGAGGTGCGAGCTGTTGGTATAATACGGGGTCTTGTTCTTGTCGGAAGCCGTGATGATGTCGGGGAACCTCTTGACATCGTGCTTGGCGAGCCTGTAGGAGGTCGATTCGGCGGGGGTAGCCTCGAGGTTGTAGAGGTCGCCGTACTGCTCCTGATAGTCGCTTAGCTTCTCTCTCATAAAGTTGAGTGTCTTCTTGGTGAACTCCTGGGCCTCTTTGGCGGTGAGGTTCTTACGCAGCCACTTGGCGTTGAGGCAAGCCTCGTTCATGCCTACAAGCCCAATCGTCGAGAAGTGGTTATTGAAGGTGCCGAGGTAGCGCTTGGTGTAGGGGTAAAGCCCCGCGTTAAGGAGCTTGGTGATAACATCGCGCTTAATCTTAAGCGATCTCGCGGCGACATTCATCATCTTCTCGAGGCGCTCGAAGAAGTCGGCCTCGTTCTCGGCAAGGTAGGCTATCCTGGGCATATTGATGGTAACAACGCCCACCGAGCCCGTGCTTTCGCCGCTTCCGAAGTATCCGCCCGACTTCTTGCGAAGCTCGCGGAGGTCGAGGCGCAGGCGGCAGCACATGCTGCGGATGTCGCTGGGTTCCATATCGCTGTTGATATAGTTGGAGAAGTAAGGCGTGCCGTACTTCGCTGTCATCTCGAACAGCAGCTTGTTGTTTTCGGTTTCGGACCAGTCGAAGTTCTTGGTGATAGAGTAAGTGGGTATGGGGTATTGGAAGCCCCTGCCGTTGGCGTCGCCGTCTATCATTATCTCGATGAAGGCTTTGTTTATCATCTTCATCTCTTCGACGCAATCCTTATACTTGAAGTCCTGCTCTTTGCCGCCCACTATCGCGGGGAGGTCGGCAAGGTCGGCGGGAACAACCCAGTCCAGTGTTATGTTGGTGAAGGGGGCTTGGGTACCCCACCTGCTGGGGGTGTTTACGCCGTATATGAAGGATTGGATGCACTGCTTGGTTTCTTTGTAGGAGAGGTTATCCACCTTTACGAAGGGGGCAAGGTAGGTGTCGAAGGAAGAAAACGCCTGCGCGCCCGCCCACTCGTTCTGCATGATGCCAAGGAAGTTTACCATCTGGTTGCACAGCGTCGAAAGGTGGGACGCGGGCGAAGAGGTAATCTTGCCGGGGATTCCGCCCAGGCCTTCCTGTATGAGCTGCTTAAGCGACCAGCCGGCGCAGTAGCCCGTGAGCATCGAAAGGTCGTGTATATGGATATCGGCGTTGCGGTGGGCCTGCTCAATCTCGTCGTCGTAGATTTCGGAGAGCCAGTAGTTGGCTGTCATCGCGCCGCTGTTGGAAAGTATAAGCCCGCCTACCGAATAGGTAACCGTCGAGTTTTCTTTAACCCTCCAGTCGTTTATGCTAAGGTATTTGTTTACGGTTTCTTTGTAGTCCAGAAGCGTGTGCTTTACATTGCGCACCTTTTCGCGCTGTTTGCGGTAAAGTATATACGCCTTGGCGACATCGACATAGCTGGCTTGAATGAGCACGACTTCTACGCTGTCCTGTATGTCCTCGACCGATACGACGCCGTCTTTAATCTTGCTGTCGAAATCGGCGCAAACCTTAAGCGCCAGAAGCTCGATTATGTCTTTGGTGTAGTTCTTTTTGCAAGCCTTGAAGGCCTTTTCGATGGCTATTTCAATCTTGCTGAGATTGAACGGGACTATGCTTTCGTCCCTTTTTTTGACCTGAAACATGGTTCCTCCCTCTGTGGTATTTTTTGCCTCACAATTATAGCAAAGAAAATACCTTATGTCAACACCTAAAATCATTATATTGTGTTTTTGTTTTTCCTATACCACAATATATTGTGGTTTGAGGCTATTGTGCCACTTTTGATAAATTCACGCCGATATTAGTTTTTCGCGTTTTCGGGTAACAATTTTCGACAAATTTTTCCTTTAATCGGAAGCCCAAATTACACATTTTTGAACACTAAAAAACTTTGCCGGCAAGGGTAGGCCTGGTAATATAAATCGCGGCGAGCCTGTTTTTTGCTTTCTCCCCCGCTTTTATATCGCTGACGGGCGCAAATCCCTTTGTTTTTACAAATAAAAAGCGGCTTTTTTGCGGTCAAACGCAAATAAAGCCGTTTTTGCCAAATACGGAATGTATATATATGGTATATTATTCACAAAATCGGGCATTTATGACCACAACATATTGTGGTAGCCGATTTTTGCGAAAGTAAAAATCAATATACTTCGGGTACTTCGTAGCCGTTGTTTTTGAGCGTCTCGAGGGCTCTCCCAAGGTTTTCGGCCTTTACAAGGGTGTAATCTGTGAGGTAAGTGGACACGGCAAACAACCCTATATTCTGGTCGGCCAGCAAAGAAGTCATGCGCGAGATAAGCCCGACTATTTCAAAATCAAGTTGCCCCTCTATCCTGAAGGCCCTCCAACCCTTTTCGCAGGCAAGGCAGTCGTAGGGCACCTGCTCCTCTCTGCAAACAAGAGATATCTCTTCGTCTGTCTTGGACAAAAACAAAAAATCTTCCTTAAGGTCCAGCCTTTCGATGGTTCTCAGGCGGCAGACCGCGAATTTACCTTCAATAACCTGTATCCGCATATTCCCGACCCTTATTAAAAATTATTATCAGGATTTATCACCTAACTATATATAATATACCATAAACATACGCGGGATTACAACGCGGCAAGGCCCTATTCTAAAAGTTTTGTATCATTCAATATCGCCAAAAAAGCAAGAAGTTGTTTTGCGAGCGCGCAAACAACCTCTCTTTTCCCTCCCTCATCGCCGGAGAGTTTCATAAAACAAAGCTTTTGCTTTGCCCCGGTAAAGTATAGCATATCCAAATTCATATTAAATGGGGAGCGTAAAATTTTGAGATATTTTTGCAAAATTCGACAATATGGCGCCGATATTCAACGAAAAAAGAGGCTGCCCGTAAATTACGGACAGCCTCTTATTAGCCCTTTACTATACTCCTGCCGTTATTTCTTTGTCGAATAGGAGTTGGCTTCTTCGATTCTGGTGGGCGGGATTCTGTGCCCTGCGGGAACATTGATCTCGCTCAGAGTGTTACCGTTGGCGTCCTTAACATAGAGAGTTAAGTCCTTGTCGGCCTGTTCGCCGGGTTTGTAAGTCTTGTTGGCCATACTTTTACACCTCCTTATTTCTAGTATGTACAGAGGCAGGTGTATTATTTACAGAGGCTTTGTGCTGATCCTGCCAAATATTTGCTTTGAGGGCGGAGGCGGGTTGTGCCCGATTGTATAGGCCGCAAGAAACTCCTCACCGGCGGCTATAAACAAATCGGGGTTGTTGCAGTACATAACCGCAAGGATATCGCCTTTCTTTACCGCGTCCCCCGTCTTTTTGTACAGCGTTATTCCCGCCGTATAATCTATGCTATCCTCTTTCTTCTGCCTTCCCGCTCCCAACAAAAGCGAAGCCACCCCTAACCTTTCTGTGTTAGTATGCGCAATATATCCGACTCCCGGCGACTTAATCTCCAGGCAATATTTAGCTCTTTCGAATTTGCCGGTATCCAGCAACAGTTCTCCGTCGCCCCCGAACGCCTTAACCATCTCGACAAGTTTATCAAATGCCCTGCCCTCGCCCAGCGCGGCCCTGGCCATCCTTTCGCATTCGGCGTAGCTTCCCATATCAGCAAGATAAAGCATTTCGGCGGCTATGGCAAGGCTTATCTCGGTAAGGTCGGCGGGGCCCTTCCCGCGAAGGGTTTCGACAGCCTCAATTACCTCAAGCGAGTTGCCTATGGCGTTACCCAAAGGCCTGTCCATATCGGTAATAAGGGCGGTTATGCGCTTTCCCGCAAGCCTTCCGACATCCACCATCGCCTTTGCCAAAGCCTCGGTTTCTTCCAGGGTTTTGCAGAAAGCCCCGCTGCCCGTCTTTACATCCAATACAATACAATCGGCGCCCACGGCAAGCTTTTTTCCCATTATGCTCGCGGCGATAAGGGGAATGCTGTCTACGGTGGCGGTTACATCACGCAAAGCGTATATCTTTTTGTCGGCGGGGGCAAAGTCAGAGGATTGCCCTATTACCCCGCAGCCCACCTTGTTTACGATGTCGGCAAAGGTTTGGGCATCTACCTGCGTTTTGTAGCCCGTAATGGATTCGAGCTTATCCACCGTGCCGCCGGTATGCCCCAGCCCCCTCCCGCTCATCTTGGGCACCTTAAGCCCGCAAGCTGCGGCGATAGGTATGGCGATGAGGGTTGTCTTGTCGCCCACCCCGCCAGTAGAGTGCTTGTCGGCTTTTATACCGTCTATTCTGCTCAAGTCGGCCTTTTCGCCGCTGTCGGTTATGGCAAGGGTCAAGGCCGCCGTTTCCTCCGCGGTCATACCCTTCAGCACAATCGCCATGAGGAGGGCGGATACCTGATAATCGGGAATGTCGCCCGCCGTGTATCCGTTAACGAAAAACCTGATTTCCTCGTCCGAAAGGGCCTCGCCTCTTTTTTTCTTAGTGATAATGTCGTACATCCGCATTGGGATTATCTCGCTCCTTTATCGTAGGGTATGCCCGACGCCTTGGGGGCACGGGACTTTCCGGAGGTGAACGCAAGAACGATCATCGTCACTATATATGGTACCATAAGATAAATAAATTCTCCACCCCTTATATTCCGGAACGAGGGCAAAAAGGGTATGGCTGTCGCCATCGATGAGATAACCTTAAAGAAGGCAAACAAAAACGCAGCGCCCAGAATCCTTAGAGGTTTCCAGTTGCCGAAAATAAGAACGGCAAGCGCCAGAAAGCCGTAGCCCGCAACCGTCGACGAAAACCCCGCGCCCGCGGCAAGCGTATAGGCAAACCCGCCTATGCCGCCCAAAATGCCCGACAGCCCTACGCCGAAGTAGCGCATTTTGTATACATTCACGCCCACGCTGTCTGCTGCCTGCGGGTGCTCGCCGCACGCCCGAAGCCTGAGCCCGAAAGTTGTTCTGTAAAGAACGATTATAACTAGTATCAATATAATAACCGCAAGCGGTGTGGTTATAAAAAACTCTTTAAGGAACACCCTTTGCAGAAAGTTAAGGTTTCGCACATCCGCCCCGAACACAGAGGGGGATATCCTTGCCCAGGACGGGGTATATATGGCAGTCTGCCCCTGCCCCTGTATTGCCCAGGTGAGGATGATGGCGAAAGCGGGGGCGAACATATTTAGAGCGGTGCCGCCTATCGTCTGGTCGGCTTTAAGGTGAATCGAGGCGAGGGCAAGAAAAAGCGAAAGCACCATTCCCGCCGCCGCGGCGACCGCCACCGCCGAAAGCGTCGCGAGCACGGGGGTTGCGGCGGCAAATGCCGAGTCCTTTATTGCCCGCATATACAAAAAGCTAACCAGCGCCCCCACAATCATTATACCTTCGAGGGCTATATTCACGACGCCGCTTCGCTCCGAGAACATTCCGCCCAAAGCCACAAGCAGCAAAGGCACAGCGAATATAATTGTAAGGCTTATAATGTCGCCGAGAACATTCATCTCACTTCCTCCTTTGCCTTTTTCCTCTGCCCTATCCTTTTAAAGAGCGCCGCTATTATGCTCTTTACGATAAGCGAGAAGGCGCTCATATAGATGATAACGGCTATAATTACATCGATGGTTTCTTTTGCGAACACGGGCTGTAAGGCGTCGCCGCCTACCTGAATATACGAGATAAACAGCGCCGAAAAGATTATCCCCAGCGGGTTGGACGCGCCCAGAAGGGCGACCGATATGCCGTTAAAGCCCGCAGCCAGAAGGTTTGCCTCGATGAGGTACTGCCCTATGCCCGAAAGGAAATAAAGCCCCCCGCCGAATCCGGCGAGCGCGCCCGCGATTACCATCGACAGTACGATGCTACGCTTGGCGTCTATGCCCATATTGAGTCCGGCGAACCTGTTAAAGCCGCACGCCTTAAGTTCGTAGCCGAAGGTTGTCCTGTTAATCACGATAAACATAACGACGGCGACAAGGATGGCAAGAAAAATCGAAATATTCATAAAGTTGGAGTTAAAGGCCTGGTCCAGCCCCCATTTGGGGATAATCCCTTTAGGGTTTGCGCCGGACAAAAGTACCGTCCGATTGCCTACATAAGGATCGAGCATCTTGGGCGTATTGATTGCCATAAGGTTTACAAGATACAGCCCTATCCAGTTGAACATAATCGAGGATATGACCTCGTGAACATTGAAAAACGCCTTAAACAGCCCGGGTATTGCGCCCCAGATGCCGCCACCAATAAACGCGGCAATCAGCGCGAGATACCACGGCCAGCCCCAGACAATGGCGGTATACAGGGCAAAAAAGCCGCCCATGGTATACTGCCCCGTCGCGCCTATGTTAAATAAGCCCGTTTTAAAAGCAACGCCCACGGCAAGGCCGGTCATCAAGATGGGGGCGGCAAAGTATAACACCCTCGCGAACCGCTTTATATCGCTAAGGCTGCTGCCTATAATTTTCCCTATGCCCCACGCCGCGCGTTCGGGTTTTAGCACAAGCAAAAGGAAGAACCCGAAAATAAGCCCGATTAAAATCGAGATTATCGAGGCGAGAACGGATCTCAGCCCGTGGCTTTCCTGCAGGCTACCGAAAACCTTCGATACTTTTGCCCCGATAAGGCTATTTGACGGCTTTTTCATGGTCACTCCTTTGCTTACCGAAAGCGGGCTGGCGCTTTGCTCCCGACATATACAGCCCCAGTTCCTGAAGCGTAACCTTTTTAGGGTCAAGCTCGGCAACAATCTCGCCCTCGTACATTACAAGTATCCTGTCGGACACATTTATAACTTCGTCTAACTCTAGCGAGATAAGAAGCACCGCCCGCCCGTCGTCGCGCACGCTCACAAGCCTTTTGTGGATATACTCTATCGCGCCCACATCCAGCCCTCTTGTGGGCTGAACGGCTAGCAACAGGTCGGGGTGTATGTCTATCTCGCGGGCGACTATGGCCTTTTGCTGATTGCCGCCCGACATACTGCGGGCTCTTGTCACGGGCCCCTGCCCGCTTCGGATATCGTATGCGTCTATCAGCTTTTGGGCGTATTTTCTCACATTCTTAAATCGAATGAAGCCCGCCTTCTGGAATTCCTTTTCCCTGTACCTCGCCATTACGAGGTTTTCCTCGAGGCTGTAATCCAGCACAAGCCCGTATTTATGCCTGTCCTCGGGAATATGGCTCAAGCCCCCTTCCCTTCTCAAACGGATAGCCTTTCTGGTGACATCCTTTCCGTTTAAGGCGATGCTTCCCGAGGTTATCTTTTCAAGCCCGACAAGCCCGTAGGCAAGCTCGGTCTGCCCGTTGCCGTCTATGCCGGCGATACAAAGGATTTCGCCGCCGCGCACATTAAAGCTTACGCCCCGCACGGCGTCGGTTTTGTGGATTCTCGAAGGCACGGTGATATCCTTAACCTCAAGGATATCCCTTCCCTTTTCGACCGCGGCTTTTTTGACGGTAAAGTCTATATCCCTGCCGACCATCATGCGGGAAAGTTCCTCTTTAGTGGTTTTGGACACCTCCACCGTACCTACCTGCTTACCCTTGCGAAGCACGGTGCACCTGTCGGCAACCGCCATTATCTCGTTGAGCTTATGCGTAATAAACAGGATTGACTTGCCTTCTTTTGCGAAGTTTTTCATTATCGCCATAAGCTCTTCTATTTCCTGCGGCGTAAGCACGGCGGTGGGCTCGTCGAAAATGAGGATTTCGTTTTCCCTATACAGCATTTTGAGGATTTCCACCCTCTGCTGCATCCCTACGCTGATATTTTCGATTACGGCGTCGGGCTCCACCCGCAAGCCGTACTTGTCTATAACTTCTTTAAGCCTGGCCCGGGCTTCGTTCCTCTTTATAAATCCCGCCGCGGAGGGCTCGGCGCCAAGGATAATATTGTCCAGCACCGTAAACACTTCAACGAGCTTGAAGTGCTGGTGCACCATCCCTATCCCCAGGGCGTTGGCGTCACGGGGATTGTTTATCTTTACTTCTTTGCCCCTTATCTTAATCTGCCCGCCGTCGGGCTGATACAGCCCGAAAAGCACGCTCATCAAAGTAGACTTTCCTGCGCCGTTCTCCCCGAGCAAGGCGTGGATTTCGCCTTTTTTGAGGCGCAGCGTGATATTGTCGTTGGCGACAATCCCCGGGAACACCTTTGTGATATTAAGCATTTCGACTACATATTCGCTCATCGCCCTTAGTATTTGAATTCATAAAAAAATAATTAGCAAGTTATAAATATAAAAATTAGAAAAAGAAGGCCGCAAAATGCGGCCTTCCTCTTTTAGCGTTAAGCTGCTAACCTTAGCTTTCGGTTATAATGTTTACCTTTGTTGTGTTGGGTACAGTGGATATGCTGTTGCTTACCGTCACGGTGCCGTTAACGAGCTTGTTGTAGATGTCATTGTAGTCCTCAACCGTAAAGTTCTCAAATCCCCACGAATCGGGAGTTGTGGGAAGGCCTATGGCGTTTTCGGCAGCGCCCAGCAGGGCGGTCTTGCCCGCCTGCGTGTCCGTCCACGCGCCGCTGTTGTTGTAGTAAGCGGTCAGGGCGTCCACAACCGAGCCGGTCAGGTTCTTCATAGCCGAGGTTATAATTACCTCTTTGGTTTCGCCGGCGGAAGCTCTTTGGTCGACGTCTACGCCGATTATGGGCTTGCCCGCGGCCTTAGCCGATTCCAGCACGCTGAGGTACAGGCCGCCGCCGCAAGCGAATATCGCTTCGGTGCCTGCAGAGTACCATTGGGCGGATTTTGTCCTTATGGGGTCGGCGGGCACGAAGGAGTTGGAGTACCAATACTTCACTTCGACGGCGCCGTCATCCAGCCCGAGTTCGGAAGCCGCCTGTTCGGCACCCTGTATGAAGCCGTAACCGAACCTTATAACCGCGGGGACATCCATACCGCCTATAAAGCCCAGCTTTCTCATACCGTCTTTAACGGCTGCGTAGCCCGCAAGAAATCCCGACTGCTCCTCTTTATAAATTATGCTGTGGCTGTTGGGGTCGCTGCGGTAGGTTGGGCCGTTTTCGGCCTCGTAGTTTTCGTCGTTAGGCTCGCCGTCTAAGAGCAAAAACGACACATTCGGATATTCGCTTTGAGCGCTGAATACCACGGTCTGGAACAGGTAACCGGGGCAGACGACAATCTTAGCGCCCTGCTCGATGGCTTGCGCTATGGCATCCATACGGGCCTGGTGGCTGTCCTCCGAGGGCCTGTAATAGGCATAGGTTTTGCCGTGAGCTTCGGCGTATTGTTTTACACCGTTCCACGCGCCCTCGTTAAACGATTTGTCATCTATGTTGCCCACATCGGTAACAAGCGCTATCTCGTACATATCGGCTTCTTTGTTTTTACACGCGTAGAAGCATGTTCCCACCGAAAGTACCAGCGCGCATACGAGCAATATCAATAAAAGTCTCTTTCTCATAATCCTCCTTTTATGTCTAGCGTCTTACAATAAGTATGAATAAAACAAATAAAAACTTTTGCTTACAGCGCGATTTCCAGATAATTCCAGCGCCTCACAAAAGTTTATATGAAAATATGGATATTGATTAATATGAGAATACTTTATAAAAGATTAGAGATTGGATTTGCCGAAGGAAAAGGGTATAAGGTCTTTAAGTAAAAGCTCCCTGAAATCCTCCTCGCCGTTCGCGAGAATGACGATAAAGCTTTCGGGGTCGCAAAACTCCAGCATAACCTGGCGGCAAACGCCGCAAGGCGGGCAGTACACACCTCGAGCGTTGCTCTCGCCGCCTATTACGGCAATCGCCTTGAACTCGTTTTCGCCCTCGGATACCGCCTTAAAAAAGGCAGTCCTTTCGGCGCAGTTGGTTGGCGAAAAGGCGGCGTTTTCTATATTGCAGCCCGTGTATATCTTGTCATCCTTTGTCAAAAGCGCCGCGCCCACCTTAAACCCCGAATACGGCACATACGCCATCTTTTGAGCCTTAAGCGCCTCGGACACCAAACGCTTTCTGTCGAAATCACCTGACATACTTTATCTCCTTGTAATAGCTAACTCCGTCCGTTTTACCGTCCGCACCCAGCATTTCGAGAACTGTAGCCGCCGTATCGGCAAAGGTTTCCCTCACCCCCAGATTAACCCCTTGCTTAATTTTCCTGCCGTACACAAGCAGGGGGACATACTCCCTCGAGTGGTCGGTGCTCGGCGTAGAGGGGTCGCAGCCGTGGTCGGCGGTAATAATCAGGACATCATCGTCCCTTAGCCTCGAGAGAAGCTCGGCAAGCCCCAAATCAAACTCGGATACGGCTTTGGCATACCCTTCTATGTCATTACGGTGCCCGAACACCATATCAAAGTCCACAAGGTTGACAAAGCAAAGCCCTCTGAAGTCCTTTTCGGCGATGGAATTGGTTATCTCCATCCCGTCGTTGTTGTTCTTTATCGGGTAGGATTCGGTTACCCCCTGCCCCGCGAAAATGTCCTTAATTTTTCCTACGGCAATTACATCCATGCCCTTTTCCTTTATATAATCAAGCATGGTTTTTCTGGGCGGCGTAAGCGAGAAATCGTGGCGGTTGGCGGTGCGACGGAAGGGGTACTCGCCCGTAAACGGCCTTGCTATAATGCGCCCGACGGCGTGCTCGCCACGCATTATGTCCCTCGCGATTTCGCAGTACCTATATAATTCCTCAATCGGCACAACATCCTCGTGGGCGGCAATCTGGAACACAGAGTCCGCCGAGGTATACACGATAAGGCCGCCTGTCTTTATATGCTCGGGGCCGTAGTCTTTTATCACCTCGGTGCCGCTGTAAACCTTGTTGCAGAGCACCCCGCGGCCCGTCCTTTTTTCGAACTCATCGATTATAAATTGCGGGAAGCCGTTCGGATAGGTGGGAAGAGGCTTCGGCGATACAACCCCCGCTATCTCCCAATGCCCTATCGTCGTGTCTTTGCCTTTGGATTTTTCGGACACTCGAGCAAAAGAGGCCATGGGCTTATCCGTTTTAAGCCCGCCGTCCACCCCGTCGATGTTAAACAGCCCCAGGCTTTGCAGGGTCGGGGCGTAAAAGCTCTCCGAACGCATAATCGCGCCCAAAGTGTTACTTCCCTCGTCGCCGTACCCGGCGGCATCGGGAAGAGCCCCGATACCGAGGCTGTCCAGAACTATAATAAATACCCTTTCTATACCTTTTGCCATCAGGCAAGCTCCAGCGCGATTTCCATCATCTGGGTGAAGGTCGTCTGCCTGTCCTCGGCGGGCAGGCTTTCGCCCGTAAGCGGGCAATCCGAAATAGTGCAAATGCACAAGGCGTTTTTTCCGCTCCTTGCGGCGTTCATATACAGCGCCGCCGCCTCCATCTCTACTGCGAGAACACCCATCTTTTGCCACCGTTTGAGGCTCTGAGCGTCGTCGTAAAAGGTGTCCGACGAAAACAAATTGCCCACGACATACTTATAATTGAGCTCCTCTGCGGCGTCTATCGCCTTTTTGAGAAGCCCGTAAGAAGCAATGGGAGCGAAGGCGCCCGGCAGTTCGTATTGCCTCACATAATCGGAATTGGTGCAGGCGCCCATTCCGAAAACTATATCCCTTAACTTAAGGTCGGGGCTTATCGCTCCCGCAGAGCCTATCCTTATTATGTTCTTTACATCATAAAAATTAAACAGTTCGTAGCTGTATATACCCATAGAGGGCATACCCATGCCCGACGCCATAACGGATATGCGCTTGCCCTTGTAGGTGCCCGTGTAGCCCTGCACCCCTCTGACATTGTTTACGAGGGCGGCGTTTTCCAGAAATGCCTCCGCGATATATTTAGAGCGCAGGGGGTCGCCCGGCATAAGCACGGTGTCGGCAAAATCCCCTTTTTTTGCGTTAATATGAGGTGTCGGTATCATTTTTTCCTCCGTTTTCCTTTATTATCTTTACTATCCTGCTGGTACCCAGCCTGTCGCTTCCTAAAGCGATAAAGTCGCGGGCGTCCCCGAGGGAGGATATCCCGCCCGCAGCCTTAATCTTTACGCCCTTGCCGACATGCTTAGCGAACAGCGCGATATCCTCTCTCGTCGCTCCCGCTTTAGAGAATCCCGTGGAGGTCTTGATATAATCGGCGCCCGCCTTTGTGACTATTTCGCACATCTTAATCTTTTCGTCCTCGGTAAGAAGGCAGGTTTCGATTATCACCTTAAGGATTTTGCCCTTGCAAGCGGCCTTTATCATCTCTATCTCGGTTTCGATTCGTACATAGTCCTTCATCTTGAGGTCGCCGATATTTATAACCATATCTATCTCGTCGGCGCCGTTTTTTATGGCGTCCACGGTTTCGTACATCTTTGTTTCGGTGGTGCTGTAACCGTTGGGAAAGCCTATAACGGTGCAGATCTTTACCCTTCCGCCGGCGTACTCCGCCGCCCGCTTTACAAACGAGGGCGGGATGCACACAGAGGCGGTCTTGTATTCTATGCCGTCGTCTATAATGGCCTTTATCTCGTCCCATGTCGCCGCCTGCGAAAGCAGGGTATGGTCTACTTTAGAAAGTATCTCTTTTATCTCCATTTTATCTCCGTGTATGCGCATATACGCAAGTTGTAATAGCCTGTAATATTATTCTATCCCGTTTTTCAAAAATTCCAGCGCCTTTGGCATAGTTCTTTTGCTTTCGGGCAAAGACTGTGCCACAAGGAAGGCGTGTACGGCAAACGGCCCCTCTTCCCGATGCAGGATATACTTAACGCCCGCCTTATCTAACTTCTCCGCAAGGCTAACCCCGCAAATCCTCAGCGGGTCTTTTGCGCCTGTTACGATAAACGAAGGCGGGAATCCGCTTGTTATAAAGTTGGCGGGCGATAAGCCGTCGCTGTTCGGGTCCTCCAGGATTTCTTTTACCTTCTTGCCGCCATAGGCCTCGATAAAGGTCTTTATGAATGGGAAGCCCGACTTTACGGCGTCATCCAGTTCGTACGCCCCGCAGATAAGCAGCAGCCCCCTGAATTTAAGGTCTTTAGAGATGGGATTCAAGTCGAAGCGGTCTCTGTATTCGGGGTTTGCCGATATCGCCCCAACCATTGCCGAGAGATACCCCCCAGCCGACTCGCCGCCTACATAAACCCTGTCTGTGTCGATATCGTATTTGTCCTTGTTGGATATAAGCCAGGCAAAGGCGTCGTAAATGTTCTGAATGGCGTAGGGGTGCTGATATTCGGGCGCGAGTCCGTAAGCGATGTTTACGGTAAAAAAGCCTTCGGCTGCGATATTTGATACGATTGCCTCCCTTCCCTCGGGCTCGCCCGAAATCCAGCCGCCGCCGTGTATGTATACAAAAACGGGCAGCTTTGCGCCCTTTCGGGCGTTTTCGGGGTAGCATACATTAAGGTATAGTTTGGGGTTATCGCAGTAGCGGATTCTTCTTTCGTAAACAACATTTTTGGCCCTATTGAAGTTATAAAAGCTTACCTTGCCCAACCATTCGAGAAAGGTAAAAAGGGCTTTAGGCAAAACAAATTTCTTTTTCATACTTCCCTCCGAAATCTATATGTATTTATTATAATATACTCTGCATAATAAAGCTATATCCGAACGGAAAAAACGGCAAAACGCAGGCTGTTATCCAGTCTGCTGTCTATTGACGGTTTTGGCAAGATATGGTATAGTCTAATCAAAGCAAAGGAGGTAATTAAATGTGAGTAACAATAGTTCGAGATTCTATATTTGTAAAATCTGCGGCAATCTGGTGGGCAAGATCCACGACAGCGGCGTAACGATGGTATGCTGCGGGCAGCCCATGACCGAGCTTGTAGCCAACACCGTCGAGGCTTCCTACGAGAAGCACCTGCCCGTTATCTCCGTAGACGGCAGCACGGTTACCGTAAAAGTAGGTTCGGTACCCCATCCCATGCTCCCCGAGCATTACATCGACTTTGTCTACCTGGAAACCGAAAAGGGCGGGCAGCGCAAGATTTTAGGGCCCAACAATGTGCCCGAAGCCACCTTCGAGCTCACCCCCGACGACAAAGCGGTTGCCGCATACGAGTACTGTAACCTGCACGGGCTCTGGAAGACCTCGCTATAATCGGTTTTCCCACAACCGCGCCCATATAGGAACGCCCGGGCGCCGGTAATAACCCGAATAACACAAAAACTTCCCTAATCGGGAAGTTTTTTGTTTTGGAACATAATTCTTAACTATTTATTAATATCTGTTCTTTCTGCCGAAACCGCCACCGTTGTAGCTGTTCTTTTGCTGCTTGCGAATTTTGCGGCAAGCGGCGCATCTGACGGGATCGTTGTCGAAGCCTTTTTCTTTGTAGAACTCTTGCTCGCGAACGGTGAATACGAAATCCTTACCGCAATCCTTGCATACCAGATTCTTGTCTTCCATTTGGCACCTCCTTCTAATATTCCGAACAACCAAAAATAAATCCTTCCTCCGGAACAGTTTAAGTATAAGCAGGGCCAAGGAATTTATCATGTATAATTTGTCGGCGCTGTTGCCAGCATTCTCAGTATAATATTATATTTGACCAAAGTCAATAACTTTATATCCTTTGTATTGTTAATTAATGCTTTTTATGCTAAACTTATCCCGAGAGGTGATAGATATGAACGAAAGGCTTATCGCAAAGACTTCCCCGGCAGCCCCCAAAGAGGCTCAGATAATAATCGGAAGGACAAGAATTACCGTGCTTACGCCATCGCTTGTCAGGGTCGAGAATTCTAAGGACGGCGGCTTTCTGGATGCCGCAACCCAGATTGTGTGGTACCGTAACTTCACCTGCCCGTTCGAAACAAGCGAGGACAAAAAAGGCATCACAATAACCACAAAGGACGCCGCTTTCCATTTCAACAAGCGGCGCAAAAAGATAGATTATGTCATACTCGGCGGCAAAAAAATAGCCGCGGACAACCGCAATAACCTAAAAGGCACGGCGCGCACGCTGGATATGTGCTTCAACAAAGTCCCCCTGCAAAAGGGCATTATTGGCGCAAACGGCGTAGCCGTAATGAAGGACGACTCCCTGATTCTTGGCGATAACGGCATGCCCGCGCCCCGCCCGCCCGTAAAGGATACCTATGTTTTCGCCTCCCTAAGCCCCGTCGAGGCGCTAAGGTCTTTCTTTGCCGTAACGGGCAGGCCTCCCCTCGTGCCCAGGTACTCCCTCGGCAACTGGTGGAGCAGATACTACGCCTACACTCAGGACGAGTATATCGCCCTTATGGATAAATTCGCAGCGAAGAACATCCCCTTTACCGTCGCAACCGTTGATATGGACTGGCATTGGGTAAATGTTTGCAAGGAATTCGGTTATAAGCCCATCGGCGAAAAGATATATGTCACCCCGGGCTGGACGGGCTACAGCTGGAACACAAAGCTCTTCCCCGACTACAAGAAGTTCCTCAAAGACCTTCACGACAGAAATTACAAGGTTACCCTCAACCTCCATCCCTCTTCGGGCGTAAGATGGTTCGAGGACGCCTACCCCGATATGTGCAAAGCGATGGGCATGAACCCCGAAGAAAAAAAGACCGTCAGGTTCGACATCGCCGACCCCAAATTCATTAAGGCGTATTTCGAGATACTGCACGAGCCCTACGAAGACGACGGCGTCGACTTCTGGTGGATAGACTGGCAGCAGGGCAAAAAATCCGCCCTCAAAGGGTTAGACCCCCTTTGGGCTCTCAACCACTACCACTACTTAAACAGCACCCGCGGCGGCAAAAAGCCCCTTATACTTTCCCGCTACTCGGGGTTAGGCAGCCACCGCTACCCCCTGGGCTTTTCGGGCGACACCTTTGTAAACTGGAATGTTCTCAACTTCCAGGTGTACTTCACCGTCAACGCAACCAACGCGGGTTACACCATGTGGTCGCACGACATCGGCGGGCATCACTTCGGCAAGCAAAAGGACGACGAGCTTTACCTTCGCTGGATACAATTCGGGGTGTTCAGCCCCATTCTCCGCCTGCACTCCACAAAAGTGGCGCTTAGCAAAGAACCCTGGAACCACCCGACTGTCGAAGATAAGGCTATTGGGTTTTTGCGCCTGAGGCATCGCCTCATCCCCTACATATACACCATGTGCAGGCGTACCTACGACGAAGGGCGGGCGCTTATAGAGCCAATGTACTACAACCACACCGCCGCCCCCGAGGCGTACAAGTACAAAAACCAGTACTATTTCGGTACCGAACTCATTGTCTCCCCCGTAGTGTCCCCGATGGACAAAGAAACGGGCCTATCCAAAACCGAGATATGGCTGCCCGAGGGCACCTACACCAACATCTTCACGGGCGAAAAACTTGGCGGCGGAAAGCATACCGTCTTTTCCACACTCAACGAAATACCCGTATTCGCAAAGGAAGGGGCAATTATCCCCTTAAGCAACGACGAAGGCAACGGCTGCGGCAACCCCAAATCGCTTGAGCTTTTAATCTATAAAGGCGAAGGCGGCTTTACCCTGTACGAGGACGAAGACGACCTCTCCGCAGAGCAAGGCAACTTCGTTACCACAAGATTCGAGCTAACCGATAAAGACGGGCAAACGGTGTTCACGATAAATCCCGCAAAAGGAAACCTCTCCCTCATTCCCGAAGAAAGGGAGATTACCGCCAACTTCGCCGACCTTAGCTTTACCCGAGCCGAAGTAAAATGCGGGGGCGAAAACATAGCTTTCAGGCGCGAGGGCAACAAGATAGTATTCAGTTGCAAGAGCGCCTCGGGCGGGGTTATAATATTAAAGTAGATGCTTCCTAAAGTTTTCTCGTTAGAGAATATAGGCGGCGATCTTGCCGCCTTAAAAAATTCCATACACCAAAACAAAAACTGCTCGGTTTTTTTCGCGGCAGGCGCTTCACGCTGCCATATTTCCGCGGGATTAGATAAATTCTTCCTTTACATCGCTCCCGACAGAATCTCCGCCCGCGCGGCAAGGGACTCTCTCGCCGAGTTTTGCGGCAGGGATGTTGCCCTGTTGTTAGAAAAAGACGATGTCCTTATTAACCTGCAAAGCTATGTTTCGGCTACCCTGTCCGAAAGAATGGGCGCCCTTACTTCTGTTTACAACAGAGAGGTTGCGGGAGCGGTAATCACCGCCGAGGGGATATGCCAATACTTCCCTAATGTTATAAGCTTCGGCGAAAGCCTCATAAAGATTAAGGCGGGCGACGAAATACCAATGGAAGAGCTTATCTCGAAGCTTGTCCTCGGGGGATACAGGCGCGAAGAGCTTACCGAGGCATCGGGCTCGTTTTCGGTAAGGGGCGACAGGCTGGATGTGTGGGCGGCGAACCTCGAGCTTCCCTTACGCATAGAGTTTTTCGGCGACACGATAGAAAGCCTGAGGCTGTTCGCGCCCGATTCGATGATAAGCGTGCGCGCGCTAAACGAAGCCATAATCACGCCCCGCTCGGATATTCTCATATCGGGTGACAAAAAGGAAGAACTTCTTAAAAAGCTTCAGTTTGCCCGCCGCAACGCCAAGCAAAAAACAACCGAAATCATAGACGACATCATACGCAAGTTAGAGATTAACCCCTCCGACCCCTCCCTAGTGTGGCTGATACCGTTTATGACGGATATGATGTCCACCATATTCGACTATCTGCCGGGCGACGCGGTTATCGTATGGGACGAGATAAAAGCCATAGACGATAAAATAAGGCTTGCGCATAACGCCCATAACATAAGGCTTAAGACCTTTATAGAGGCGGGCGAGGCGCTTCCCGAGCATTCAAAAAGCCTGATGGCAATGGAGAAGGTTTACGGGCTTGCCAAAAAATTCACCCTGCTGGGCTTCCAGCAGATAACCTCGCAAAACCCCGTTTTCGAGCCCGACGCCCTATACAACATAAAGGCGATGCCCATGCCCCGATACAGCGTAAACATGCAGACGCTGGCTCAGGACGCGAACAACATAGCGCTGAGCGGCGGAAGGGTATATATCTTTACGGGCAACGACACCGCCGCCAAAGCGATATCCGACTTCCTTTTGGAAAACGGCATAGCTTCGCAAATATCCCCCGACGGCGAAGGCGCTTTAAGAGAAGTAATTATCGTCACTAAGCAGGTTTCAAGGGGCTTCAATTATCCCAAATACCATTTAGCCGTTGTAGGCACCGACGAGATACTAAGAAAGGCTACCGCCAAAAAGAAATCGGCCGCGAGAAAGCGCCAGGCCTTCGTTATGCCCGTAAAGGGCGACTATGTCGTGCACGAAAAGCACGGCATAGGGCTTTCGGAAGGCGTTGTTTCGGTCGAAACAAGAAACGGCAAGCGTGACTATTATGTCGTGCTGTATAAGGGCGGCGACAGGCTGTATCTGCCCGTAGACCAGTTAGACAGTATAGAAAAGTACACGGGCGGGGGCACGCCCACCCTGCACCGCATAGGCGGCAAGGAGTTCGAGCGGGTAAAAGAGCGCGTTAAGTCCTCCATAAAAAAGATGGCGATAGACCTTGTCGCGCTTTACGAAAAACGCCTCAACATGAAGGGGCACAAATACCAGCCCGACACCCCCTGGCAAAAGGAGCTTGAGGAAAGTTTCGAGTTCACCGAAACCGACGACCAGCTCATAGCCATATCCGAGATAAAAGAGGATATGGAGAAGGGCAAGGTTATGGACAGGCTGCTTTGCGGCGATGTCGGCTTCGGCAAGACCGAGGTTGCCATCCGCGCTATATTCAAAACGGTTATGGAAGGGAAGCAAGCCGCTATCCTCTCCCCTACCACAATACTCTGCCAGCAGCACTACAACACCATAAAGCAAAGGTTCGCGCCTTTCGGCATAAAAATCGATATGCTCTCCCGCTTCGTGTCGCAGGAGTATATAAAAGAGGCGCTTAAGCGGATAGAAAAGGGCGAAACCAACGTAATAGTCGCCACGCACAGGATTTTAAGCAAGGATGTCGTTTTCCATGACCTTGGGCTTCTTGTCCTGGACGAAGAGCAGCGCTTCGGCGTCGAGCACAAGGAAAAAATCAAAGTCCTCAAAAACAATGTAAATGTGCTCGCCCTCTCGGCGACCCCCATCCCCCGCACCCTGCATATGGCGCTTTCGGGTATCAGGGATATCTCGACGCTCGAAACACCGCCCGTAAACCGCCTGCCCGTCGAAACCTATGTTGTGGAGTACAGCGACACCCTCGTGCAGGACGCCGTAAGGCGGGAGCTCGCCCGGAACGGGCAGGTTTTCATACTTTACAACCGTGTTACTGGCATCGAGAACTTCTATAACCATATAGTGGATATCCTCGACGACAACGCCAGGGTAATATACGCCCATGGGCAGATGGCCACCCATGAGCTTGAGGAAAAAATCCGCGCCTTCTACGAAAAGGAAGCCAATGTGCTTATATGCACAACCATTATAGAAAACGGCATAGACCTTCCCGACGCCAACACCCTTATTGTTATAGACAGCGACATGCTGGGCCTTGCCGAGATGTATCAGCTCCGTGGCAGGGTTGGCAGAAGCCACAACCTCGCCTACGCCTACTTTACGGTAAGGGAAAGCAAAGTCCTCACCGAAAACGCCGTCAAACGCTTAGACGCCATAATGGGCTTTACCGAGCTTGGCAGCGGCTTCAAGGTCGCCATGCAGGACCTCGAGATAAGGGGCGCGGGCAACATTCTGGGGCGCGAGCAGCACGGCAATATGGAAAAGGTGGGCTACGATATGTATGTAAAACTGCTCGCCGAAACGGTGGGCGAACTAAAGGGCGAAGCGCTCAAGCCGCGCAAGGAAATAGAAATTTCGGCGGACGGCGATGTATCCCTGCCCAAAGAATACATCACCGATTCCGAGCGGCGTGTTAAATTCTATAAGGGCGTATCCCTTCTCTCTTCTCTTGAAGAAAAGAAAGAGCTTATCGACGAAATCACCGACATTTACGGCAAGCCGCCCGAGAGCGTAAAACTCCTTATAACCATAGGCCTTGTAAAGAATCTCGCTCAGAATATAGACGCAAAGCGCATCGTGGCAACACATGAAGGCTTAGCCATATACTTCCACGACAACGGGCTATATAAGAATGAAAGAGTGTTCAAGGCGCTGTCCGAGTTCGCAAACTCCGCTGTCCTATCGCCTTCCGACCCGCCCCTCATCATCTTCGACAACAAAAGAAAAACCCCCGCCCAAAGGCTGGAGTTGCTCGAAAGCTTTTTGCTGAAAGCGGCCGAAGGGGCAAACTAAATATACCAAATCCTATTAAACAAAAGCGGCTTCTTATCCCGAAGCCGCTTCTTTTTATGGCTTTATGTTCGTTACGCCCTCGTAGTTTATCTTGAAAGCCTCATAGCCTCCCATGGGCTCCAGATCGCCGTCCTTTTTAATAGCCTCATAAAACTTCACGGCATAATCCACGGCAATCTCTTTGGATTTTTCCAGCAACTCGGGGAAGGAAAGGTTTATCGTTTCGTCCATATCCCTCACCTTGCGGAAGGGCTTATGCGAGAAATTAAGATAATCTATCTCTCCGTAGCCGTACGGCGGGCGCATGGAGGTGGTTAGCTTGCGGGCATGCAGGACTTTCTCCTCGAGAAATTTAAATATCCTTTTCTTAATGCCCGTGCGGTCGAAGGCAACCCGCGCGAAAAACCTCGTGACTTTTACGGCAAGCTTAATCTTAAACTTGCTTACATCAAGCCCGACAATTTTATTAACCGCGCCCACATAAAAGTTGGCTATCGCCTCGTTTGTCTTTGCCGAGGTTCTCAGGTCTTTAGCGGGCTTGTACCAGCGGTCTTTAATAAGCTCCCTTGCCGTGTATTCGTCGAAAGCGAGCTCGATATGCCCGTGAACATGGGGCTTATCCAAAAGCTCAAGGTCTTTCACGAAGCCTTCCTCGCAGAAAAACCACACATAAGGATGGATATTGAAGTCGGCAACATAGTGGCACATAAGCCCCATGGCGTAGCTAATCTCACGCTCGTCTTTTACCTCGCAAAGGCGCTTCGCAATCGACCGGAAGGTTTCGTAAACCCTGCATGTCTGCATAATGTTTGTGTACCTTTTGGCGGGGTCGCCTATCTCGCGAAGTGCAAAAAGGAAGTCGGGCCCTATCGTGCCGTATAAAAAAGCGTCGATATATTTCTCGCAAATCTGTTTAATCTCGGCGGGAAGCTCTTTAAGCACCTCCTTGCCGAAATAAATATGCGCTACCATATTGGGCATACAGCCACCTCTTTTGTCTTATTTTTTTGCCGCGGCTAAGGGCATTATAACCCGAATTCTGCCGCTATCTCGGCAACCTTTACGGGGCGGTTTTCGGCAATCGAAAGCTTAGCGGCAAGGCCGATAAGCACGGGCTTAAGCCCGTCTATTACATTAACCTCAACTTCCTTATCCTTCAAAACGGCGTCGATAAAGGATGTAATCTCGTCTGCGTAAGCCTGCATATACCTCTCTAGGAAGAAGTGCTTGGGCTTCTCGGCGATAACGCCCTCGGCGCAGCTTACGACGGCGGTCGAGTCGGTGTCGTTTTCGATAGCGACCTGCCCGAGGCTTCCGAACGCCTCAACCCTCTGGTCGTAGCCGTAGGATGCCCTGCGGCAGTTGTCTATAACGGCGAGCGCGCCGTTGGAAAGCTTCATAGTTATGATGGCGGTGTCGATGTCGCCTGCCTCGCCTATCGCTTTGTCCACGAGGACGCCGCCCACGGCATAAACTTCCTCTACCTCGGCGCCCGACATAAACCTTACCATGTCGAAATCATGGATGGTCATATCGAGGAATATGCCGCCCGAAACCTTTATGTAGGACACGGGAGGCGGGGCGGGGTCGCGGGAAGTAATCTTTAATACATTAAGCTCGCCTATCTTGCCCGCTTTAACGGCCTCTCTCGCCGCCCTGAAGTTGTGATCGAAGCGGCGGTTAAAGCCAACCTGATACTTTACATTGCTGCCCTTAAGGGCGTCCATGACCTCTTTAATCTTGTTTACATCGTGGTCGATGGGCTTTTCGCAGAAGATGTGCTTGCCCGCCGCAATCGCCTCCAAAGATATCTTGCTGTGGGTATCCGTCGACGAGCAAATGAGGACTATCGAGATCTCTTTATCCTCGAGAATCTTTTTGTAATCGTCATAAACCTCGGCTATGCCCAAAGATTTTGCCCAGGCCTTTGTCTCTTCGTTGATGAAGGGATCGGCTATCGCCTTTACCTCGGCGCCCTTTACATAGCGGGTGATGGACTCGGTATGCACCTTGCCTATTCTGCCAGCTCCAATAATACCTATCTTAACCATAAGTTACTCCTTCCCTAGATTTTAGCTATTTTTTTGATGTATTTGCGCGCTTTTATAGCGTACTCTAACGGATTTGCCTTGGCTGGGTCTTGTTCTGCCTCTACAAGAAGCCAGCCCTTGTATCCCGCTTTACCGAGAGCCTCGATGATAGGCACGAAATCTATCGCGCCGTCGCCGGGAACGGTGAAGGTGCCAAGCCTTACGCCCTGCAAAAAGGACAAATGCTCTGCCTTAACCTTGGCGACAACCTCGGGGCGGATATCCTTAAGATGGACATGCTTTATGCGGGAGGCGTATTTGTTAAGGACGGACATGTAATTTTCTCCGCAGTAGGCAAGATGCCCGCTGTCGAAAAGAAGAAATACAAGGGAGGGGTCGGTGCCTTCCATCATGCGGTCTATCTCGGCTTCTGTCTGCACGACGGTGCCCATGTGGTGATGGAATGTCATCGTTATGCCGTACTCTTTCGCGACGGCGCCCAGCTTGTTAAGCCCTTCGTTAAGGGTCTTCCACTCGGCGTCGTTAAGAACATACTTTTTCTCGAAGACGGGGGTTTCCATCTGCCCCTGGATGCTGTAGCTTTGCTCGCTCACGCCGATAATCCCGGCGCCCACGGCTTTAAGGAATTTGCACTTTTTGCGGAATTCCTTCTCCACCTTCTCGTAGGGCTCGGTGAGAAGGAAGGTAGAAAACCAACTGTTGGCGATTTTCAGCTTGCGAAGCTTCAAGGCCTTTTTGAGGTCTTTGGGCTTTTTGGGGTACTTGTTGCCTATCTCGCACCCCTTGTAACCCGCGAGAGCCATTTCGCTTACGCATTGCTCGAAGGTGTTTTCGGCTCCCAGATCGGGCATGTCGTCGTTTGTCCACGCTATGGGCGCTATGCCCAGCTTGATGTTTTTCTTGTCCAGCATAAAAATTTCTCCGTTAGTCCTCTTTTATATGGTTTATTTGGTCCTCAAGGGCCAGTTTTTGCTTTTCGTTGCGGGGGTTGCGCGAAACGCCGCATTGCCACCAGCCGCCTTCGTAGCCGTCCGTCATCGTCTTGGGCAGAACCTTTATGTCTATAAGCGTGGGGCGGGTCTCTTTCAAAGACGCTTTAATCGCTTCCTCAAGCTCCCCGGGTGTCTTCGCTGTATACGCCGCGAAGCCGTACGAGCGGGCGTTCATGGCAAAATCGATGGGCACATATTCGGTGTCGGCTTTTGCGCCGTAACGGAACTCGGTGGCAAAGCTGTCTATGCCCTTGCCCATCTGCAGGTTGTTTATGCAGCCGAAGCCGCCGTTATCAAACAACATGATATTAATCTTTATCCCTTCCTG